>CAVJWR010000123.1:1451-6493 GCA_963653155.1 Limosilactobacillus gorillae
AGGCGGCAATGTCCTTCATACGCCTTGAGCCTGTCGCCCGTGCGGCTTGTCAGCACAACTCCCGCAAACCCGTTTGCGGGATCGACGGCAATCGTGTTGCCGGTGAATCCCCCGTGCGCAATTGTCGCCGCGCTCCAGCCTGTCGGACGGTGCAACCCGGCACTCATGTCCCAGCCAAAACTGCGCCGCTTGCCGCCCTTTTCCCAACAGGGCGTGAACAGAAGGTCATAATAGGCTTTCGGAAATATCCTCCGCGCAATCAGATCGTCCGCAAACTTCAGCATGTCCCCCGCCGTCGAAAACGCCGAACCGTTGCCGAGCGCCCATGGATAGACACGGGCAGACTCGTCGCCATGCGTTCCCGCAGGGAGATAGCCGTTCACAAACGTCTCAACCGCGCGAGGATTGCCGACGATCTCGTGCCAACAAGTGTCGCGCATGCCAAGCGGCTCCCAAAGAAGCCTACGCGCCGCCGTTTCGAGATCCAGTCCCGTAACATGCTCGACGATCCGTCCGAGATAGATGTAGTTCGAGCAGGCGTACTCGAACTTCTCGCCACGTCGCCGCACCGGACGCTTCGCGTAGAGTTCACGGTCAAACGTCTTTTGGTCTGGCACAATGTATGGCTTCGAGTTGTCGAAGCCTCCCGTATGCGTCGCCAAGTCGCGCACGGTGATCTTGCAGTCCTCCTTCGCGAGCACGTGTTCCGGCAGGTAGTCCGCGAACGGCGCATCGGGATCGAGACGGCCATTAGCCGCCAACAGCGAACACAGGCTTGCCGTGAAGGTCTTGCCCACACTCGCGAGATCGAAGATGCAATCCTCCGCCATCGGCGTCGAAACGGGGTGGCGCGTCCGTTCGCCGGCCGCGTAGAGAGGCCCGCCCACGGTTCCGCATACACAGCCTGCCATGAGTCCTTCGGCGATCTGACGGCGCAATTCTCCGTAAACGGCGTCACGTCTGGCGCATCGCGTCGACACGCATCCCGCAGCCACGAACGCGGCGCATTCTCCCAAAAATGTTCGTCTGCCTGTCATCGTGCTGAATCCCTTCTGCCTTTCGCCTGATTTTTCCGGCGCGAGTACATCTCGCTTGCGACGGCGCGAGCGGACTCTACGAGTTCCGGATATGGTACGTCCGTGCCGGTCAAGAAGCCTATCTGGTAGTTCTCGCCATCGGAGCGGCCGGTGAGCGGCTGGTCACGCCACTGGAACCAGTGCGCCCCGACGACGCGCGGATGGTCTAGGCAACTTTCGACATACTCCCGATAGGCGTTGGCCCGGGCGGACTGGTCACGCGTCGCGACAAGTCCGGTATGGAACAGACCGCGATCAAGGGCTCCGAAATGGAACTCGCCGATGAGTAGCGGACGGTCAATCGACCCCTCCGGCAGGTCGCGATCGAAATGCCGTGCGTATACGTTTACGGACACTACATCGCAGTGTCTCGCCGCCGCCCGGTAGACGTCCTCTGTCCCCCACGCGATGCGTCCGCCAAGATAGAGGTGGTTGGGCAGTTCCTCGTGTACGACCCGCGCGACGGTAGCGAAGTAGGTCTCTGCCAAGGAAGCCAAATCTGGCAGTCCATTCCACGAAAGCTCGTTGTCCACGAATACGCCAAGGCACCACGGATCGTTTCGCATGACCTTCGCAAGTTCACGCGCCCGCGTCCGAAGAATCCTCTCGAACTCCGGATTCTCAGGATCGGGCAACGGCCCCCACCATCCCTTCGAATCCGCCTGGCGCGGCGCACCGCTCGTGTTGAGAGTAGCCGTGTAAGGTGTGCGGCGGAGCTTCCAGACGAGCGGACTCGACCAGTTCGCGATCGTATTGAGCCCCCATGCGCGTAGACGGCGATGGGCCAGGTCAGCGGCATGCGCCTGTCCGTCCGCGCCATACTTGCGCAACACGTTCGCCGCCACGAAATCGTATGTCGCATACGGCACATGGTTCGTATCGGCGTAGAAGCCGTGTGCGGCCGTGCTTTTCCGCACGCCCCAGAAACGGCCGTACACGGGATCGTCTTTCGACGGGAGCGATGCGAAGTAGTTCTCGCGGAATCCGACGCCCGTCGCGCTTCCGCCCGGCTCGACGCAATCTACGCCATGCGACCAGAAAAGATGCCCATCCGGGTCAACGAGCCACCACACGCCATCTACCTTCTCCGTCCGGAAGAACCCGGTCGCCGCAAGCTGCGGACCTTTCGCCCAGCCACCCCAGCGGTCGCGATCCGCAGCCGGACCATTCGCGTTCGCCGCGAGCCAGGCCTCTTCCGCCTCTCGCGCGGCAAGAAAGTCGGCATCGCCATGAACCTTGCCCGGCCAATCGCCATGCTCGAACTGTCCGTAGCGATCGACAAACGGGAAAAACGTCTTGGCCTCGTATGTCACCACCTCGCGCGGAGCAACATCCTGAACGGTGACATGGCACACCTCGAACGAATTTGGGTCTGTTCCCTTCGCGATAAAGAGGTGTAGGCTCGTCACTTCGCGCAAATCGAAAAGGTTGGAGCCCATTCCGGGCGCGATTGGGTATCCGTTCATCCCAACGAACTTGAGAGGCGCATCCAGCCGCCACGGTTCAGGCCGCAAGTCGCAGCGGATCACGCCTGACGAGCGTGGCGCGAGCGCGATGCTTCCGCCTGGCGAACGACCCTGAAGGGCACGGCTCTTCACACTCAAGGTGACTTGCAGCACACGGTCAAGCCGGTTGGATACCTCTACGGCAAGTTCCCCCGCATTCGTAAGATCTACGGAACCGTGCACCGCATTGACGTGTTGACCGGGCCACGGATAGTCCGCCGCCGTAGGCGCAACGACAAACGCATCACCCGGAAACAGTAGCCGCGCCGCCGCAAACAAGAAACCAAGGATTCTCATGCCCTACCTTATGCTCAGAACGCCGCCGTACAGATCGCCGACCTGTATCTTTCCATCGCCGTCAAGATAGCCATCCATACCCATGCGCGTAAGCTTCGTGGAAGTGTAGCGTCCGCGCACGAGAGACGTACCGCCCAGTACAAGCGATTCGCCGCGCAGGACGCTCCCCTTCGGAATCTCGACCGACGTGTTCTTCGCGAACGCCAACGTGCCCCAGCCCTGCGACGACGGACACGCCACCTTGCCCGCACTCACCGTTAGCCCGCAGTCGCGGCGATCCGCCACGCCCGACAGGCGAACGACCTTCTTGGTGGGCGAATTGACCACGAGATTCGCATTGACGTCCGCAAACTCGGCATCAAACGGCGTCCACTCCGGCTTGTTCCAGTCAGACGTCAGGTATGTGACCGTCTTGCCGGACGCATGGATTGCACCCTTGAAGCACGGCCATTCCCACTGGCTGTAAATCGTGAAGTCCGCATCTGTCGTCACCGTTCCCAAGTTGACGAAAGAGCCGCTTGTGCGAATGGGATAGGTCGTATCGTGCTCAAAGATGACCACAGGCTGCGTGTTCGTCGCGCAGTAGGCCTGCGGAAACCAGCACCCGCTCCCTGTAATCTCGATCGTTCCCGTGCCAAGGCCATCCGTCATGTAGTTGAGGCCTTCGCCCGTCATCTTTTCCACGAGTTGCCCCTCTTCGATCCGCACGCCGCCCGTCAGAAGATACTTGCCGCCGGTCGTCCAGTTCGCGGACCCCTTCTTGACGAACTTACCCGATCCCGAAAGGATGAGCGGTCCCGCTACCGCACCATAGCAGTCCACCGTCAGTCCGCTTTCGCCGATATCCACCGTTTCGGCGGCAAACGTGACGGTATTCGGGATGATCACCGTGTCACCGCTCGCCGGGGCTTCCTTCGTTTCCCAGTTTTCCGCCACGCTCCATGCGCCAGACCCTCCGCCCTTCCACATCTTGATCGACGGGTCCACCGTCATTTTCTTCAAGCCTGAAATGGCCTTGCCAACGTTCTCCGTACTCACATCGCCACTCGCCGTAATGGCGCCGTTGTAGGCGAAGCCACGAATCGTGTAGTCGTATTTGGCGATGTTCAGCCGCACCTTGTCTCCAGCCCCGCCATCATCTATGCTCACGAATGACGTCGGCTGCAGGTTGCCGCTCCCGAGCAGATCGACCATCGCGCCTGTGTTTTCGATCACGAGCCGTCCGCCCCACACGGCGTCGCTCGCCATCTCAAGAAGTCGTTTGCTCCGTAACGTCAGCGTATTGCACGGATTGCGCGAGACGCCCTTGAGCTGGACGCATAGCTGTGCAGTATCGACAATCAGGTTTGCATCCACCTCTTCGTTCAAAAAGACAGTCTTCCATTCTGAACTGGAAGTCGTCAACGAGACCGTCTTACCGGGCGCGGAAATCTTGCCGAGGGTGATTGTCCCTTCGTACCATTCGATATCCCAGGAGAAGTCGCTGTCGCTCGTGACGGATCCCGTCCATTTCGGGGACGATTCTCCGCCAATTGAAAGCGCCTTTCCTGTCACATGGTTCGCAATCACGACGGGATTGTTGAATGTGCCAGGCGTACCATAGAGGCGTAGAACACCAGTGCCTGAGACGGTAACCGTCCCTGCGCCCAGCATCGTCTGCGAATCCTTGCCGCCGAGCGCTTGTCCCCAACCCGTCTTCCCGCTCATCAACATGGTGAACTGGCCTTCTTTCACCTGTACGCCGCCCTTGAACTCGCCATACGTGAGGGCGGCGAAGTTTATGGTACCATTACCCAATTTTACTAGGTCGCCAGTTCCCTTCATCGCCGTGCCAATCCTCACGGTTGCCGTATTCGAGATGGTCAGCCCTGCTCCAAGGTCAACCTTGTCCGTCAATGTCACGGCATCGTTGAAAATCGCCACGTCCCCTGCCGCAGGCACGACACCTAAATCCCAGTTGGAAGCGGTATTCCATCGATTGCTTGGACCGCTACCGATCCAAGTCACGGTCTTTGCATGCACGGACAGGCTCGCGAGGGAAGCCGCCGCAAACAGGCCAATTGTCAGTCGCTTCATTTTGAATTCCTTTCTGGCTTGGCGCGAGTGTCACACTTGCCACAAGACCGCACATATCCCGCGCAACGCCGCACATGATATCAAATGA
>CAVJWR010000123.1:6503-8862 GCA_963653155.1 Limosilactobacillus gorillae
GTCCAGAGACGCCGCCAAGTGATATAATGCCTACATTCAAAAGACATGAAACGAATATTCATCGCTCTGAAAATGGCAGGCATCGCCGGACAGGAAAAGCTTTCCGGGATTTTCCGCTTTCTCCATGATGCCCGCCCAACCGACGCTCCCCACGCCCTCGCCGACTGGGATATCACCCTCGTCCGCACTGCCGCCGAATTTACTCCAAGCCGCGTACGTGAGGCGCTTGCAGAAAACTACGATGGATTCATCGTCTCCATTCCCGACACCGAAGAGACCGCCGCCATCCTTGCCGCGACAGAGATACCGACCATCGTCATGGACATCCACGATCCGGCCCTCTCGTCCCGCACGGCAAATATCGCCTTTATCCGCAACTCACCAAAGGAAATCGGACGCGCAGCGGCGGACTTTCTGCTTTCCACGGGCCGTTGCCGTTCCTACGCATTCGCGCACAGCCCTGTCGCAACCGCGTGGAGCACAGGACGATTCAAGTCGTTCAAGGCAACGCTTCTGGATCATGGCCTATGGTGCCACGAACTTGCGGCCTTGAAGGATATGGCGAAACTTGAACGCCCGATCGGCATATTTGCCGCAAACGACGATCGAGGCTACGACGTGCTGGAATATTGCCGCCGGCATCGCATGCGCGTTCCCGAAGACGTGTTGGTGCTGGGCACCGACAACGACACGCTCATCTGCGAAAACTGCCGCCCTACGCTCACCTCCATCCAACCCGACTTCGAGCAGGAAGGCTTCCTTGCGGCCAAGACCCTTACAGAACTGATGGCGACAACCTCATCCCGCCACGTTTCCGCCGACCCGCCAATATGCTTCGTAGGCGTCAAGACGATCGCCAGGCGATCATCGACGGCCGAAGTGTCCCAGGCTGGGAAACTCGTCCAAAAGGCCATGGCCTTCATCAGGAATAACGCCCTTCGGGGAATATCCGTCGAAGATGTCGTACGCCATCTCGGCTGCTCCCGCCGTCTGGCCGATCTCCGTTTCCGCGAACTACAGGGGGCAAGCATCGGCGAAACTATAATCTCATTCCGCCTTGAGGAAGTCAGGCATCTGCTGAAGACAACACGCGATCCGATAGATAAGATCGCCCTCGACTGCGGGTACGCGAACCCGAACTACCTCAAGAACCTGTTCAAGAAACGCTTTGGGCTTACCATGCGCAGTTTCCGCAAGGAACTCACATAGCGATCCTACAGGGCCTTACGTCCCATCAGAAGCGACCGAACACGAAGCAGAGCGGACGCCACGCCTGAATAGGGGCGCCTACCGGCGTCAAGGAGCATGCTTCGCGGTCAAAGCGATACACCTGTATTTCGTTGGACATCTTGTGTCCCACAACCATAAACCTCTCGCCCGGCATAAGTTCGAAGTCGCGAGGGAACTTGCCCGTAAGCTTGGCGATGTTCCGCAAGGCGAGCTTCCCATCAGTGCCAATCGAATAGAAGGCTATCGAGTCATGTCCACGGTTCGACGCCATCAGGATCTTCCCGTCTGCGGTGAGCTTGATCGCCGCCGCCTTGGTTGAAGGTGATGCACCGTTCGTATCCCTGCGATCAAATCCATCCGGTATCATCGACCACTTGCCTATGCGGGTGAGCGAAGGGAGCGCGTAGGAGACTACCGAACTGCCAAGCTCGTTCAGCCCAAAGAGGAACCTGCCGTCCTTCGACACGATGCAGTGGCGCGGGCCATCGCCAGGATCCGACTTTATCGCAAGGGCTGGGTCTCGCCTCATCGTCAGCGGATCGAAAAACCATATTCGGTCACAGCCGAGATCGACGACTCCAAGCCTACCGTCCGGCAGATTGAAGGTCTGATGCGCATGGGCCTTCTCCTGTCTCTTCGCGTTCGGCCCCATCGCGTCATTGGGAAACACGAAAGTCCTGAGATCCGCACCGTAAATGCCTACAGTTCCGGCCGTCGCCGAGCCGTAAGCCGCAAACGCGATGCGTTTCCCGTCTGAGGTAAGCGCAATATGACACGGGGTCTCGCACGGAAGCTCCACAAGGCGTTCCATCGCCCCAACTCTCCAGCCGTCCATGCGAAAGCGGACGATTGTACCCACCCTGCGGCCCGCATTCATCTCTCCAATCGCAGAATAGAGGAACTTTCCATCATGGTCAAACTGGAAATATGTCGTGCCCTGAATACCCTTCACCGATTGGACAATCTTCGCCGCACCGGTCTCCGTATCGCATTCAAGGACATGAATCGCCTGCAGGTCTCCCGATCCGGTATTGCAGCCGACATAGCAATGGACTATTGATGCCATCATGGCAATTGTATTCATTTCGTTTCCCGTCGTGACAGTATTCACCGCATTAGACATTTGCGC
>CAVJWR010000124.1:0-8519 GCA_963653155.1 Limosilactobacillus gorillae
ACCGAATTGCAGGGACAAGAATGGACGGGGCCGGAAGTCTTTGACGACTTCTGCTAACTTCATAACGAGCCGATAAGGGGGCGGAAAATGATAATGGCACGCGACAGAAACGGAAAAGCCATTCCGGCCACTCGGAATGCCAATGGGACTTGCCCAGAAGCATTCTGTCCCTGTTGCAGGAAACGCATGACGGCTCGCGTGGGGGATGTTCGACGTCCGCATTGGGCTCATGAATCCGGCGAACGGTGCGACGAATGGTGGGAGGATGAGTCCGACTGGCGAGACGGATGGTTACAACTCTTTTCTCAGTCGCCAAATGCCGATATAGAGAATGTTCTTGAGAAAATTGGTGAAAGGCATTTTTACGATGTCCGTTTTGGCGATTCTCTTGTGGCTATCTTTCGACGGACAAGATTACCGCCCGAACAGTTCGTGAAACGCGAAACATTCTTCGGCAAGATGTTTTGGTTTGTCGAGGCAAATCAAAGTGAATACAAATGTCTTCGGCGGTCATTTTGCAATCATGCAATAAAAGCCATTTGTGGAAACCGTCAGTGCTATGAGGATGACGAAGAGCGCAACTCACCGTTCTACGCCCGTTGGCGTGAGTGTCATGCGCCTGTTGTTTTTGACTTTGAACAAATCTCAAAAGGTCGCGTAAAAGGTCTATGGTGTGTACTACCGGAACAAGGGAGCTTTAAGCGAAGACTCTTGTTATTCTCGCGCACGCTGTTCATTAATCGATTGACTGCCGAAAGTCGGTTGTTGGCAGGAAGTATTGACGAGGTGAATGACAATATCTCTGCGCGTGAACAGAAATATAAGGCGAAACTTGAACTTGAAATGGCAAAGACTTCAATTTGGGGTGTTACAGTCGAGAGGCAAGGAACGTCGATTCAGACAGTAGCCTCATTCGGTTTTGAAAAACTCGTTGATGAGTTTCGACGTTGTGGATTTTCTCGCCCGGATGCGGAACTCAGGGCAAAACTTAGGCTTTGCCGCGAATCTAAATAAGACGGCAGAATCACATTCCCGGAGGAGGCCGGCTGATGAGCGAGGAAGGTGCGTACATGGTCTTCTGCATGGAGCTGTACCGACGCGAGAAGAACCTGACGGGAAAGCAGGTCGCCGATTTGTTCTCGCGCTACAATGTCTACGATTACATCCGAAAGTATTTCGGCGCCTTCCACACGATGAGCGAAAAGATTGTGTTTGACGACATCGATGCCTACATCGCCCGACAAAGGGTGTGACTGAGCGTAGCCCATTCGCCCCGCCGAGCGACATTTTTATGGTATGCTTTGTACCTGCTCGGGCGACGGATCAAACAGATGTGCCCGAGCGAGATAGGACAAGGGGGTGTTTAAGCGATATGGCGGGAGGGACGCAATTCATTGCGTCCGCATGCGCGGCTCACTTCGTTCGGGGGATATTTCGCTACGGCATCAACGCATGGGGACAAAGCTACCCACTACCCACTACCATCTACCCACTAAGTTCAATCGCAAATCGAAAAATCGAAAATTCAGCCACTGCCGCGTAGGCCCACGATAAGGATACTAAGAATTTTTGATTTTTCATAGTCTGACTATGTCTGCCTATGCCGAATATGATACAATGTGGCAAAATAAGGCTGAAGAAGACGAAAGGAGGCAATGATGATTGCGACAAAGCACAGAACGGCAAATAGGCACACGTCGAGAAACAGGCGAACGAACGTGGGTGCGCACACAAATTGCGTGGCCAAGCGGAAAGAGCTTGATCCGACCTTCTATCCAGACATCTTTGCCTTCCGCAAGGCTGTCGAGGACGGCACGGTCGATCCATCGAAGGGTTGCCAGAACATGGACGAATATTTCGCGAGCGTGTCCCATGAACAAGTTTAAAATCTTCTACTCCCCTCAATATCAGAAGGGGCGTGACCGTGCAATCCGCCGTGGCCTTGACGTGGGCAAACTCGATGAGGCGGTCGCGATACTTGCGTCTGGCGAGACGCCACCACCACGCCTCTCCGACCATCCGCTCAAGGGTAAGTGGCTGGGATGCCGCGAATGCCATATTGGCGGTCCTAAGAGCGATTGGGTTCTCATCTATCAAAAGTTCGCGGAGAAGGTGTTGCTCTATTTGGTGAAGACCGGGTATCACCGCGAACTCGGAATTGGGGACTGACTTCGTTCTGGGTAGTGACGCGGATCGTGGGCGCATTTCCGTGAATGCGCAGTAGCGATATGGCGGGAGGGACGCAATTTATTGCGTCCGAGTTGGTCTTGTGGCTGCAATAAATGTTATTTAACACAGAGGCACAAAGGCACGTATCCCCCGAGCGAAGCGAGCCGTGCAAGCGGTCGCTAGAGGGGTGGGACACAGAGTGAGTAGAGTTTTTGACAGGAGTTACAGGATTATCAGGATTGTCAGGTAGGAATTTACGATTGCATTTAGGTAGGTGATAGATGATAGTTGGTAGATGGTAGTTGGTAGGTTTTAGCCGTGTAGAAGTGTAGAGATGTAGGTGGCAGTTGGTAGTGGGTAGGTGGTAGGGTTTGGGGCTGGCGTCCGTTTTTAGTCGCCTTCCATTTACGTGCGTTTAGTTTCTTCCACAGAAACTTTCAGGAGGCCATCCAACTCTTTCAGGCGGCGTCTGAGTTGCTTGAGGCGACGATGATATGCGAGTCTTCGGAGAAAACGAGTTAAGAATGGCTGCGCTTCTCCAGAGAGCATATTGTATTCCTTTTGGATTTTCTTGAATCTTGCGGTCGCCTCTTCCAGCAGTTCCGCTCGTGCGGCGGAAAATGCGCATCCAAAATCCTTCGATTCGGCGAAGATGCGTGTGAACGTTTGTGCCGCAGTCGGTCGAACGGGCGGGTGTCTCAGAACATCCTGTTTGCGACACGCCAGTTTCAGACTTGTGGGCCGCAAGCGGATGGAACCTTTAATGGACTTGAGCAGTTCCGCCCCTTTTGGGGTGTTGACCAGTACCAGTGATGTGCCTGTGTTGTCTGCCTTGTTGAACCAGTCTCGCATCAGCCCCCAGGCATCCCCCAGTGTCAAATCGCCACCACGTTCGGGACGTGCCCACGGACAACGCCCACATCCTTCGCGTAACGAAAGATTGTATTGGAATGCGAAGAAATAGTCGTTCATTTCCTCAAGGCATTCTGCCCCATCCGAAAAACGTAGTCTCGTCCTTAGAGGGCTCCATCCCTTTGTTTTATCTCGCCAGTCATAATGTGCGAGTGATGCACCATGTTGGCGCTCTCGCATAGCGCGATAGGAGGCAAACACCTCTGGGGCGGGTGTGCCATGGCAAAGTACATCAATGCAGACAAGACGGCCAGTGGAATTTCTTGTACAGACATTTCGCACGGCGGAGACTTGACATGGTGTCCCTGCGAACAGGACTTCGTTACCATCGGACAATGCTTTTCTCACTTCTGGCAAAACACGCGTAAAGTCGCTCCAGACGTATTTGCTCTTCAAGAGCGGCGTCAAATCTTGCCGTGAGTGTGCCATTCGGTGCCGAACGATGCCATCGTCATCAAATGCCGCCCCGACAACTACACCTCCGTGTGTCAGTACAGTTCTGGCCAGCAATCCAAAAAGGCCACCGGAAGATCCTGCATCCCGGCTACTGCGATCAATGGCCTGAGCAAGGAACGCACGGCTTGGTAGCCGCAACATATCATTGTTCACCGTTTACTCCCTGCTTTCGCAAGTGCCATTTCGAGGAAATCGCGTGATGCTGTGCGCAAGCCATCCATTTTCCTGTATACGCCTGCAAAATCGACAAACTGGATTTCCGTTCCTGTGTCCCATTTGGGTAGAAGGGCTTTATCGCATCCAAACATCTTCACCACTTCAAAACGCTCTTTCACGGAATTCGGCGGCACGACAAAAGCGGCACGACGTTCAAAGATGATGCTGAACATCATGGCATGGAACGAATTAGAAAGCACGTAGTGCGCTCTGGAAAAAGACGCGACAAACTCCGTCGGAGTTGCGTCCCAGCGAATTGTCACACCTTCGCCATGCCTTGGAATATGTGCATCGGCCAACTGTGAAACAAATACCGTAACCGGCTCGTTTAGTTTGCGACCAAGTCGCTCAATCTGCGGCAGAATAGGCCCTATTGATCCGATCCAGTAGACTAATACCCCCCCCCCAACAGTATTTGCGGATGCCATTTGCCGCCAAATGGCACGATCTGCCAGCAAAACGGGATCGACTACCCAAGGTGTTTCAATGTCCAGCAATTCACGAATCAAATCGACGCCACTTCGCTCTCTCGCCGACAGAGATTCAAATTTCGACAGCCCTGCGCGAAGGCGTTGCTTTTCGTCTTCTGTCTTATCCATGATTCCAAACGATGCGCCATAGGAAAAACGAGGCAGGGACGGTGGAACATCCGTACACAGAAACAGCTTGCTAACCGTCGCAGCAAAAACCTGGTCACTTCCAACTTCAAGCACGTCAATATCCGGTGGCGCTTTGGCAAATTCTTCAGCCGTGCGCCAGTGTCGATCAGTGAAGTCAAGGTGTTTCTGCGCCCAACCAAGAAACGCCGGGTAACGTCGCTCGTAGCACCTGAACACTGAACTCGTTAGCCATTTCCGCAATCCTTTCAGTCGTGTGCCGATGCCCACATATGGATTATGGACAACTCCAAGCGCATACTTGTTGTTTGGAATGCTCCAAAGGTCGATGACGCGTGGCACATGTCCCATACTGCGAATCGTCTCCTGTAATGCGTAGATCTGCAGGAGCGCACCGTAGTTCGTGCATCTTGAAAAAGCCAATATCCCAACGGTCATGCCAGTTTCCTCCCCTCAGATCTTGTACTTCCCTCGTGTGGCCAAAAGGTAAAGTTCATACGGCGACTTGCCTCTTGGCAAGATCTGGCGATGCACATGAAACGCATCACGCGGAGGGCGGTGGCAGTTCTTTTCCATCGTAGCTGCACACTGGTAGCCAGCATGCCGCACAAGTTCAACCACCGTTTCGTCATAGTCTCCGTATGGGTAGGCAAAACTTCTGATTTTGTGCCCGACGACAGACTCCAGCCACGCTTTATTTCCCTCTATTTCGTGCTGTGCAGTCAATGGATCCGTCTGGGCGAGTCGGCAATGTGATACTGTATGTCCCCCAATTTCAACCAGTCCACTTCTGTCAAGCTTCACGATCTGGTTCGCCGATAGGAAGTGCGCATCATGCTCGCCAAGATTGGCGCAAAAGACTGTCGCGCAGACCTTGAACGATTCCAGGATTGGCAACAGTTCCGTATAGTTGTCGGCGTACCCATCATCAAATGTCAAGCATATCCGTCGTTCGTTTTTCGTGGTGGCAGATGGCGATTGTTCGCCGGCAAAGGCCTCGCCGAACGTTAAAAACCGGTATCCAGCCGCAAGTAGAAGCTGAATCGTCTCTCTCAGGGCATGCGGTTCAATCATGTTGTTTGGCGAAATGCCGAGTTCAGACACGTTGTCGCCAACGGAATGCAGCATGCATACAGAGGTGTTGTGACGGGGAATACGTGGCCACCACCATGTTCTATGCGGCACCTTGAACGGTAGAAGAAGCTCTGTATTCATCCAGGGAAGTCTCCTTTGCGGGTTTCTCGTTTTACGCATTGTTTTTAGCAGCGCTTCCCAGTGTGCACGGATAACATCTGGCGAATAGGCCGTAAGGGCGGCACGGGGGACTTCGTATGCGGAGGCAATCTTCAGCCCGTGCGCCAACGCTGTAGCGAGTGCTGTTGGAGTAGGAGAGGCGAGCAGACCTCCCATTTCTCGTATGAGTGTACGACTGGCCATGCAATCGTTGCACCCTATGGTTAGCCGTCCAGCGGCGGCAGCTTCTACGATGACGAGACCGAACCCCTCCATCTGACTGGGAAAGGCTACGATCGAAGCGTTCGCCAGTGCGGTGGACAAATCCGAAACATAGCCGAGGAAATGAACGGCATCCTTTACGCCCAAGCGTGTCGCCAACCTACGCAGGTTCATCTCATCTCGTACACTTCCATGTCCCGCCAGTTTCAGAACTGCGTTGGGCACTTGCATTTTAAGTTGTGCAAATGCACGGATCAGTAACGCCTGTCGCTTCCACTTGTGGAATGCCGCTGGATACAGAATTACGGGATTCTCGCCGGAATGAGGCATCGTCGAGATTGACCTGTTTGTTGGCACGAGATTTCCGATGGCGGCGACTGGCCCAGTAAAACGGATCAACTGCCGCGTTGGTTCTACATGCTTCGGCAACAGCACCTGAATGGCTGAACAACGCCGCAGCGCTTGTTTTGTTCTGAAATTTCGTATCCAACGGCGTGGCTTAAAGGCTGATGGAGGATATATGTGGAATTGCTGTATGACAGGTGCGGGGAAAGTCTCTGGGAATGCCGTGCGCAATGCGTTGATTTCATCCGTGCCAGTCGAGATAATGGCATCAGGGTTTGCTGCGGAGACGGCTGACGCAAGAGCCACGTGCCCAGTCACGATGCGGATGACGGATACGCGCGAATCAAATGCGCATGAAAGTGGGCCATTCTGTTCTGTGATGAATATGACCGTATGTGCCTCTGCCAAAAGGCCACAGACATCGCGTACGGCGTAATCCGCCCCACGTCCGCTCGTCAAGTTGTTCTTGTATACGACGATTCTCATACCTTCTTCTTGTGGACGAGAATTCCGCAAACGAGTACACGGCGCACTTTCTTCTTAGTGTAGGAGAACCAGAAGAACCCCATGATATGGCCCATCACAAACCGCATTGCCTGTGACCTGAACGGCGTTTTCAGTAGATAAACGAGATAAAGCGGCCATGTGCGATTCTTCCAGATGTTGCACCATGGTTTCATCAATGCCCCAGGGAAATGCCAGAGCGCAACCTCCCGATTGAATGGCGAATAGCGAACATTTATGCCATCCCATTGAGGTCCCAAGGCGTGGATTCGGCCACGGAATACGAGATTGATGACATCCTGATCCGGCCAGGATAATTGCTTGGCCATCTCGTAGGTTTTTTCAAAGAGTTTCTGAACCGCTCCCTCGTGCCTCATCTTCCGAAGATCCATCACGAGAAGGCCGGAATAGAAGTACGGCTCCGGTCCATTTAGGCCGATGTACTTCTTTTTCCATTCGCCAGATGCGCCCTCCGATACGGCCGCCAGTACATTTTCGCCAAGCTCCGTGTCCCAAAGAGGCCGTATGTTGCCAACGCAACACACATCGACATCGGAATAGATTGTGCGGTCTTCCTGCGGAAGGAGGTCCGGCAACAAAAAGCGATAGTACATTTCCTGCGTGACATGTTCCAATTCGGCAGGAACGGGAAAGGCGTCAAAAAGGGACGCATCAATGCGATGAAATACGATAATCCCCCCCCCCCTGCCATGCCGAAAGTGTCTTTTGGTGAGCCTCTGTGATGTCACGATGGACAACATGGAAGACAAACCTCTCCGAAGGGTTGTTGGCGATAATGCTTGCTATGACTACCGCGAGATGTTGGACAAAACTGTCTGAAACACAGAAACTGACGGAAATCCGGCTATGAGAGGTGCGAGAAGATTCCATCATCGGCATATTGTGTTTTGTAAGATGTTCCGTTGCCATTCTTTCAACTTTACGACTCATCATATCGTAATAATTGGTTGAGGTACATGCATTCAGTGGATTGTGTGTGGGCGAAATCCTCTACCTTTCTGACCAGAGGGAAGGACCGGTATGCGGCTACAAGCATCAATGGCTTGCCTTTTTGTGGCAACCACATGCTGAACGCCTGAAATGGGACTCTTCTCTTTCACTTGTGGGAATTATATCAAACTTTCACTTTTGCGGCACAAAGTACCCGCCCCTCGTTTTAGGCGTCCGATGAAATGGTCAGAAAGGTAGACTTAAATGACCATGAGGGAAAGCGAGCCGATACAGATGCCCGACAGGTCGATGCCTTGCCACGAAACGGCGGAAGTGCGCAGACGGGATATACGGAACACGCAAAGCGAAGCCGCGATATATTTGACAGTTGAAACAAAATGATTAACTTTAACGCTCCAACCTCTACCGGCAATACCGCAAGGTACATTGCCGATGTGTTTGCCCTCGCGCATACTTCCGGCGATGGCAAATACACCAAATTGTGCCATCAGTGGTTTCGAGACAGGCTCTCGTGCCGCCAGAATCTGCTTGTCCATTCTGGGACGGCGGCGCTTGAAGTGGCGGCCATTCTCGCAGACCTCAAGCCGGGCGACGAGGTTATCATGCCGTCCTATACCTTCTGTTCCACGGCTAACGCATTCGTACTTCAGGGAGCCGTTCCTGTCTTCATCGACATACGTCCCGATACCCTCAACATAGACGAACGGCTCATTGAAGCGGCTATAACCCCAAAGACCAAGGCAATTGTCCCTGTCCACTATGCAGGGGTGGCTTGCGAGATGAATGCGATCTTGGATATTGCCCGTCGCCACGGACTTCTTGTGATCGAAGATGCGGCACAGGCTTTTGATTCCTTCTACAAAGGTCGGCCTC
>CAVJWR010000125.1:0-6865 GCA_963653155.1 Limosilactobacillus gorillae
AATGCGCCGTCGCCGATGGCCGAGTTGCGCCACCACCTTTCGCTCAAGGCCGATGTGGTTCCGTACAGGTTCGTCTTCGGGAAGCCTGCGGACGCCCCCGCCCCAGGCCCGTTCGAGAGCCGTTACCGCGTTGACGGCGATACCGTGTGGCTCTGGGGCGACGATGGCGGCGGCGGTGCGGTGGACTACGGCGACAACCGAGGCAGGGTGTCCCTCGACCGCCATGGGACGCTCTTCGCCGTCGAGCTCTTTGCCCAGCGCGAGCTCGGGATGAAATTCCTCTGGCCCGGGGACGACGGGATCGTCGTCGAGAAGGTAGAGCGGCTGTCATTGCCGGCGAAGTCGGAAGGCTCCTTCACCTCTACCATGCCGATGGCGAAGATACGCAACTACCCATGCTACAGCAAGGTTCCCTGGGACGAAGTTAAGGGCTTCATGCCGCGCGAGCTGTTTGACGCGCCGACGGGCAACGACTACGGGAGCCGCCTTCTATGGCAGCTCCGCAACCGGCTCCAGGACCGCGAAGTCCTCCAGTATGGACATGCCTTCACGAAATGGTGGGACCGCTTCGGGAAGGATCATCCGGAATACTTCAACCTGCACATGGACCAGAAGACCGGAACGCAGACCCGTGGCTACGTCAGCCCGTCCGCGACCAAGGGATGCGTCAAGCTGTGCTGCAGCAACGAGGCCGTCGTCGACCAGATCATAGCGGACTGGAAGGCTTCCGGGGCCGGGAAGTTCCTGAACGTGTGCGAGAACGACTGGAGCTTCTGGTGCGAGTGCGACGGATGCCGCAGCCTTGACGAGCCAAAGTACACCCCGGCCCAGCTTTTCTCGGATGACGTGCAGCTCACCGACCGCTACGTGAACCTCTGGAACAGAATCGCGAGAAAGGCTCGCGCCGTGCGCAAAGACGTGATGCTCATATCCTATGCGTACGCCACATACCGCATGCCGCCGAAGCGGGAGAGGCTTGAGTATCCCGACAATATGCTGCTTGGCTTCGTGTACACCCCGGAGGACGACTGGCGTGGCGCGATATCCGGTTGGGGAAAGGCGGGCCTCAGGCATTTCTTCTTCCGCCCGAACTTCTTCCACCACATGCTTTCCATCCCGCGCGGCCTTGAGAGGTTCGCGTTCGACCAGTTCCACGAGCTCCGTGGAATGGGGCTGTACGGCTGCGATTACGATGCGGACGACAACCGGATGGTCGAGTCGATAGAGTTCTACGTGATGGCGCGACTCTTTGCCGACCCGACGGCGAAGTTCGACGACATCGTTGCGGACTTCTACTCCGGCTATGGCCCGGCGGCGGACACGGCCCGCGCCTACTTCGAGGACGTCCGCCGCTGCGGCGAGGCCGCGCTGAGGTGCGCAATCGGGGACAAGGCAGAGCGCACCGAGGACTACGAAGAGCCCCAGAAGCGCACAATCCCGCTCGGCGTCGCATATGGACGGCGCGAGGCGGACTTCACGAGGCAGCTTGATGCCCTCAGGAAGGCTGTCGCGGAGCATCAGGGCAAAGGTGATCTCAGCGATGTCGAGATGGGGCGGCTCGTGCAGCTCCGCGCGCTTGCCGAGGAGAGCCTTCTCGCCTACCGCTTCATGGTCGCCGCCGAGGGCAAGCCTGCCGAGGAGTTCGTCGCGAGGGCCGAGGCCCTTACCGCATTCAGGGTGGCGAACAGGCACATCCTGCCGGACATCTATTCGCACGTCTACCGCAAGTGGTGGGGCGAGGTGCGTTTCTGGAAACTTTACGCCAAAAAGAAGCAGCAATTGGGGAAGTGACATGAATAAGATCGCATTGCTGATGTTCGCCGTGGTTTCTGCGCAGACCGTTTGCGCGGAAGTGTCGTATTCCTACGATGATGCGGGCGAGACTCTGTTTGCTTCGATAGGCGCAGGCGAGACCAATTCGTTTGATTCCACACAATTGGGGGATTCGGTCAAGAGACTGGTGAAAGTCGGTGAGGGCTGTCTCGTTTCCGCCGGACTTTCAGAATACACAGGCGAGATACACGTCTCCAACGGCGTGTTTAAGGTGTCCAAGGCCGGAGATCTCGGCAAGACAGATTCATCTGCGGATATTGTTGTCGCGAAGGGTGCGTCTATATATTTCGACATCGCTGGCAACGTGCGTTTCTTCGACACTGGGGTTTCGAGGCGGGCCGATGCGCGTAAGAATGTGCGTATCGCCGGCACTGGGCATCCGTCATGCAGGGGAAGTTTGGGCTTTGGCAGACCGTCTGGCGAATTCAATTGCTGCAATATAGTGTTGGAGGATGATGCGCAGATATTTTCATATGGCACATTCTACCGCTGCAACATCACTTTTGGAGACCATAGGTTGACGGTGCTTGGTGCGCATTCGACTGCGGCTTTCGGTTTCTACGGATGCTATTTCCATCCTGGATCGATTGATGTGACCAACGCGACGTTGACATGCGATGGTTCTGTCCAGTTCGATGCAGGGGGAGGCACGATCACCTGCTGGAATAATGGATCGTGGTATTCACGTGACTATCGCCTTTACGGAACAGGCTCTTGGACTACGCGGCTTGAGGAAGGCGGAGCCATAATGCAGCAGACGAACATCGGCGAGCTTAGCGCCAATTCCACGAACCACAATGCAGTCTGGGAAGGAGCCGTTGTGGTGAACGGCAATGTGAAAATCAACAACTATGCCCCCGTAGGCAACACGGTCACTAATCCCACGGTAACGTTGAACGGCCCTGTATCCGGAAAAGGAACCGTTAAGGTTGGCCCAGGTTGGCTCAACCTCAACGGTGCTGCGTCAGGCTATGCGGGCTCATGGTCCATTTGGGGACTGCCGTACGGATCGACGGTAAAGAATGGGGCCATAATGAAACGGGGAGGAATGAAGCTTTGGCCGTATGCCACATACGGCTGTGGCGAAGGCGATACGCTGCGTGTCGAAGAGGCCGATCTCGTTCTGCATAATCAGGGGATATTCAGCATTCCGTCCGTAACATTCGCTTCAGGGAAGGTCAATAGCCTCGTGGGTGGATTTTCAAACGACCACGACGGCATTGAGGGCCGGTCTACGATAGGCGAAGTCATTCAGGCTGGAGATGGCGTAGGGTATTTGGCCGCAGCGGCCAACATCTCGCTTGTGAAGGTGCTCAATGGCACGCTTGCGCTCAAGCCGGAGTCTGATTTCCTGCCTTATGGGCATGCGGGACTGATGGAGTTCACGACGTTTGAGTGGAATGACTCGACAAGGATTGAGCAAACGTATTCGACGCGTCAGGAGGAAGGCCCCGTAAAGGGATTCCTTAACGGGCAAGGCTTTTGGGAAACGTCATACAGGGCGGATAAGAATTCCTATGTCGGCACGGCACTTTATCATGGCTACATATGGAATCGCACTGACGAGACGAACACATGGGACTTCATTGCCAATTTCATAAATGGAGTCACCATCTATATTGATGGAGAGCCAAAACTGCTGAATGCGAACATGATGGCGGAAGGGTCGTCTGCCACCGCCACAAACCATTTTCGGCATGTGATGTCGCCAGGCCCGCATGAGATATACATCGGCTACGGCAAGTGGAGTGGAACTGCTGGCGTGTCGCGCTTTTCGTCAGATGGGCAGGCGGCATTGATGTACGACCCGAAAGGGAATGGAGTTGTGGGTGACTTCGCTCCCTATCGGATCCTGATGGATGATGGATCGGGGGAACTGCTCACGATCGACAACATAAGCCGGGATGACCTTGACAGGGATGCCTACCTGCCGCGCATCGATACGCTGGACATGGCTTCCGGCACGACATTTGACCTTGCGGGTAATGCCCTCACGGTCACAAATTTCACTGGCGCGGGGACGATATCAAACGGCACTCTCAAAATAGCCGGTTCGTTCAGGGCAAAGGCTTCCGAGATCGGAAAATCCTTCGCCAGTGGCACAACGGCTACAGCCGTTATGCTTGACGGCTCGGTCGTCGGAATAGACGACATTGATGCGTTTCTTGCGTTGCCAAGGGCAAAGCGGCATACGATATTTGTGACCGATGGCGGCATAAAGGGCGAAGTCGTCGCCGACAGGTCGCTCTCCGATATCGGTTGGACAGTCGAGCGTTCTCCTGACGGCACTACGCTTGAGCTTGTGCGGCATTTGCGCGGCATGGTATTTGTGTTCAGATAGAGATCTGACACAGTGAGGGAATCGAGTTGATGCTGCCCGGCAAATCCAGTCATGGAAACGTGCGCATTCATTGTGGCACTCACATTGTGCGATTTGTGAGCATTTGTTGCGCGATAGTATAGGCGCAACTCTTGACTTCCCGACACCTCTTTAACTATAATCGCTCACATTAACAAGGAAAGGTATTAAGGATGAATAGGATTGCGTGTGCCGTGGCCGGAGGCATTGCGTTGGCGGCGAATGTCGCCATTGCCCGTCCAGAGAAATGGGTCTTTGCGATGAATCCCTTTGCGGAGGATGCCGAAATCGCCTATGTGTCCAACGTGGTGGCAAGGGCGAAGGCGTCTGGGATGACGGGACTGTGCCTGATATCCGGTGCCGGGTATACGTCGTGGAACGCCAGAAAGACCGGCCGCGACTTGCCTACGCTCGATTACATCGGCAACACCTGTGGACTGGAAAGCTGGGACAAGTGGGATCCCAAGCGCAAGGATCGCTTCAATGCGATTCGCGCCTACTGCGATTCCATTGGTTTCGACATCATTCCCTTGCTGTGGAGTCCAGGATACTTCTCCATGCGCTACGAAAACCCAAGTTGGGTCGCGGTGTTTCCGGTAAAGGATGTAGCCTGTGTCGCGTCTGGTGGGCGCATAGTATGCGCCGGACGTAAAATGGATGTGAAGATCGACACGAAGGGCGTGTGGAACAACGGGGTGCTGGAGCTTGACATAGACAAGATCCATGCCTCCGGCTCTCCACGCGCAGCTGGCGGCTCCATCCGCTTCAAGGCCAAGCCATACACGCGGTATCGTCTCAGCCTCAAGTTTGCCACCAAGGGATTTACAGGAACCGACTATGAGCCAAGCTGGCCCACAATCAGCTTTTACGTTGATGACGGAATCTGCTCCGGCGGCGTAGGCCGCAGGAAGATGGAGGCCGATCAGGGATGGGTCGAGCATTCCAAGGAAATAAACTCGCTGCACCACACGGATGTGACCGTAAGCTTCGGCTCCTTCACGGATCACCCTCGCGGCAAGCTATACGTGAAGGACATCGTTCTTGAGGAATGCGGCATCGACCAGCCGGTAAGACGAGGAGGGTGCCCATTCGTCGTCCGCGACGCCGAGACCGGCAAGGTGTACAGGGAGGGAATCGACTACACCGGCGTACCGTACATGAGGGCGCTTGCGTGGCCATCGAAAAGCGAGCCGATTGCGTTTGACGCAGTCCCGGGCGGCGCGATACGCGATGGCGCAAGGCTGCTAGTCTCGGCGTATGAGCCGCCTCGCGCGATGGTGCGCCAGTTCTCGGTGTGTCCTTCGGTTCCCGGACTCGGCGACTTCATGAAAAAGGCGGCGGACAACGTGTACGCCGCGACGGGATCGCTGAAATGGCTCCTGTCGCTCGACGAAATCCGCAACGAGTGCCAGTGCGAACTGTGCCTGAAGCGCAAGGAGGACATTGCGCACAAGATGGGGGCGCACATCACCGAACTGGTGGATACGATACTTGACCGCTACCCGGCGGCGGATCTGTACGCATGGTGCGACATGCTCAATCCATACGACAATCCGAAGCAGAAGCACTACTACAATTGCCTGACTACATGGCAGGGCATATGGGATCTCATCCCCGGCCCAGATAGACTGAAGATGGTCTACTGGGGCGAGAAGCCCAAGCTTGACGAGGTGGACTTCTTCGTAAAACGGGGATATCGCGGCATTGCCGCCGGATACTACGACTACGATCCAGAACTTAAGGAGCCCGCGAAATGGGTCAAGGCAATGAACGATCGCCCCGATGCATTCGAGGGCTGGATGTACACGACATGGGAGCAGAAGCACGATCAGATTGAGGATTTCGCGAAGATCATGGATGACGGCTGGAAGATGCGCAAGCCGGAGAAATGGGTGTTCTGGAATAGACACCTCGACACGCCGGAACTTTCGGCGGCATTCTCGAACGTGGTGTCGCGTGCGGCGGCGTTGGGGTTCAGCAAGGTGTTCGTAAGCTCTGGTCTCGACTACTATTCGTGCATGTCGGATCGTAAAAAGGCTTCGGTTCGTGATTCGCTCAGGTATGTGCGCGATAAGGGAATGGGCATAACCGTTGACGTGTGGTCTCTTGGCTACGGTGCCATGCTGAACTACGGCCTTGAATTCATAGAGGGCGCACCGGTGAGGGACGTCACCTACGTGGTGGACAAGTCTGGCGAAAAGGCAACGTTTGTGCCTACGCCAACAGACAAGCCTCACGTCCCTAACGGGGGCTTCGAGAACTACTCCAAAAAGCGTGGCTTCACGGACTTTACGTTCATTGATGGCGACAGGGGCGACAATGCGTGGATTCGCCAGGATACGTCCATCAAACATTCAGGGAGCGCATCCCTCGTCTGTGATATGGGCAAGGGAATGACTCGCATCTCGCAGCACATTTCGCCTATCCCCAACCGCCATTACAGGATTACGGCCTATGTTAGGTGGGAGGGGTTCGATCCAAAGCGGGCGCCAATCAAACTGTTTGTCCAGCGTGAACACGGCAACGGCAAGACGACCCTTGTGTCAAAAAGCGTAAAGGCGGCTGCATCCAGCGATTGGGTGAAGCTTGAGATGGAGTTCAATTCCGTTGAGTTCGGGGATCTCCGGGTGTGGTTGGGAGTATGGGATTCCAGACAGACAGGACGCTTCTGGG
>CAVJWR010000125.1:6875-8507 GCA_963653155.1 Limosilactobacillus gorillae
CTTCTGGGTGGACGACATGGCCATAGAGGAGGTTGCGCCGCGTTGTGTCCTCCACGCATACGGATCGCCGCGCAGTGTCCAACGGAAATCCGATGGACGTCTTCTCGTGGAAGGGCGCGACTATTCGCTTCCGTTGCTCACATGGCCGGTATTCAAGGATGGGGACGGCCCGGTTGAGATTACCGTTCTGAATCGCAATCAGATCCGTCCGGGCGATGAGTTGACCGTCACGTATTACACGCCATCGGCATCCGGCGACGGCAATGACCGCCAAGTCTCGATATGCCCGTCCGATCCGGCCCTATACAAGGTGCTTGCGGCCTCGGCGAAGACGATCAACGACCTGATTCGTCCGGAGGAATGGCTGCTCGGCTTCGACGAGTGGCGCAACGGCAACGTCTGTGCGGCATGCCAGGCGAGGAACACTACATTGCCAGCGATGATTGCCGATTGCGCGACAAAGTGCCGGGACATCATTCGGGGGCTCAATCCCAATGCAAAGGTGTGGATATGGAGCGACATGTTCTGCCCGTACGAGAACGCCAGATACGACTACTATTCCGTGCGAGGTCGATGCGATCTTGGTCTCAGGTATCTGCCCGCATCCATTGGCGCAGGGTGCTGGGGCAGTCCGAAGAACGCAAAGAAGTCGATGTCGCTCTTCGAGCGTGGCGGACACCGTACGTTCGCGGCGGCATATTACGATGAGGATGATTCGTTTGCCGGCACCAAGCTTTGGATTGAGGCACTCAAAGACTGCCACAACGATTCGGCAATATGCTATACTACATGGCATTGCGATTACGGCAATCTTGAAAAGTGGTCAAGGTTTGTCGATGATGCTTTCAAATAGGGAGATAATGACAAGATGATGATCAGGCGTATGCGCTCATGCAAAATCTGTACGCTATTCGCTCTTGCCGCAATGATTGCGTCCGGCGCACTTGCGGCAGACGTGGCCGAGTCAGGCAGATGCGACCCTACGCCTGTGGTGAAGCCGGTCAAGGTCGTGCGTCGCGAGATAAAGGTCTCGATCATCGGTGCGGATCGTCCGGTTGGCCCGGCTGATATCCGCGATGCCACGCCTGAAGGCTGCTTCGCCTACTGGAAGCGGTGGATGGATCGAGAGATCGCCAACAGGCCAGATCTCATGGTATTGCCGGAAGGGTGCGTTTCGTACAGGGGATATGGCCCTGAAAAGAAGCTGCAGGTCGTGCGTAAATTCGGCAATCGTCTCCTTAAGCTATTCCAGGCGTATGCACGGGAGCATTCATGCTATCTTTCGTTCAATGCCTACCGTGAACGTTCTGACGGAAGATTCGGAAACACGTCGTTTTTCATAGACCGTGAAGGCGATGTGATCGCCGTGTACGACAAGGTGTATCCGACTCCACGCGAGATAGAGTGGAAGGAGTTCCCGATAGTGCCGGGCGAAAAGCCAGTGGTTGTTGATACGGATTTTGGGAGAGTTGGATTCGCGACTTGCTTCGACCTCAATTTCCGCGACCTTATAGAGGCATATGCCCGTGAGAAGCCGGATGTGATATGTTTCCAGAGTGCCTACGACGGCGATTTCTGGCGTCGTGTCTGGAGCTATACGTGCCGGGCATATCTGGTCAGCTGTACCGTGGG
>CAVJWR010000126.1:0-7869 GCA_963653155.1 Limosilactobacillus gorillae
CCAATCAACATCCAATCTGTTGACAAAGCCTTGCGAAACTGTCTTCGACTCCAACTGCAATGTGCGGCCTAATCGGTCACAAGAGAAACGGCCAACACCCTTGCTCCCTGCGTAAATACGCCGTGCATCGTTATCTTCTTCCCCATTCTTCTTTGCCGAATAAGCCACAAACAACCATTTGTTCATGATATCCGCTTCCGACATTCCTTTGCCGTTGTCAACAATATAAATGGCCGCATGCTTTCGATCTTCAAGCTTAAAAATGATTTTCACATGCGTCGCTTGCGCATCAAAAGAGTTCTTAACTAATTCAAAGATCGCCACGAAATCATTTGTAATCAGATCTCGGCCGATGATGCTTTTCAAGCCAGAACTCACCTTAAACTTAACGTCTGCCATTGCACATCTCCATCAGTACCTGACCTGCAAGTTCTCCAAACAACGGCGGTATGGCATTCCCAACCTGAGAATAGCGCGGCACTTCTTTTACGCGTCGTTTTCCCCCTGTCGTGTATTTCCCCTTGAACTCATAATCATCTGGGAAAGACTGTATGCGCGCGTACTCGCGCACCGTCAAGATTCGTGGCTCACAATAATGAATATAATCATCTGGCAGTGTAGTCAACGTAGGGGTTGGCGATCGCGGAATCAATCTCTTCGTGCTAGATTTGTTCAGCGCAAATCTAACACGATACTCTGTCGGAGATAATCTTTCATCGATTGCCGTCTGAAAACGAGCTCGAACAGTCTCGGTATGTATGGCAAAACGATGACTGTCTGGATTCTGTCCTCGTCCAACATCAACACGCATCAATCGTTGAAAGGTTGTTGTCGGGCACCCATACTTGCCAAAAGCAAAACGGTTGTTTACGGGGTCTCGATAAGTTCCATGACTCTGACGCAAATCAGAAATGGCAGCCCGCACGGATACCCCCTTCGGAGGCAACCCCTTCCCACACAAGAATGCCTCACGTTCCGATTCCATCGTCTCAAAAAAATCATGGGCATGGACACCATACGTCTGTAATGCTTGCGAAACACCAATCAAAATAAAACGTGTCCGTTTCTGAGGAACTCCGAAACGTGAGAAATCTACAAGTTTAAATTCCACATCATAATGGCGCTTTCGCAACTCATCAACAACCAAAGAAGAATATAGTTTCTCTTTTCCATCGACTTTGAATGGAATTGTGAAACCCTTCACATTTTCCAAAAGCAAAAACCTCGGTTGTATCGCATCAACCATGTCAATATACGAGTGAACGAGTTTATTGCGTCGATCCCTGTGCCGACGACGCCCTGCCAATGAAAATCCTTGGCATGGAGGCCCCCCAGCCAGAAGATCCACTTGCCCCCTCATTGCTTCAAGTTCAGACTTATGATCTCGAAGTATAAAGTTTATATTATGCGCCCTGCATGGTAACCAATCCGGCCACTCAAAATGATGAAGACGATCCATCAAGTTGAATTTCAGCGTCTTGAATGCGTCAACACTTTTTTCGATAGCAAAAGTCCCGTGAACACCCGCCTTATGCAAACCGAGTGTTAATCCGCCGCAACCAGAAAAAATATCAACGCCATTCATTTCTACTCCTATTCTCGGCACATAGCCATCTTAGTTGACAGCCTTCAACAGCCGCTTTTCTTCCAACTTACGGATGTCTTGCGCGAGCGTCATTGTCAGATCTTCTCTATGATCTTCTCTATTTGGAATTCACCGATATTATACCAAACTTCGCTGCGACCGCGCGTCCAGTGGCGCAGATGGAGGATTTGTCCGCACCAATTCATGAACTCGATTTTCCTCCACAATTTCTCAGTTTTATCGAAAACCGAGAACCGTTCTCTTCACGTCTCACGACAACATATCAGGGGAATCGACATCAAGAGCCCCCGTATCCGATGCGTTGAGCGGCGAGATGACTTTATGCCCGATCTTCCGTTCGATCTCAATCCGCGCATTCCGTGCGACAGCGCCTCCGCTTCTCGCAACTTTATGATGCTCGATCATGTCCTTTGGCAATGTCGAAGCCGAAATCTGCCGCGTGGATTCTTCCGCAAGCATGCTCAAGATCAACTCCATGTTCGTCATGTTGTCACGCAAGTTCTGTTTCTTCAGCCCCTTGAAGCGCTTGTATTCGCCTGCGGTCATCCCCGCCCATGTCTTGTATATCGTGTTCGTAAGATTGGCATATTCGTGCTCGTCCTCAACGCCACGAGCCTTCCATTCATCCGTCAGATCCTTGCGGATGTCTATGGATTTCAACCTACGGGCAATCCATTTCTCGGAATAGCCAAGCCTCCGATAGTCTGATAACGCCTGTTGGATCGACCGTTCAGGATCTTGAATCTGATCCAGACGCTCTGCCGCAACTTCTGCCATCCACATCTTGAACGGCTCGGCCTTGGGCGATGGGATGGACTGGATAATGCGAAACAATTGCTCCTGGTCGGCAACATCCGTCAGCCGCATCTTGCCATCCTCAGCACGAAGCTTCAACTGGCTACAATTTGTAGCCGTTTCATTTCCCTCTTGTTTCAGCCGTGCTTTCAGAACGCTCCAATACTTGCGTGGGTTGTCACTGTCCGTCAGAACGCCAACGACATCCACAATCGAAAAGTACCACTTTTCAGCTACATCGTCCCAAACAGAGCGCACTTTGCGTGATCCAAACACCTTAACTATTTCTGTCATCGACATTTCGACCCTCCTCTACTCAAGATTGATGAATCTTAAACTCCGCATCTCCCGGCAGCAACGCCAGAATGACTGCCGGATCGAGCTCCATCTTCATCAGCGCGAAAAGCGCGGAACCCGCATCCTTGAGCGAGGCTCCGATGTGCCACACCGTGTTGTCGACGATGAGGAAGCGATCGTGCGACTTCTTGTACCCCTTGACCATAATCGGCAGAGACGGATACTGTTTTACATAATTGGTGAGTGCCGGAGCAAGCTTCGGTGAGTTGGGCTTAAGCGTGTAGACCGTGCAATCGACCTTGGCACGGCGATTGCCCAGCAACATCAGCGTCCGCTCGTCGATGTAGTTGTCAATGAGAACGATACGCTGCCGCGCTGTCTTCACGATGCGCGTCAACTCGAACTGCGCATCCAGCATCTGTCCATCGCACAACACTTTCTCCTTGGGCGGAAGCGTGGTCTGTACAAAGTAATCAACCTTCTCTTCCAGTTCGACAATCCGACGGTCATGCGATGCCAAACGACGATCCATCTCCCCGGAAAGGGCCCAATACCGTCTATCGTCAACCGCGACACCATTCAGGATATACCGCTTCAGAACCTGCGTCGCCCAAATGCGGAACTTGGTTGCCTGAAGCGAGTTCACCCGATATCCAACTGCAATGATCACATCAAGGTTGTAGAAATTTATGAGATGATGCTGTACCTTGCCGCCAATGGCCCCATGTCGAGTGGTTGTTTCCATTTTGGAAACTACCAGTTCCTCATGCAACTCCCCTGTCGCAAAGATGTTCTTGAGATGCTTGCTGATTGCGGCTTTCTTCACGCCAAACAAGTCGGCAATCTTCTGTTGCGGCAACCAAATGCTCTCATCCTGCAACCTGACTTCAAGTCGCAGGGTTTCACTCGGTTGATACACGACAATCTCGTTCTTCGGCGTCAGAAGTCTTTCCTCCATCTCAAGACCTCCTTGTCAGATCTTTTCTATTTGAAATTCATCGATATTATACCACACTCGGCCTCACAGTTCCTCTTCCGTCAATCCCAAAGGCCAATTTGGCAATTTAATGCTATAATACGCACCCATCAACAAGGATATTGTGAAATGATCTACCCTGTCTTACCTCACGACGTGAACTCTCCGACGCATCCCGTGTCGGCCATGGATTACATGCCCGTGGAGCCACTTCGCGCCCTACAGCTCCATCGTCTGCAGTGGACCGTAAAATACGCGTACGAACGTGTGCCTCTCTTCCGCAAACGCTGCGAGGAACGAGGCGTTCGACCTGAACACATAAAAACGCTCGCCGACATAAAGCTTCTCCCGTTCTCAAAGAAAGTCGATCTCCGTGACGAATATCCAATGGGCCTTCGCGCCGCATCGATGGACGAGATCGTTCGCTTTCACTGTTCAAGCGGAACAACCGGCAAGCCTATCTGCATCCCCAATACCATGGACGACATAGCCGTTTGGCAGAACGGCGCAATGCGATGCCTTGCGATGGGCGGAGTCCGCGCCGGAGACGTGCTTCAGGTTTCATATGGCTACGGGCTTTTCACTGGCGGACTTGGCCTGCACTACGGCGGCGAAGGACTTGGATGCGCCGTGCTCCCCACTTCCGGCGGGAATACTGAACGCCAGGTAATGCTCATGCGCGATCTTGGCGTTACCGTAATCGCCTGCACCCCTTCCTACTTCCTCCGCATCATGGAGGAGGCGAAACGGCAAGGCGTGGATTTCCGTCGCGACACCAAGCTTCGGTGCGGATTCTTCGGCGCCGAGCCGTGGACAACCGAAATGCGCGACGCAATTGAGCGCGAAACCGGCATAACGGCGCACGACATCTACGGCCTCACCGAGATAGCCGGCCCCGGAGTAGCCGGCGACTGCGAATACAGGACTGGACTTCACATCTGGGAAGACCATTTCTATCCGGAGATCATCGACCCGGAAACTCTCGAACCGCTGCCGGACGGCGAAGTCGGAGAACTTGTGTTCACGACGATATCAAGGCGCGGCACTCCAATGATACGCTACCGCACACGCGATCTCACGAGGCTCCACACGGAAGTGTGCAAATGCGGTCGCACCATGCGTGTGATGGACAGGATATCCGCCCGTTCAGACGACATGCTCATCATCCATGGCGTAAACGTATTCCCCGGACAAATCGAGGCCGGACTTCTCAGAGTGCCTGAAGTCGCACCACATTACCAGATCGTCTTGTCGTCCACGGACACCCTCGACCTGTTCGAAATCAAGGTTGAGGTTGTTCCTGAGGCATTCTCGGACAACATACGCGATTTGGAGATCCTGCGCCGCCGCGTATTCGAGGCCGTAAAGTCAATCATCGGGCTGTCCCCGAAAATCACTCTGGTCGGTCCCGGCACACTTCCCCGTAGCGAGGGCAAGATCAAGCGCGTCATCGACAACAGGAAAAAATAGGAGATGCCATGACAATCAAGCAGATCAGCATATTTCTCGAAAACAGGCCGGGGCAACTCGCCGGAATCTGCCGTACGCTTGCGCAGGCTGGAATAAACATCGCCACGCTCTCGCTGGCCGATACGTCTGACTTCGGCATTGTGCGCATGATCGTGGACGACCACGTAAGGGGATGCGAAACACTCTCCAAGGCCGGGTATGCGGTGCGGGAGACGGATGTCGTCATGGCCACGGTTCCTGACCGTCCGGGTGGCATGGCAGAGCTAACGGAAAAGCTCGACAAGGCTGGAGTTGACATCGAATACTCATATGCCTATGCGCTTGGACAGGGCGAGAAGGCCGTACTCGTGTTCAAGTTCAATGACAACGCCAAGGCAGAAGCAGCCTTGGCAGCAAACAAATGTTAGTCAAATGCGTCTTGTTCATGACTACGGGCATCCAACCCGTTGCATCCATGAACTAAGCCATAGGCGGGAACACCGCCAAAATGCGCAACAGGCATCCGCCCGCTGCGCATTTTTCATTACACTTTACCAAACGGCTTCGGCTGGGTGAAACGGTTGATGAGCGGCGTAATCGCATTCATTATCAATATCGCGAACGACACACCTTCCGGATAGCCACCACCGCTACGGATACACATCGTGAGAACGCCACAGCCAATGCCAAATGCAATCTTGCCCTTGGCTGTTATCGGTGACGTCACATAATCCGTGGCCATAAAGCAGGCGCCCAGTATCGCACCGCCAGAAAGCACATGGAAGATTGGCGGAACGCCGCCCTTGCATAGCGCAAATACGAACATCGTGCCCAGGAACGACACCGGGATATGCCACGTAATCACCCGGCGGACAAGAAGGTATGCCGCCCCGACAAGCAAGGCAATGGCGCACGTCTCACCGATGCACCCACCGATGTTGCCGAAAAGCAAGTCCCTGAGGGCAGACAGTTGCGCGACATCCCCCTTCTTGATGAGCGCAAGCGGCGTAGCGCACGTCACGGCATCAACCGATGTCGCCCCAGTACTGGCGGGTGCATTCCAACCATTCGGAAAACTCCACGTCGTCATGGCGCCTGTGAATGAAATGAGCATGAACGCACGGGCGGCAAGCGCAGGGTTGAACGGGTTGTAACCGAGTCCACCAAAAGCCTGCTTGGCTATCGCAATGGCGAACACGCTGCCAACCGCCGCCATCCACAAAGGCAGATCTGGCGGAAGGTTAAGCGCGAGAAGCAGTCCAGTCAAAACCGCAGAAAGGTCTCCCACGGAATTATCCCGCTTCATAGCAATGCGACACACCGCTTCGGTAACGACTGCCGCCGCAATGCACGTGGCCATCAGCCACACTGCCCTGAGTCCGAAAAACCACACTGCACACGCCGAGGCGGGCAACAGCGCGATAAGCACGTCTCGCATGATGGCATGCACACTTGACCTTGCATGCGCATGCGGCGATGAACTCAAGATGTAATGTTCAGCTGTTTCTTTCGGTTTCATGAAATTAAGTTATAGGTTTTAGTGGTTCGGTTTCAGGCTCGCGGCTTTCGCCTTCTCGGCGGCAAGGCGTGCGCGAATCGAGTTCTTCGCCCGACGGCAGAATTGGGTGATTGGCCGATATGCCGGGCAACCAAATGTACATGCGCCGCACTCGATGCATGACATAACGTGAGCATCCTCTGCGGACTTGATGTCGTCCGCCTCGACGGCCTTCGCGATTTCTGCGGCGTTGAGGTTCATCGGACACGCCCGTACGCAGCGACCGCAGTTGATGCAGGCCTGAGAGGAATACTGAAACACCCGCTTGCGTGACAAGAGACGCAGCCCCGATGTAGTCTTCGTCGTCGCGATCGCCAGGTTCGGCACGGCGAAGCCCATCATCGTGCCGCCCGAAATCACCTTCGCGGGCGGCTCTGTCTCGCCACCGCAGAAGGCGACGAGATCGGCGTACTTCGTGCCGAGCGGCGCTTCGACGTTCTTCGGCTCGGCAACCGCATCGCCGGAGACGGTCGTCACGCGTGAAAGGAGAATCTGCCCCTTCTCAACCGCGTCCGCCACCGCCGCGACCGTGCCGACGTTCTCGACGACACAGCCGACGTCAATCGGCAGGGCCGGAGGTTCCGGCACGACGCGCCCGACCGTCGCGTAGATCTGGTGCTTCTCGGAACCCTGAGGATATAGGACGGGCAGGACGACGATCTCGACGTTGCCCTCGATGTCCGCAAACGCCTTCTCCAGCGCCGCGATGGCCTCCGGCTTGTTCGCCTCGACGGCAATGCGGACGGCGCATCCGCCAAGTATCTTGCGCAGGATCTCGACGCCGACGCGCACCCGGTCGGCACGCTCCAGCATGAGGCGGAAGTCGGCACAAAGGTAGGGCTCGCATTCCGCCCCGTTCACGATCAGGTATTCACACCGCTTGTTCGGCGGCGGATTCAGCTTCACCGAGGTCGGGAAGCCCGCGCCGCCCATGCCGCAGATGCCCGCATCATTGATGCGTGCGAGCAACGCGTCCTTATCCGCAAGCTTCCAGTCAAGCGGCGGCAGTGTCCTCTCGGATGCGTCAATGCCTTCAGGAACCGGCGCCGTCGTGTCGAGGATGAGCGCCGGGGCCTTCGCGCCAGACGGGCCGAGACGCGGTTCGACAGCCTTGACGAGGCCATTTGCGGAGGCGTAGACCGGCACGGAGATGAAGCCGTTGCGCTCGCCGAGGAGCTGGCCCTTGAT
>CAVJWR010000127.1:0-7776 GCA_963653155.1 Limosilactobacillus gorillae
CCGAATCCCGGGCGAGGCTGTTGAAGAATCCCGGCGTCAGCCCTGAAGGCTCTGCGACATAGACACGGCGGCAGTCGGCATCACGACGAACGGCAACGGCAGGCAAGCCATCGGAAGCATAGCGGGCAAGCACGCGCACCCCTTCCGTCTCCCGCACCGTGCACCTCGCTCCATCCTCAATGTCACTGTCCGTAAGGTCGCGCTCGCACACTGTGGCGTAAAGGCTGATCATGTCATCATCTACCCCTGGTTCCGCTACCATGCGGTGTCCGAACCGTCCCTCGGTCAGCACAGGATCAAACCTCGTCGCCTCGGCGCCACCACTTACGCCTGTCTCCGAGAGGAACACAATTGTCGCACCCGCCGCCGACAACTTGTCTAGCAGTGCCTTGCGACGCGAATCGATCTCGCGCATGAAAGCGCACACCACAACCTTCTTGCCATCCAGTATCGACGAATCCCCAAGCGCATCTTCCGCGAGATACGTCTCGAACGGCACCCCGGACGAGACAAGCCCGCGTACCTGTTCGAAATAGATGTATCCGCTGTTTATGGCCGGACGGCGAAGTGGGTTGTCGCCGAACAGTATCTGCGTCTCGTCAACGAGAACCGCCACGTCCGGGCGCCACACGGATGGCGTAATGCGCGCAAGTGTCTCCTCCTCTTTCGCAAGGTCACGCACATCCCGTACGATCTCCGGCGTCTCGAACCAGCCGGACTTCATGTCGTATAGCCAATAGCCCATGCGGGCCGCATCGGCTTCGCCCGCAAAGCGGCGGTACATGGTTTGCCACATCGGGAAGTCCTCCGCCATTCCGAGAGACTTCATCGAGACGACGCTCGGAATCCCGTTATCGAGTGGACGCGCATACGTGCGCAGGTCCAGTTCGTTGAGGTACAGCTTGCCGTGAAGATGAAGGGACTCCATCGGCAGCACTGACACTGTAGGGAATCCGGGCAGGCGTTCGCGATAGTTCGACTGGCATACGATGACATCAAGCGCATCCTGGCGGACGAAATCCGAAATGTCCGTCGCCGAGCATCGCCCACCGCCAAAGGGCGACTGACTCCACTTGATCGCGATCGTCTTGCGACGGGGATCCTCCGCCGCCATTTCCGCCTTGAAGACGCGGGCAAACTCGTTTAGCGCCCGCTGTCCCGCAAGGCGCATGCAGTAGTTGTAGTTGGTTGATACGCAATCCGGTTCGGACACGATGTGCCTATATTCATCCTGGGCGCACTTCGAGTGGTCTATCCAGCACATCGACATCTGCTGATCGTTGTAGCCGAAGAAATGAACGCCCACCACTCGCTTGTCGAGATTACTGCGCTTGAGTTCCCGCAGGAAGCCAACGAGCGACGACTTCACCCACGCCCTCCATGCTGGAGACGATGGCGATGGCCATGGATGGGCCTTTTTGCGGGTTTCCTCGTTCATGCTGGCGAAACCCATGACGCACGTGTTGTCCAATCCCCACACCTGCTCGCCCTTTTCGTTTATCCAACCTTCGTCTGGATGATGCTTCGAGATGAAGTCTTCTGGAGCCTTGACCGACCAGCCTATGACAAAATACGCGTTCGGCGCCATCCGCATCGCATCCTTGAGTTCGCGCACCATGTAGGTGTAGTCCGGCACATTGTTCGAACAGTACTGCCAGCACATCGTAGACACCACCATCAGCTTGACCGCACTCCCAGCAAACGGCCCGCCCGCAAACGATCCGCTGCCACGTTCGGCCCAATACTTCCACACGTGCGAGGACTTGTACAGCACGGGAGCGGAGATCATTCCGTCCACAAGCAGCCGAGATACGCCATCGATACGGCGCACTTCCGCCGAATGCGGGCCATCCTTCGCAAGGCGTTCATCGAACTCCCTCTCGTCCATCATCGTCGCGCGGCGGTCTCGCCTCGGATAGTTCTTTTCGATGTATTGGCGTCTGACCTCGGTAGCCGCATCCAGATCCTCGGCACACCAGTTTTTCCACGTGGAGTCCGAAGCCTTTCCCGCAACGACAAGAACCGGTGTCAAGACACCATCCTTTGCCTCGCACTGAGCATACTTGCGGTAGGTCATGCCCGGCGCAGTGCATGGCATCCCACGCATAGTCTGCTGGCCACCCTCCCAGAAGTTCTTCCTTTCTGCCTTGACATCCATTCGCAACAGGCCTTCTTCCTTGCCATGGTAGCGAAGAAAGCCTGACGAATAGTTGACATCAGCGTCTCGCACACACTCATCTGCGCTGAAGCGCACGCTGCGACCTGCCGCCACCGGAAATGGCCTGGCCTTTATGACGACGAGGCCAACGTCATTCGTCTTCCGCACATGGATGCCGTCTGCGGAAAAACTAACCTCTCCTCTGGCGCCCTTGCGCCAGTCAACAGAGAAGTCCTCGGCACGGGCCGTATCCGCAATCCAGAGCGTTTCCGTAACGGGGAACTCCTGTCGCGCAGGGTTTACATTCTCCCATCCGGCAGTAACGGCCGCAAATGCCGCCAGCGCTATGAGCATCGCAACACCCTCTTATCGGATGGATACGGCAAGCCCAACAACGTTGCGCTTGAGCAGCAGGCTCTTTCCGTCTTCCGACAGCCCCAGCGTGCATGCATACGGGGCCGTAATCGTCACCTTTGACAGGTCTGCATCTATGCCACCGGCGGCAATGGCGATCACCGAAGGAGCGGATGAGGATATCTTCCTTTCAGAATCGTTGGTCAGCACAATCGCAAACTGGTCTGTCAACCTTAGCTTGCCGGACAGTTCCATCTTTCGGCCGTCCCTGACATCCGATGAACCGATGTTCCATACACCTGCAAGGACAAGTTCGTCGCAATTGTCGATCTTCGGGAAGCCGTTAAGCGTCGTAGGCGCCAAGAATGGAATGCCGCCAGCATCGAGCACCGCGCCCTCGGCAACCGTGATCTCGCTGAATGCGGGCGTGACAGAGGGCGACTCCTCGCCTGTTACCGGATGTTTGCAGATCGCCGCCACATCTTCCTGCGGGATGTCCCACGTGAAGAGCGACCCGTCACCGGGATCGACGAGCTTCTGGTAGTCCGCGTATTCGATGGAGCCGCGCCCCTGCGGATCATACATAAGGCCAGACATCGGCTGCCAGTTGAGGGTGGGGTCGGATGCGCATGTCGCATTTGTGACGGACGAATATGCCGGGCCACCATAGTTGCTGGCGCCGCCAGGCTTGTTGCAAACCATGCGATACTCGAATTCATGTGGACCAGGGGTCAGCTCAACCGTCGCGAACCCGACCTCTCTCGTATTGTACTGATGGATGATCCTCTTCCGCACACCATTCTCGTCCCTGTCGATGAAAAGATCGCTCCAATTGTTGATGACGGACGCAAATGTCCAGCGGACCGTCTCGTCACTGCGGTTCCATATGTAGCCACGGTACGTCATTACCGGATACGCCATCCCCACCCAACTCTTGACGTAGGCCATGTGCGGGGAAAGCTCCACGGAATTCGTGAAGCATTCCGTGGTGGAGAATACATTATAGCAGCCCAAAGGATCGTCGTTTGACGCCACATGGCACTCCTTGATGCCATAGACAAGCCCGGCATACTTGCCGTTGACGTCACTCTTGCCAAGCGTCATCGTGCCCTCGTGGACGGATAGCTTTTCCGCGCAAAGCAACGAGTTGTACTTCAATTCTCCGGCGCCATGCTTGGACACTTCCTTCCATCGTCCCGTGCCGCCGTTTACGGTCACGGCCCGCCCTGCGGTAGCCGCCAATTCTGCTTTCGGCAACGCATATGATCCGCTCTCGTCAACGACATCAAATGTCCCGTTCGTCAGCACCAGATCTCCACCATCCGCCGGAAGCGCACCGTTCGCATGGATGCGGATCGTGTTGTTGCGCCGACCCAACACACCTCCGGCAAAGGAATTGTCCGCGTCCCACAAGTCGAGCGACATCGTGTCGCCACGATCCGCCTTCGCGTCGGACAGCTCATTCAGGACTATCCCCGCAGGCCCGGAGACAGGCCCCAAAATGTGCGCTATCCCGTTGGAGGTAGGTGCGCTATAAGTCAACGTCTTTTTCAGTTCCACAGGGCCATGCCAGGAGAAGCGGTTGGTCTCGGCCCATCCAGAATTGGGGGAGTATGTATTGCACCTGATGCTTCCGGTGGAATCCCATTCAAGCGTATAGGGATAGCGTCCACGCCAACCATGGGAGTTGAAGCTGGCGCGATCACGCACGATGAACCTGCGGTCAGGAGCCTCCGGCAGGATGTTTTCGTTCTGGAACGAGAGGACAAACGCATTCGATATGACAATGTCGCCAGGGGACGCCGCATCCACATTGAGGTTCTGCACAACCACGTATTTGTCTTGCTGATGGTTGAATGAGAGCGTATGGCCGCCCATCTTCAGCATCATCCACGGGTTGGCGTTGAGATAGTAGAAAGGCTCGGACGTACTGCCGATTAGCGTATCGTCGGTAAGCGTAATGTCGTTACCCCATGTTGCGCTGGAGGAATGGACGGATCCGCTGAAAAGCAATGCCCCTCGCCCATCGGCGCCTGCGCCACCGGCCACAACGCGCTTGGCTCCGAGTGAACAATTCACGTCAGTCGCAGCCTCAAGCGTCGCGCCGGACGCAACGGTGATTGCCCCGGCCGCCGCCGTTAGCGCACCAACGCCAAGTGCCTGTTTCGTATTCGCATCCGCACTCGTAAAGCGATAGAATCCATCATTTACGTGAATCTCGCCAGTGTAGGCACTGATATCCACATCCATGACAAGGGTGCCGTCGCCTTCCTTGACGAAGTCGGTCACTTCGTTGCCCGTGAGCAACGTCAGATAGCCGGAATCGAACTGTTCCACATCGGCATCCGCTGGAACCGTCACGGTAAGCGTGGTACCCGCGTGGTCGTATTGCGCTGCTTGCGCTGCGGCAAATCCGTTATAAGCCGCACACAGCGAAGAAGTGGCCAGCAAGAGAAATCTTAACAAATGCATTTCACGTATGCCACGTTCCATCAGATCTTTTTCAATTGCCATGGTTCTTTTCCTGCTTGTTGGGATATGCGTCTGCCATCATCCAAGTACAAGACAGCGGACCCATAATCTCCCTTGATGGGTTGCTATGATATCAAAAAACAATACCAAGGGCAACCGCCTTAAGCACATAATTATCCAATATCCTCCCCCCCCCCATATTTTTGCAGTTTACCGACTGTCACATGGCTACACAGTCATTTTCCCGCGACGGTGGGAGGGACGCAATTCATTGCGTCCGCATCCACCCATTCATAGGCACTGGTCGCAACAAGTTGCGACCCTCCCGTACCATACACGACGGCGAGGGCGCCGTCGCTACGCAAATGGCGGACAAAATCACAAATCCCCAACCCCTAAAATCTACCATCTACCCACTACCATCTACCTTTCTACACTTCTACACGGCCAAGAACCAACCCCTAAATGAAACAATCCTAAAAATACCCAAATGCAATCGTAAATCACAAATCGTAAATTCCCAATTACCTCTTCTTGGATCCGCCATATCCATCTGCGGACGCATTCCACGCAAACAGGAACAGCACCATTCCGATAAGCGCGAAGCCAGCGATGGAACAAAGCGTAACGCCCCATCCGAAATGCACCTTGATGAAAGCGATCCCGATGCCCGAGACTGTGGTCGAAGCGTAGCCCATGATGCCCGTGAAGCCATTCGCCATCGCGGCAGCCTCCTTGGTCGCCTGATTCGCCGCCACGATGCCGATAAGGGCCTGTGGCCCGTAGATGAAGAAGCCCGCACCCATCAGCAGCAGCGTCGCCTCCCATATTGGGGCACCGTTGGGCAGATACCAGAAGCCGAATGAGAACAGTGCCGCGAACAGCATGCAGAATACGCATGTGCGCACACCGCGTCCCTTGAAGGCCTTGTCCGTCACCCAACCCGCAAAGATTGTCCCGACCACCGCCGCAAGCTCGAAGGCGATGATCATGAGGCCGCCCTTTGCGACTGGAATGCCCTTGAACTGCTTGAGGAACGTCGGGCCCCAGTCGAGGAATCCAAAGCGGACGATGTAGACGAAAAAGTTCGCCAGAGCCACAAGCCAGATCACCCTGTTGCCGAAGACGAGCCGACGGCGTTCTGCCGTCGAGACCTCGGACGATGGCTTCGCCGCCGCGCCTTCGATCTCAAGTTCATCGACGCCCGCTTCGGTCGGTGAGTCCTTCACGCAGAAGAAGCAGAATACCGCCGCCAGGCCGGCAAGTGCTGCCGGAACCCAGAAACACCAGCGCCAGCCGAACCCAAGGGCAAAGAGTCCAGAGCAGAGTCCGAGCGCCATCACCGCGCCGAATGAATGGGAGGTGTTCCAGATCGACATCTTCGTCGCCAGTTCCTTCGGATGTATCCAATGCGTCAGCATCTTCGCGCACGGCGGGAACCCCATGCCCTGCGTCCAGCCGTTTACGATCCAGAACGCGGCGAAGAGAAGCGACAGCGACGTGCATCCGAAAAGGAAGTTCATGAGTGCGGAGAGCGCAAGCCCAATCGTCATGAACACGCGCCCGTTAAGGCGGTCTGCCCAGAAGCCGTTCACGAAACGCGACAGCCCATAGATGATCCCATGCACAGTCATTATGAGGCCAAGCGCATATGTCGATATTATGCCCTCGTCAAGCATGGCTGGCTGCGCCATCGACAGGTTCTTCCTCGTAAGGTAGAAGAACATGTAGGCTACCATGGAGCAGACTATGAATCTCCACTGGGCTTTCCTGAACTTCTTCCCGTCTCTTTCCTCTCCCATAACCATTACCTCCTAAAGCTTGCTTTCCAAAAACTATGGCGCGACCTTGTCAAACGTCTCCACAACTATCGCCGGCGGCGTTCCTTCGTATGCGGAAAGATCCTCCCGCGTCGTCTCGCCTGAGAGTACGCACACGAAATCCACCCCTGCGTTGTCCGCAATCGCCTTGTCCGTGTAGAGCCGATCGCCGACCACGGCTATCTCCTCCGGACGGAATTGCGCAAGCACAGGCGCGAGCAGTGTAGGCGACGGCTTCCCGAACACATGGCTCGGCCTCATGCCATTCGTCGTCTCAAGCAACTTCAGCAGTCCGCCCATGTCTGGGATCGGCCCGCACTCGCTTGGGCAGCAACTGTCCGGATGCGTCCCCACGAAATCCACCGGACGCCGATTTTTCGTTCGGACGGGACACATCGGCGACGGCGGCACATTGCGCATGTTCCAGAGACGGCAGGCATTGGCCAACTTCTCGTACGTCACCTCCCTATCGTAGGCGAGCGCGATAAGCTCGTTCGACTCCGGATCATACCCGAAGGAAACGCCCGCATCTGCAAGTCGATTGGCCATGTGGGCAACGACCTTCTCTCCGGCAATGAGATATACCGATCTGTACCCCTTCTCACGAATGTACGATTCAAGCGTGATGAGCGGCGTAAGGATCTGCGATTCATCCACCGGGATCCCTGCATTCGAGATTTTCTTGAGGTATTCTTCAGGGCACTTTGACGTGTTGTTCGTCAGGTAGAAGAAACTGAAACGCCCCTGTCTTGTGCTTTCCGTCACGAACTTCACGGCTTCAGGTATTGGGTTGGCCCCCATGAAAAGCGTTCCATCGAGATCGCAGACGAACGCCTTCTTGCGAGAGAGGTCAAAAGCCATCACTTCACCTCCCAGATTCCGCCTGGCCCGAAAAGCTCCGCCTCAAGCGCATCGTACTTGCCGATACGGCTTACGAGATCAAGTCCGAAATAGCGGACCCGCATATACAGG
>CAVJWR010000128.1:0-3512 GCA_963653155.1 Limosilactobacillus gorillae
GCTTGGCGAGATATCCGATGCCGTGCATTCGCATGGCCTGAGGCTCTCCGTTGTCGCCTATGCGGATCAGGTGGGGCTTCGCCCCGCCTTCAGGCCGCATTTCGGTCTCGTGGACGAGGTGAGCTTCTGGTTCTGGCGCGGTAGCAACATCCCTACCATGGCAGACCAGATACGCCGTTGCCGTGACTTCATCGGGCCAGACAAGGATATGCTTCTTGGCCTCTACATGTGGGACTTCACTACGGCGGCACCTGTTCCGTCCGATCTGATGCGGCAACAGCTTGCATTTGCCGAACGATTCCTTGCTGATCGGACAATCAACGGTCTGCTCTTCCATCCGACATTTGCCGCCGCGCTTGATGTGCCGGCGGTAAACTTGTCGAAGCAATGGATTGCCGCGCATGGAGAGGACGAATGGGGCGTCACGAAATAGATTTAAAACTGAAAGGGGAGTAGTTGTGTATGAAAAATGATGTAAAACTGATGTGTTTTCTGGGCGTTCTGGCGTTAGCCGGGATGGGCTTAATGTCAAATATGCTGATCCCGTGCCTGGCATAGCCCCGAACTCGATCTGTGAAGTGACAGGCGACAAGGCCCGTCCCGGCACAAGGTCTGGGTTGGTGCTGATCGGTACGGATGACTGCAACGTTGATGACCCTACAGGTTGGCCGGGGTGGAAGCGCGAGAAGGTGATCTACCGCACCCCTGCAAACGGGAACGGCACTGTCCGTCCTCGGTTCGGGTCGTACAAATGCAAGTCGGAAACGAAGTTTCGCGACATAAAGGTGCGCACTCTACGCGCCGTATATAGGCACAGTGGCGAGTTTGAGCTTGGCCATGGCGAGAGCGTGGACGGCAACGCCTATACTTTCGCGTCCGCATACAGTTCCGTTGGCCGCAACAATTCGCGTCCGCTCGTGTCCTACGAAAACGCATACCTTAACACGAGCCGCTGGTGTCTGCGCCAGAAGTCCAGCATCGTTTACCGCTATGCGCTAGGCAATCGTAACATTACGTCTGCGAAGGTGAGTCTTGTCATTGGATATGGCAGCAACGGCTCTTTTGTGCTTGAGGCATCGAATGACGGGACGAATTGGCATGAGTTCCTGACTGTCACGAACAAGGGCAATGTTTCGGTGAATTTGCCATCGTCAGCATTTCCCGCCAAGCAGGTGTTTGTGCGCTTCTCCGGACGTCCGCGCTGCGACTATCAGGTAGCCAACTATGATTTCTTTGCGACATTTGATGGAGCACCAGTTCCACCTGCCGCCGGCGAGACCCGCTATGTCGATGACACTGGCGCGACTTCCGCGCATTGCCGCAGACCGGCGCTATACGATGATTCGTATGGGGCGCTTGTGGCAGATTCAGGCGTGGCGTCGTTTTGGAGCGCATCGTCAGGATGGAAAGTGTCGAGAAGGAGGCCTGTGCCTGCGGCTAGGGCAAATGAGGTTTGTGTGGCACTTGCGGCAAATGAATCTGAGTCCGTGCAGATTGTCGTCACACCAAGGCAGGATATGTCGGATGTGCGTGTTGAATCAAGGGAACTGAAGGCAACGTCATGGTTCGGTCTTGTAACGGCTGGAACGCTTCCCGCATCCTCCATAGAGGTGCGACGCGTTGGATACGTGCCGGTTGAATTGGCGACGGATGAACTTGGATGCACTGGACTCTGGCCCGATCCGCTCCTTGCTCAGGATGCGTCGGAGTTCCCTGTCGCTTCTGGCATCAACCAGCCTTTCTGGATTACGGTCACAGTTCCCTCTGGGACGAAGAAGGGCATATATCGCGGGACGATAGCGGTGTCGCTGAAATCAGGTGGACGAACGAATACTGTGGAGATTCCACTGTCCGTGGAGGTGTTCGGCTTTGAGCTTCCAAAGGAAATGACATTGCAGTCGTCGTTTGGCGTTGGGATACATCGTGTCGCGCCATGGCACCGGGCGAAGACCGGTGAGGAAAAGAAGCGGATATTTGAACGGTACATTTCTACCTTGGCCGCATATCGGATATCGCCATCACGTCCGCAGATCCTTACGCCGCCAAAGCTGACGTGGGACATGTCGGCAGGGGCGGATCATCCCGAAGCGTGGAAGCCCGTGTTCGATTGGACAGAATGGGATGCCAACCTGTCGCGGATGCTCAGTGAGTATTCGTTCAATGCGTTCAACGTCGCGCCGCTCTACTTCTGGCACGGATTCGGCGAGGGCTTCCGCAAGCCTCCGCTCGCCAACGGGAAGATAGGGGAGAAACACCCGGCCTATCCGGTTCTGCTCAAGAGATACCTCACGGAGATATGGCGGCATCTCGTTGACAAGGGACTTGACCGCAAGGCGTACCTCTACTGGTTCGATGAACCATCGAAGGGCAATTTCGGAAATGTGATGGAGGGCATGGCGTTACTGAAGGAAACGATGCCGACTGTGCGGCGTCTGCTCACGAACCAGCCGGAATCCGAATTGCTCGGCGGACCAAACCTCTGGTGTCCGTTGCCGCAGTACCTGCATTCTGCCGACGAGGCTTCCTGCCGCAAGGCGGGCGACGAGTTCTGGTGGTATCTGTGCACACAGCCGAAGGCGCCGTATTTCGGCGAGTTCATAGACCGCTCTGCGGCGGAGCTTCGCCAGTGGGGATGGGCTTCATGGAAGACTGGAATCACGGGGCTTCTCATGTGGGAGACGGTGTATTGGTCGAGCTCTGCCGCCTATCCGGACCCAAAACAGCCTCAGAACCCGTATGAGGATGCGATGGGATGGGTTTCGAGTGGTCCGGCTGGCACTCGCAAACCATGGGGGAATGGCGATGGACGATTCCTCTATCCTCCAATCGAGGCCATTGGTGCGCAAAAGGATCCCGACGGGCCATTCATAGATGTTGCGCCAGTCCCCACGCAGCGTCTTGCGATGATTCGCGATGCGGTGGAGGATTATGAGTACCTATCGCTGCTTAAGAGGAAAAATGCATCGAGTCCGCTCCTTGCGGTTCCTCCTGAAATACAGGTTTCTGACGTGGATTTCACCACGCGCCCGGAATCCATCGAGCGTCGCCGCATCGAGATTGCGCGTGAGCTGGAGCGGCGCTGATGCGGTACGACCCCATCCTCGGAACGTTGGTATCGCTTCTCGGCGGCGTTGCGGCGGCAACGTACCTGTTGCCGTTTCGCGCCGTTAAGGGGTGGCGATATGAGACAGGATGGATAGTGAGCGTCCTTGTGGGCTGGCTCGCATTCCCGCTCTTTTTCGATGCCTGCGTAATTCCTACGGGCTTGTCCGCCATACTGTCAAGTGGCGGCTGGCCCGTTTTTGCTCGGACGTTTGCCTTCGGCGCACTCTGGGGCATTGGTGCGCTTTGCTGGGCGCTTATGGTGAGGTATCTCGGAATTGGCCTTGGGCTTGGGATTGGCGCCGGGCTTTGCGCGGCGGCAGGAACGATTCTGCCGCCGGTTGTCGCGGGGAACGCCGCTTCGCTCGTCGCGACGCGAGGCGCGTGCATAGTCCTTGCGGGTGTGGCGG
>CAVJWR010000128.1:3522-7449 GCA_963653155.1 Limosilactobacillus gorillae
CGTTCCAAGGAATCGGAAATGAGCGCGGAGGCGAAGCGCAAGGCTGTTGCGGAATTCAATTTCGTGAAAGGGCTTGTGATGGCGATCATTGCGGGGATCGCATCTGCCGGAATAAACTTCGGGCTTCAGGGGGCGCAGGTGTGGGAGGATGCCGCCATTGGATGCGGCGTGTCTCCAACTTGGGCAGGGATACCAGTGCTTACGGTTGTGCTTTGGGGAGGCCTATTCACCCAGATTGTCTGGGTGCTCTCGGAGAGATGGAGGCGGCGCAATGATGAAGAGTCCCGCGCCTCCGCCACTTCGCCTATCGGCCTTCCGACTCATTTTATGAACATTGCGCTTTCCGCAGCCGTTGGCATCATAGGCGTGATGCAGTTTGTCCTACAGAAGGCGAGTGAGCCGCTGATGGGCGACTTCCGCTACATTTCCTTTGCCGTGCTGATGTCTGGTGCCGTTTTCTTCTCTACGCTCCTTGGCGTGTTCATCGGCGAATGGAAAGGCACGTCGCGGAAAACGATATCGCTCCTTGCATCCGGGACTGTTGTGCTTGTGGTTGGCTTCACAATGATGTCATTGGGCGGCAGATGATCCAAGGGATTGCAGGCCGTCACTGCGATGCGCGCTTATGATTTGTGTTGAGCGCGGTAATCTCGCATCGTGAGACCGAAGCGGCGCTTGAACAACGTCTTCAGGTACGCGAGGTCGGTGTAGCCGCAGGCGGCTGAAACGGTCTTTATCGGACGGTTCGTGGTCGCGAGCAGTTTCTTCACGGCATCAAGGCGGTAGCGGATGATTGCCTCGTTGATCGTTTCGCTGTTGAACTGTTGGAAGCGCAGGTCCGCGAGCCTTCGCGATACGCCGAGGTAGTCGGCAACGTCACGGGCAGAGATGCCCCTCGTCGCGTTTTTCGCGATAAACCTGTTGGCTCGCGCGAGGAGATGTGCGGCCGGAGCCGTAGCGGCGGCAGATTCGCGTTCGACGAGTTCCTTGGGGCGGGATAGGAACGCGACAGATGGTTTCGAAGAACGTCCGTTCATCAGGCGTTCGAGTTCGCGGGCGGCAACGAAGCCGAGCTTTTCGTGGTCGGGGCGGATGCTGGTCAGCGGCGGCACGGTCGATTCGTCCAGCAGCTCGTCGTTGTCCACGCCGATGACGGCAAGTTGGCTTGGTATGGTGATCTTGGCCTCATTCGCCATCTCGATGACTTGCGTCGCCCGCGTGTCCCATGCGGCCATCACGGCTGCCGGCTTTGGCAACCCTTTAAGCCAGGCTTGCAGTCCATCAAGGTCTGCCTTTGTGCCGGCAGGGGCGGTCGCACTGAAGACGACGGGTTCGATTCCGTTTTCCCGTAACGTGTTGCTGAATCCGTCAAGGCGGGCCTGGCTCCAATATTGCCGTGAGACGGTCGGCACAAATCCATATGTGCGGTGGCGGCCGATGGAGAGAAGATAGTGTGCGCCCATGCGGCCAATCTCAATGTCGTCGTTGCGGATGTACGTGATGGACTTTCTGCGCACCGATAGGATCGGCCCGGCATCTCCGATGAATGCAATGGGAATGCTTGATGCCTTCAGAAGCTCGGCTGTCGCGTCTGGTCCCGGCTCGCTCATGATGATGCCGTCGTAGCCTTCGTCCGCGAGGGCGTGGAAGATTTCGGGCGTCAGCTCGTTCGGCATCTGGAAAAGCCGCGTGTGCCAGTGGGGACGCTGCCGAGTGAACAGCAGTATGCCGGATAGAATGTCGCGTCCGGCAGTTCCTGCAAGTCGGAGGACAATGATGACGTTGCGCTTTCTTTTCATGGACTTGGGGCGCATGATAGCATATCGGTTGCTTAAAAATCAACCTTTTTGATGCCCAATAACAAACGTGATTATTTTGCCTTGGACGAATGGCTTTTGCTAAAATCACACGCATGAACGCTAAAAGGCATTTTTCTTGGAACAATGTTGGTGTGGTATGTCTCGCATGCGGGCTTTTCATGTCCGTGCCGGTCGTTTTTGCCGAAATGGGAGATGTCGATCTGATATGGTGCGCGGATGCGCCGCAACCTGTTGAGGTCATTGACTTGGGGCGGCCTGGCGCGGGCGGCTATCCCACCTTTGAGATTGCCGACTTCCGGTGCGGTAAAAAAGGAGAGGTGCCGATTCTGCGCATCTCGTATGCCTGTCGCGCCAGCCAGATCGGCGAGAAGGGTGACTTCTGGAAGGATACGGCGGCGACCTATCTTGGCAAGGATGTGCAGCTGCCGATCTTTCCGGCAAACCCCGAACGCTACGAGATCTGGCGTATCGGTCGGTGCGGACAGTTTCGCGCATCCCTGCTTCAGGGGCTTGTGCGCTATGTGCGGTTCGCATTGGATACCCCCGGCGCATCCGTCAGTCTGCGTGGGTTTCGTCTCGTGAACGACCGTGTGCATTCGGATGGCGAACGTGCTGGCTCGTTTACTTGCTCGGACGATCGCCTGACGAAACTTTGGGAGGCTTCGGTTCGTACGTGCGAACTCTCGGCGATACCGTCCTATCTTGCGACGAACGTCACGCCGGCGGTTTGGACGCGGCCCTATCTATCCGACGGCGCAAAGCGCGATCGGCTCGTCTGGAGCGGCGACCTGTGGTGGGCGGCACGAAACGTCTTCTTTGGCTTCAGGCCGAATGCGCCGTATCTGCGCGGCTCGTTGGAGATGCTGGCCGACAGCCAGACGCCCGAAGGCTACATACAGGCTTGTCCGTGGCCCGAACAGCCGAAGCCGCATGCCAGAGACTGGGGCGCGTTCCCTTCGGACGAGTTTGCGGCCTGGTTCGTGCCTGTGTTGGCCGATTACGTGCTTTATTCGGGCGATCGTACGATGGCACGGCGGATGCTGCCGAACGTCCGTGCGCTGTTGCGCTACCTTGGCGAACACAGCCGGGAAGACGGACTTTTCGAGCAGCGTAAGGAAACCTCGAAGCATGCCTGCGAACTGGCGTTTGGCTCGACATCCGTTCATCACCGATCATACATGAATATTCTGCTTTGGAAAGTCTACTGCGATGCCGCCGATTTGGCGGACGGAACGGGAAGTCCCGACGAGGCGGCTCGGTATCGCCGCAAGGCCGCCGCCTTGGCAGACGTCATTCGGGCGAAGTTCTGGAACGCTGTGCGCGGTGAATTTCGCAAGTCATTGGAAGAGCCGGACGCTTTCGGTTGGGAGGCATCCGCGCTGGCGTTGGCTGTCCGCTTCGCGACCGAGGAAGAGGCTCGTGCCTTGTCGGGAAAGTTTACGCGCAACGTTTGGGGGAAGTTTCAGGCGTTGGCGATTCGTGGCCTTTTCGAATATGGATTTGATGCCGAGGCCCTGCGGATGATTGGCGAGCATGCGTGGTTCGAGGTGCTGCGTCCAGACGGAACGGGACTTGCCTTGACGAGCGAGTGCATGATTGTCGACCCGAAGGAAGGGTGGATGGACGAGGCACATCCGGATACGGCGATGGCGGGAATCCTCTCGAACTACATTCTCGGCGTCGAACCGGTCGAGCCCGGATTCGCGAAGTTCCGCGTCCGTCCGCATCCGGTTGACGGCGTGACGTTTGCCCGTGGAGAAGTTCCGACGCCACAAGGCCTCATTCGCGTGGCATGGCATCTGGAGAACGGTGTGCCGTCCGAATCCGTCGAGGCACCGTCGGGCACAGAACGCGTGGATTGAGAATTTGAGAAAGGAAGCAACGCTTATGAATACGTCAAACAGGAAACGCATGATGGCGGTTGTCGCCTGTGCGGTCTCAGGTGTCTGCTTTGCGGATGCCAATGTGTGGAAAGGCCCTTCGTCCGGCGGCCTGTGGAGCGATCCAGACAACTGGACTCAACCGCTGACGCCAACGGTCGCAACGGTCTACGACTTTTCCGCACTGTCCGACGGAGCCGTGGTCACGAACACGTATGCCTATTCGG
>CAVJWR010000129.1:0-7355 GCA_963653155.1 Limosilactobacillus gorillae
GGCTGGGTGATCGGCAGCCTCGCGAGCTGTTCGGCGTTCTGCGGCGCGGTCGCGGCGAAAGGCTACGCCGTCCTCGCGCTCGACTACCCGCTTGCGCCGGAACATCCGTTCCCGGCCGCGCTCAACGACGTCTGCGAGACCTTCCGCACGGTCGTGTCCGATCCGGCACGCTTTGGCGCGGATCCGACGCGGGTGTCGATTGGCGGCGACTCCTCGGGCGGCAACCTTTCACTCGCGGCGTCGCTCGTCCTGCAGAAGGAGAACCTGAAGCCGCGCTCCCTCGTCCTCTATTACCCCGTCACCGAGGCGCGGGCGGACGGTTCGGCGTCATGGCGGACATTCGCGACGGAATGCGGCATGGATGCGGCGTTCATGGACGTGTGCCTCGTGGCCTACCTGAACGGGCACGATCCGATGGATCCGCTCGTCTCGCCCGCCTTTGCCTCGGACGAGCAGCTGCGCCGGCTTCCGCCCGTCCACATCCTCGGCGCGGATCGCGACGTGCTACGCGACCAGGGATTGCGCTTCGCACGGCGGCTTGACGCACTTGGGTGTCCCGTGCGCGCGGAGGTGCTGCCCGGCAGCACGCACCTCTTCGTCACCGTCAAGGGCCAGCCCGCCGCTTTCGCGCGCGCCGTCGCCTTCGCCACCGAGGCGATGAGGTGACACACGGGCCTATGCTTATGCCTCTCACGAGATGGGCATCGCCCGTTGCGACGGTCTCGGTTTTGGTATAATTCATCGTGAACAGTTCGCTTGTACGGTTTCGCGTTTCAGGTCATGAAGCGGAGCGTATGCGGCAACAGGCAATCAGGAGAATGACAAAATGAAGAAGAACTTCGGGCCCAAGGCGTGGCTTTATCCGATGCCGGTGCTGATCATCGGCTCGTATGACGAAAACGGAATCGCGGATGCGATGAATGCGGCGTGGGGCGGTATTTCGCTCGAAGACCGCATCTCGATCTGCGTGGACGATGCGCACAAGACGACGGCGAACGTGCTTGCGCGCAAGGCGTTCACGGTACACGTCGCGGATGTGAAGAACCTTGTCGCGTGCGACTACGTGGGGTGCGTCTCGGCAAATAAGACGCCCGACAAACTGGCGAAGACGGGATGGACGTTGACGAAGAGTGCGTTTGTCGATGCGCCCGTGTTCGAAGACCTGCCGATGGTGCTGGAATGCGAACTTGTGAGTTACGACACGTCCGACTGCCGGATGGTCGGCAAGATCGTCAACATCGGCATCGACGAGTCCGTCCTGACGGCGGACGGCAAGGTCGATGTCACGCGGCTCGCGCCAATCACATTTGATCCTGTCAACCACGTCTACCACAAGCTCGGCGAGGCCGTCGGCGCAGCGTTCAAGGCCGGACTCGCTTTGTCCACCCGTGCGTAAAGAATGGTGTCGACGAGGGGCTGTGTTTCCCTTCACGGTAAGGTCGGTTTCGACCTCGCCATGACGCCAATTTGTCCGGAAAGGCAGATTTTTGCGCGAAAAATTGTAAAATGGTCTTACCCATAAGACTTTGCCCAGATATGCAAAACACAATGCCCCAAAGATGCAAAACGTCAAACACCACGAATACAAAACGTGGTATACTGTCCCCACGTGAGGGACTTTATGAAATATCTTCCCCGGATAGTCGATTCGATTCTTGATGTTCGTCTGCGCGCGGTTGGCGCGACTGTCGTTGTTGGCCCGAAATGGTGCGGCAAAACGACGACGGTCAAGCAAAAGGCAAAGAGTGTCATTGAGATGTAGGATTCGGATCTTCAAGAGGGGTATCTAAAGTTGGCGTCGACAAAGCCGTCTATGTTGCTAGAAGGTGCGAATCCTCGGTCGAAGGAATAACCTATAGGAGGTCTATATGAGAGATCTTGTTTTTTCGCTTTCGCTCTTGTTGTGCGTGTCACTGTTTGCTGGCCAGCCGCCGAACACGACGTGGCGGTGTCAGACGTATGTCGATCCGGTGCTGCATGTCCGATTCCCGTCGGAGATCGGCGACTTGCGCATGAGGACGCGCACGACCTATAGGAGCGGAGATGACGATTATGGCATTCGTTACGATTCAGAGGAAGTAGAGCGCTTAGAATCTGGTGGTCGCCACTTGGATGTATATGTTTATACACGTGATGGCAAGTCAATGCCTGACGGACTAAACGAGAAAGTCGATGCCGAACTCAGGATGGTGTATGATGCCATTGAGCAGCTGGCTGAAAATGGCCGATATGAAAAGGTCAAAATGCTCGGCATGGTTGTTGAGGGCAGACTCCGAAAGTCCGGGCTTAAGTATATCTGGTCTTCGAACACGATGAAGTTCCCGGAGCACGCAAAATCACACTTGTCCATTGCTTCGGTTTTCGCTTGGCGGAATCGATTTATCAAACTGAGGTATTCAGAGCCTATCTTGAAAGGAAAAATCAAGCCGTGCGAAAATCTTCCGAGCCAGTTCCTGAAGATTGTCGACGTCATAGACGACTTGATCGTGAAGGCCGAGGCGGCGGCCAAGGTCGATGTCTATGCGATTGCAGACCCAAAGCTTGCGTTGGAAGCGCTTCGTCAGAAGTGGCTGGGCGTCGAGGAGCGCGTTTCCCAGTATGACATGCCGGACTACACGGAGAAGGTCTTCGAGCTTGACCGCGTACGGAACTGGTTTGAGGAGGATCGCGAAAACCGGGCCGAAGCCCTTGCGGATGCTGCCCGTGAAGGGATTCGCCTCAAGATCGGACCGCCGGTTTGGTACTACAATTATGCATGCGCCTTGGCGCGGATGGGCAAGAAAGACGAGGCGATTCAGGCGCTTGAACAGGCGGTCGCTGCCGGATTCGATGACTCGGATCATGCGAAGGAAGACGACGACTTGGCTTCGCTACGCACGGATGCACGGTTCACGAAGCTCATGGCCATGAGTGATGCGATTGAGAGGAATTGGAGGTTGCCCTCAAAATCTGCCGCGATTGAAGCCGGTGTGATTCGTCTTGACGAAACAAACATTTACTGGGAATTTGAGAATTCTTCCTATACGGTCGATGTCACGGGGGCGACGAGCAATACCTGGATCTACCTGATGAATGGTAGTGCCGAATACCGTCCTGTGCCCGTTGGCGATATGGTCATGGTGGAATATGCGGAGGAATTACAGGATCAGGGGCGAACGTGTGGTGCGGCCAATTTCAATTTCCAAGATGTCCAGACGCGAAGGCCCATCCCGACGTTCTTCGATTGTTCGGCGATGTATGAAGAGGACAGGACGAATGACGTCCAGAGTGTCCCGGCAAGAATGTGGAGTGATTCTGATGCATCAAGGAACGAGTCGTGGCATCTGTACAAGAATGTACTTGGCGTTTATGACATTGGTGCCGATTATGCCGGTGACGCGGTGGATCGGATCTTCGGTTGGAGTCCAGTCTTGTTGGCGTACCATTCACGGGGATACCTTGACGATCTTGCGCGTATTTGTGCCGAGGCTTGGCGAGCCTTGAAGCCCGAAGTTCGCGAGAAGGGCGGTATTCGTCAGCTGCTGGGCGTCATTCGCCGAGGGCAGAAGTGCGTCAAGACCGAACAGGATTTCATGTCGTCCTCGGCGCAACGTCCGGCAATTCCCGTCGAAGATATTGACGCGGAAAAGGTGTTGAGCATCGCTTCAAGGCTGGGCAAGCCGTATCCGGAAATTCCTTTTATTTCGCGGTCAGCGCTGAGTTTTGAAATGACGGCGGTCACGGACTTGCAAAGCTTGCCGTATGACCAATCTCTTCTAAGTGACTCACAGCATCATGCCGCCTATGTCGCGCGATGGGCTGAAAAGACCGGTAAGATTGAGGTTGTCGTGGCTCGCGGTGAAACTCGCGGTGCAGATGAACTGGTGTGGAAGGTTCTACAGGGTGATCCGTCAAAGATTCGGTTCAAGCAAAAAGCGCCGATGGAGGAAGACGGGAGATTCTGTGATGTGATGGAGATTTCGTGTGACTATCATGAGGCATTTGATGTCGCGCTTCCAAATGGGAAGAAGATGAAGTCCACGCGTGTGGACATTGGGTGTTTCCGGGTCGAGGACGGGGTGGCGTCCTGCCCGGCGATTGTCAGCATCTATTATATGCCAGCCGAAAAGAGAGAATATGGTGAAGACGGGCTTCTCAAGTCGATTGATTACACGAAGCCGCAGATATCCGGTTGGATGCCGCGCCTGTGTCCGAAAGCGAATTTCAAGGACGAGTTCCATTGGAACAAGGAGAGGAAATGTACCGGATGGACGCGCATTGATTCGTTGGGCAAGAAGACGGAATTTACGCGCGATGGATTGGTTGTCATGACGCGCGATGGGCAGGGGCGTCCACTGGACGTGCGCCGCAGTCTCCTGATGGAGTGGATGCAACAGGTGAGTCCGTCTGCCCTTGCAACGACTGAGGAATTCTCGGATCTATTGCCACACCTTTGCAGTCTGTATGATGGTAATGAAGCCCCTCCGCAAGAAACCACTTTGGCGTGGAGGTATGTGTACGAAGACGAGAATGATGCTTTTGGCAAGCCATCGCCCAAGGATGCGGTCAAGTTCACGTACAGGCCAGAACTCTGTTCGCGCGCCGACTTGTCGGAAGAGTCCGGCTTCCGGTTGCCGCTCATGACACAGATGATGCTCGGTGAACGTACATATGTGAAATACAAGTCTGATTTTTTAATGAATGACATTCGCGATGGGGAGTCGCCGACTGACATTATTCGTTCGGACAGCCGATATGCGCTGAAAGAGTTCAATCTCGAACCGCCCGCAAAGTTGAAGAAGATGCAGTTCTGCCCGTGGCAGGCTTCGACGAACGACTTGTGGAAACTGGACATGGATGATTTTGAGGAGACGGCGGCTTCTGCTTTGTACGAATTGGCAGATGGCGTGTATCGGTTGTGTCTTCCGCCAACGAAACAGGGGACCTTTGTCTCTGTGCAGCAATCGTATTTCTTGCAGAATATGTATGCCGAGAAATATGCATTCGCCAAGCTTGATCGTGCCTATCGTCGGTGTACGGAAGCTGAGGCCCAACAGGTTTTGGGTAAGAGTCGATCGGTAGAGGATTGGAAGGCCACGATTTTCACGGAACGTCAGCCGATATCGAAAGAAGATCTGCCCAAAGGAGTGACGAAGGCGCTTGTGCTGTGGCAGATCACGGGTGAGATCTACATTGGCATTCTTGCCGATTACAGAGGGACATTTGGCATGCGTCAATATTTCTATGTACGCGTCGGTGAGAACAGTGAGGTGATCTCGTTTGATTATTTTGACGAATTGCCGTCGCGCGCCATCGGAAATGCGGTGCTGGGCGCCTACGCCGGAAAGAGCGAGGCATTGAACAACTTCGCCGTGCTGCTCTACTGCGAGATTGCGAATCCGGTGGCCTATAACGAGTCTGCCGTCGTTGCGCTGCTTGAAAGGGCTGCACGGCAGGGCTGTCCGACGGCTGCTTACAACCTTGGCGTTCTCTATTACAACCGAGGCGAAGAGGCCAAGGCGCGTCAGTATTTTGCGAAAGCCCCTTTGTCTGAGTCTAAAGATGAGGTGAAATCAGATGAACCTCGGTGAGTGGGAGAAGGCTTTCACTTCAGCAGCGTAAAGAGACTGTGGCTGACGGCGAGGCGGCGCTCGGCACAGAGCCGGGAGATCGTGGCCGAGAGCATCAGTCCGTCACCTTCCCATAGCATGGCCGAACGAAACCATAATCCCAAATATAGAAAGCATGGCGTCCCAAAAATACAAAGCGACAAACGCCAAAAATGCAAAACGTGGTATAATGTTCTCCTAAACAAGGAACACTATGAAATATCTTCCCCGGGTAGTCGATTCGATTCTTGATGTTCGTCTGCGCGCGGTTGGCGCGACCGTCATTGTCGGCCCGAAATGGTGCGGCAAGACGACGACGGCCAAGCAAAAGGCCAAGAGCGTTATCGAGATGCAGGACCCCGACCTTCAGGAGGGGTATCTTAAATTGGCATCGACAAAGCCGTCCATGTTGCTGGAGGGGGTGAACCCTCGGTTGATTGACGAATGGCAGTTGGCTCCGGTGCTGTGGGATGCTGTCCGTGTGTCCGTAGACCGACGGCGCGAGAAGGGTTTGTATTTGCTGACGGGCTCCGTGGTGGTGGACGAGGACAAGATCAAACATACGGGAATCGGTCGCATTTCTCGTCTGGAAATGGATACGATGAGTCTTTGGGAGTCGGGTGAGTCGTCCGGAGAAGTCTCGCTACGAGGATTGTTCGCCGCGCCGTCGATGTCCGTTGATGGCGCAAAGGGCCGCTTGACCGTGGAGGAGTTGGTCTTTGCGGTCTGTCGGGGTGGGTGGCCGTCGGCGCAGCGTTCAGGGCCGGTCTCGCGCTAGGCCGTTAAAAATCCACTCCGGGAATGTTGCGTACAACTGAATAGGCAAGAGTCACTCCGATGGCAACGGTGTAATACCACGAAGACTGTGCAAGCGGTTTCAGAAGAAGTCCAAGCGCAAACAAAGGCCAGAACGAAAGAATCATCCAATTGTAGCCGAACGCTTTCGCCACTTCGCCATGAAGAACACAATGTACGGCACGTTGTCCGCCGCAACCTGCACATTTCAGTCCTGTCATTGTGTACAGGATACACTTCGGATAAAACTCGTCCGCTTCGGGATTGCCGGAATACAACCAGAAGCCATATCCGGCAATCCCAAGCGAGACAAGTGCGGAAAGGATCCACTGCTGTTTCATGCAGACTATTCCGCCTACGCCACTGCCGGGATTCCGACACCGGGCTTTTACCTAAGCGGGCGACCCGAAGCATCCTCGGTGACAACGCAGATTTCAATGATCGCCCAAATCATGGAGATGAAACCACCGAATCCGCAGGACAGAATGGTAATCAACAGTTGCGCCACGCCTCTGCCCGTGTAACCGGCGTAGAAGTTGTGAATGCCGAGGCAACCCAGAAAAATCCCAAGCAGGATATATGTCAGTCGGTCTTTTGCCCCAGTAACTTTTGGGGCGGAAGCTGCCATATTCCGTACACCACATTTCGGACAGATTTCCGCAGCGGCCTTAATGGCACTTCCGCATGACGAACAAAACACCTCGTCAGTGTCCTTGCCTGTTTTTTCTTCTTGCATTGTCTCTCCATTTCCCCTCTCACCTTGTTTCGTTTCGGGAAATGGAGAAGGCGCACTTCCCGTCACGGTTTTAAGTGAGGCCCTGAGAAGCCCTGAAGATACCGCGAAGAAAAATGCGCCCCCATGGGGCGCACCCTCCGAACCGTGACATCTTCAGTAAAATTTCTCAGGTTTCACTCATGTCATCGATGCGTTGGACGCAAAGGCAGACGGATTTCTCCCCGTCTGACGGCGTG
>CAVJWR010000130.1:0-7302 GCA_963653155.1 Limosilactobacillus gorillae
CATTCCGTTACGTGGACGGTGCGCTTTATGACCACGTTTCGCACACGAATCGTGACGAGGCGGCGGCGTTGGTGGATTGCCTCTTCGAACGCCTGTCCAATGCCGCAGAACGGAAGCGAAGCTGGGGCATCGTGACCTTCAGCGTGGCGCAACAGAAACTGATCGAGGATTTGGTGGAGGAAAAGAGATCGGAGTTCGACTGGGCGGCAGATTTCTTTGATGACAGCAAGCCAGATGCTTTCTTCGTGAAGAACCTTGAAAATGTCCAAGGGGATGAACGCGACGTGATAATCTTCTCTATCGCCTATGCGCCAGATGCGCAAGGCAGATTCGCGATGTCGTTCGGACCGATAAATCGTCCTGGTGGCGAACGTCGCCTCAATGTCGCCATAACGCGCGCCCGCGAGCAGGTGGTCATTTTTGCGTCCACCCATGCCTCGTCGATCCATGCAGAGCGCACGAATTCTGTCGGCGTCAAGCATCTCAAGGCGTTGATGGAGTTCGCAGAGACTGGGCATCTTGAAGGCGACGGCGCCAAGACTTCAGGGGCCTTGGCAAACGGTATTGTCGGGGAGATTCGTGGCTTTTTGAAGAAGAGCGGGTATGCTGTTGAAGAGCGGTTTGGCCGTTCCTCGATGCCGATTGATCTCGCGGTAAAGGATCCAAAAGATGAGAATCGGTATGTCCTTGCCATCGAACTGGATGGGCCTTGCTATGCGGCGCAGAAGACCGTTCGCGATAGAGACGTACTTCGCGGCGATGTTCTGGCCAATCTTGGATGGAGGCATTTCCGCATGTGGAGTATTGATTGGGCATATGATCGCAGGCGAACCGAACGGCGACTGCTTGAGGCATTGCCCAAGGTTGAGCGCCTTCAGCTTGACGGCCTACCCAATGGCAATGGGAGGAAACATGACCGATTGGTGGATTCAAAGTGATGGGAATGGGGTTCGCATGCTTGGAAAAATTTTTGGTGTGGACTCCGAGGATTCTATAGCACGGTTGTCTACCGATATGACGATGCATGGAAGTTCAAAAAGCTCGGCCCTGGCGAGAAATTCGAGCGCACATTCAAGTGTGACGGGCATGGTCGGCCAGTCTATGTTGATGTTGAAGTCGGGAATTGAGATTACTTTGTGGACGGAAAGTAGAGAGGCCTTATGAAGAAGTTTCTTGATAAATTCTTGTTCTCACGGTTTGGGACTCAGTTGTTGGTGTCCATTGTCATTGTATTGATATTCTCTGCAACTGCGTCTCTGTGCCGAGAATGGTCGGTCGTTGGCACAGAGTTTCAGGGTTGGTTTCAATTCCTTGGATGGGGGCTGAAGCAGGTTTCGTCGCCGTCTGGGGCCGTTGGTACGCTCGAAGCGCTTGATGGGGTTTCAGGAACGGTTCCACGCATATCCATGTTGCTGGTCGCTATCTGTTGCTGGGTTGTTAGCGTCGGTGTATTTAGCTTCATTACCGGTTCGATTGTCAACTGGTTTAGGAGCCGTAAACAGTTGATAGATTCGGGGCTCATGCGCTACAAGTTCAGGAATCATGGGATTGTCATTGGCTGGGACTTTCAGGGATCGTCGTGTGTAAAAAGACTCTTGGAGGATTGCGAAGAGGTGCTTGTCGTCAGTGGGGTTGACACCAAGACCATCCGTCGGGAATTGAAGATGTCCATTCGGACACGTGATTTCTCCCGTGTGTATATTTATAATGGACTTGTTACGACAGGCAAGAGCACGCTCGCCAATTCCTGGCCGGAATTCAGCAAGCAGATTGTGATTCTTGGCGAGCGCAATGGTCTTGATAACGACGGTGGTAACTTGCATATCGAGCGCATATTACGAAGCCATATCAAGGCGAGGACGGCGAAACTGCCAGCCAAGCGTTCTCCAATCAAAGTTTATCTGCACATTGAAGACTCTGTGCTTTATACTCAGGCCTTGGCGATGCCCAAGGAGGGGTTTACGGAAAATGATGATCTGATAGATCTCGAGGTTTACAATTATTACGAGAGTTGGGCCTGGAGATGTTGGTCGCTTAAGGATGCTTGTGATGGAGATCGAGACGGATGTCTCGAGAATGAACATGACGGAGCCCCGTATCTGCCGTTGCGGCATAAGGTTGATGCCGAGCGTGTGGAACTGTTTATAGTTGGGTCAAGCCTAATGGGGCAGGCGATGGCAAACTATGCCATGCCACTCATGAACTATGGCGTTGATCGCAAGCATTGCAAAATCACCATATTTGACGAATGCGCGTCTGGGGGTGTATTCTTGCCGGAGAAATGGGCATTAGATGCCCTGCCGGAGGTTGAAGTCGAATTTAAGAATATCAGCGGCGGCTCAGATGAGGCAAATGACATCATGATCAGGGCTGCATCCGACCCTAAGACGGCGGTGACGATTGTCGTCGCGACACCGGGGCCTGATGCGGCAGTCAAGTCGTATGCCGAGCTTGCCAATTCGCTTCGGCGCATGGATGTCTCAATTCTTGTGTGGCAGGCGACGGCGACAGATAAGTGTCCGAGGAAACCTTTTCTCCAGACTTGTGGCGATTGTGCAAAACTGCGCTTTTTTGGTATGACGGATCGCCTGCCGTGGAAGAATCCTTTACGGCAGAAACATGGCAGAGCGGTGAATTATTTTTACGAGATCATCTCTAACTGGGATGCGATGAAGAAATGCTGGAATGATGATGAGCTTCCGAAAGTTGTATTACCTGAAGCGACGGATGACAATTTGGTGGAGAAGGCCGAACAGGTATGGAGTAGTGAATTAGCGCAGAAGCGATGGCTTTCGACTTGTCGGTGGAAAAAGTGGTCAAGCATTAATTCGAGCGACAGCTTCAAGGAGAAATCATTTGCATTTCCCGATTGTGTGGTGAACACGGAAACGCGGAAGCGTATGTTGCATGCCGAACACAATCGTTGGTGGACGGAGCGTCTGCTTGCCGGCTGGAAGCCTTGCGCGAAGCCGCAGGATGAAGACAAGGACTTACGGGAGAAGAAGGAAGTCGAGCTGAAGTCATCTTATCAGCATTGGGACATGGTTCCCTATGACCAGCTTGATGGTTTTACTCGTGATCGGGATAAGGTTAATATCGTGGCAATGTCAGTTTGTGGATATCTTTCGTAATGAATAGTAAAGGTGCTTTTTAGGGAGATTTCAAAATGAGAGACAAAAAATATGTGCTTCCACGCGAGACTCGTGCCAGCGTGGTGATTGGATTGCAGAGCCGTACAAGCCAGAAGTGGCGGCTGTTTCTGCGGAATGGCCCGTACTGGAACTATATCGCAAAACATGTGGCATCCAAAGTGACCGATGCAAGGATTGACGACATTGTCAATGAGACCATCGCCAAGGTCGCAAAGTTTCTTGCATCCGGGCGGTTCGTTTACAAGGCCGCCGGACAGGGCTATTTCCGCGCCTTTCTTAAACAGGTGGCTACGCGCGTTGTCCTGAACGAGGCGCGCAGGGAGAAGCGCGCTTTGCCCCAATCCAACGAGAGTCATCGGGCGGCTTCGATGCGTGACGAGCGCGATTTGCTGTCTACTGTCGATGATGATTCGCGTGCTGACACGAAGAAGCTGAATGCTTATGACGCAACAGCGGCCATCGAAGGGAGTTTCGTCGGAAGAAGATCGAAAGGTGCTTATGCGCATCTCGTCGGACTAGACGATCTGAAGGGCGTGTTCGATGGCGGAGACGCGGGAACGTTTGACCCGGTTTCTATGCAACGGTATCATGAGGAATGTACGCGCGAAGAGCAGAAGTTCCTCAAACGGGTTCAAAAGAATGTCTTTAGCCTTGCCTTGGTCTCTGTCTTGTCCGATGAGACTGTGCCGTTGGCGCGTCGCGAGATGCTGAATATGCTTTATGTCGGCAAGATGACGCCGGGAGACATTTACGCGCTTGATGATTTCAGAACTCTTAAGCGGGGGACTTTTGACAAGAAGGTGTTCGATGCCAAGCAGTCCCTCGTCAAGCCGATATTGGCGTTTTGGAAGGCCGTCGCCCCGAAATTCTGCGAGGATTCAGAGGAGGCGCTTCAAAAACTTTGGCGTATTCTGTTGGTGAAGCCGTCAACGCGGCCATTGGCGAAAGCGACTCTGAAACGCTTGAAGGACAATGATGAAATGCCAGTGGAAGTAAAGGCGTGACGATGCAGGCAAGGCCGTCCAGATGCCGTCGTAGCGGAGCCATGTGTCCCCCGGTTTGTCCGATTTGGGATTGCGATGCTTTGCGGTGTGGTGAAGTGTTGAACGGTTTCCGGGTTGACCGTTGCCTTGGCAAGGGTAACTTTGGCGCGGTGTATCGTGCGACATCGGAGGACGGCTTAGGACACCGTGTCGCCATCAAGATTTATGCCGGGGATGTTAAAGACGATCCGCTGAATGGCAAGGCACGGATTCGACAGGAAGAACAGATTCTAAAGGCATTGAAGGGCAAAGGCGCTCCGCAATGCCGTGGTTCGGGTTCGCACAGGGGACGTCCTTATGTGATGATGGATTACCTTGATCCGATTGACGCTGAAGCTCTACCGAAGAAGGCTGAGGAAATCAGGCGGTTTGCCGAGGAGGTGCTGGAGGCTCTTGCTTCTTTACATCAGGCTGGTTGGGTGCATTGCGATCTCAAGCCGGGGAATCTGGCGCGCCGATGCGACAACGGTCAGGTCGTGCTGATTGACTTTGGCGCGGCGCACGTGCTGGAGACTGTCGAACAGCATATTTGCGGAGAAAACACCATCAACGCGTGTGCTGGGCAGTACAGTCGGGTGGGAACGATTGGCTATATGCCGCCGGAGGTGAGCTATTGCGCAAGCCGAGATGTATTCGCGTTCGGGCATCTTATGCGAGATTGTTTCCGGGCGGACGTTCCGATTGCGTGGAGCGTGATCATCAATAAATGCATAGCCAATCGTGCCGAATGTCGCTACTCGTCCATTGATGAGGTCCTTGCCGATGTCAAGAATCTTGATGGCTTGGCGCGAAACGAAATTGAGCAGCGAGTTCGTCAGTGGCGACAGGATCAAGTTGCCTGTCAGCGGAAACTGGTGCAGATGGAATCGGTCAAGATGTCAGGACGGGAGTTGCTGTCCCGTATCGACAAACTTCGGGATGTGGACAAGCGCTTTTACGTTGGCGAGGACGAACTGCTGATTGATTTCGAGGCGATGGGTGTGAAATCAATCAAGGTGACGTCGCCTGTATTCTTGAAGAGGGAAAAGTTGTTGGTTGTCCGAGGTGCAGGAGTTGTTCGTATGGATCTCGCTGGCGATCCGGCCGATACCCATTCTATCGTATTGCTGAATGGTGCGACGCTCATCAACTCGTCGCGTGTGCCGCCGTATGGAAGCGGATTCAATTATTGTGTTGGGGAACATTGTTATGTGAATCTGAAGGGACTTCCGCCTACGACAAAGCTTGTGCAGGGTTCCCATTGGACGAGCGATGCCGGGAATGCCTTCATTCGTTGCGGAGGCCCAGATTGCATGGCGGACTTGCTGAACGACGTCGATCTCGCGCTTTGGGACGATACGCCGATCGTGCATGACGAATACTTCAGGAGAGGCGCGTATGCGAATCGTCCGGGCTTGGCCTGGTATCTTTGCGAGAGCGGAGACTACTTCGAGGCAATGGGCGTCCAGCGGCAGGATTTGCTGACGCGGCTCAATGATACATTCGGTTCGACGGATTGGCTTGCGGACAAGAAAGGCGGCAAGAAACACTCGCTTGTGTGTCTTGGCGCAATCATCGGTAATATCATCGCATCACGCTTCGGGCATTCCAATCCCAAGACAAGGGACTTTGAGCTGTTTGTGCCTGAATGCCGGATGACGGCGGACGGCAGTATGACCGTCGCGGTGATGACGGCGTTGTTGGCTGCCAGAAGCGATCCTGAAGGGCTTGCGTCCTGTACGGTTCGTGCCCTGCGCACGTTTGGGCGGCTCAATCACGATGAGTTTGGTGTGCTCTTTCAGAAATGGATCTTTTCGCCAGATCCCCAACCGTATGGGAGCTGGGGAAATGGAGCGGCGATGCGTGTTTCGCCCTGCGCATGGGTGGCGCATTCACTCGACGAAGCATTGGAGCTGGCGCGAATCGTGACTGGAGTCACCCATAACCATCCAGAGGGGATCAAAGGTGCCGAGGCGGTTACGGCTGCGATCTTCCTTGCGCGGCAGGGACGCTCGCCGTCGGAAATCCGCGATTATATCCGCGAGAACTTCTATCCAAATCTCACCTTCACGCTCGATGAGATCCGCGATTCCTACGAATACGATTCCGGATGTCCGGGCAGCGTGCCACAGGCACTTGAAGCATTTTTCGAAGCAAGTTCCTTTGAGGACGCGATCCGCAACGCGGTCTCCATCGGCGGTGATGTGGACACGACCGCCGCCATCGCCGCATCTATCGCCGAGGCGGAGTGGGGTATACATGATGACATTATCAAAACGTCTATTTCATATATTGACAGGGACTTGGTTAGAATCGTCAAGGCCATAGCTGGTTTTGCCTTGTTGGGCGGGGGGTTGGATGTGCTGAATCCTAAAACAAATCAAGAGTGAGGACATGATGAACGAAGTGCCAAAGTATGAAGTGTTTATCAGTTATCGTCGCGATGGCGGAGTTGATTATGCGCGCATGATTTATCTTGAGCTTAAGGGACGTGGCTACAACACCTTTTTTGACTACAACTCCCTTCGGGATGGGAAATTTAATGAAGGTATTTTCAAGGCGATAGAAGAGAGCAGGTACTTCATTCTTGTCCTTTCTAATGGTTCTCTTGATCGGTGTATGGATGAGGGGGATTGGGTGCGGCATGAGATTGAATGTGCGTTGTCCAAGAATAAGGCGATTATTCCGATATGTCCGTCTGGGAATGTGCGTGGGTTCCCTGCTCAAATGCCGGAGAGCTTTGAGCCGCTTAGAAACATTCAGATATCCATGTTGCAAATGGATGATTTGTTCGACAAGTCATTTGACAAGATTGTGGAGGACCGCTTTGACGTTGCTTTCCGGGAAGGGCGCACGCCTATCCCAGTTGCAGGGGGGATAACGTCTAAGACATTCAAGCGTATGGGTTTTGGCGTGATTTTCGCGATAATTGCAGCGGCTGTCATTATTGGTATTGCGACAGTTAAAAGCCGAGGGGTTGAAAAAGATAGGGTTGAGCAAGCAGGGCAATTGACTGAAAAAATGATGCGTCAGGTTGCTGAGGGAAAAAAGGCGGCAGATGGCGGCAAAGGAAAGAGCTCGGCAGGTCGAGAGAAAGAGTTAGATAAGACTATTGCCAGAATGGTGGC
>CAVJWR010000131.1:0-7109 GCA_963653155.1 Limosilactobacillus gorillae
GGGAAAGGAACGGGAGAAATGAAGTTCAACGCAGTAGTTGGCAATCCGCCGTATCAGGAAATGACCGCGAAGGATGTGTCGAAGAAAAATGGACAGCCAACAAGAACAAACATTTTTCATGTGTTTCAAATTCTAGCAGACGCTCTGACTCCCGATTACGTGTCGATGATATACCCCGCCGGCCGATGGATTCACCGCTCGGGCAAGGGGAAAGGATTTGTCGATTTTGGTTTGGCACAGATTAACGACGAAAAGCTTGCCAAAGTAATTTATTATCCTAACGCAAAGGAGATATTCGAATCAGTGGATTTGCCGGATGGAATTTCGATCGTGCTCAAAGTTGCTGATAAAACAACTTCTCAATTTGAGTATGTCTACAAAGATGAAGGAGATATCCAAGATGTTGTTATTCAATCTCCGGGAAAAAGATTGATATCTCTTAACCCAACTAATGATTTGATTGCCCGTAAAGTCGAGGACTTTGCCTCAACAAAAGCATTGAAATTCTTATCTGAACGAATCCTCGCACGTTCACTATTTGGCATCGAGAGCGAGTTTGTTGAGCTGAATCCAGAAAAGGTAAAGCCTCTCACGGATGGTTATCAGTTAGACTTCGAAAAGGAAATCAAGCTTTATGCAAACGACCGGGCGGGTAAGGCTGGCCGTTCTCAATGGTATGTCGCCAAACGGTCGGTAATTGAGAAGGCTAAACAGTGTTATATTAATCAGTGGCAAGTTGTTGTGTCGAGTGCCAATGCTGGTGGACAAAAGCGAGACTGGCAATTGGCCATCATTGACAATCATTCTGCATTTGGTCGTTCTCGCGTGGCGCTTGGATCGTTCAAGGCCAAGACAGAAGCTGAGAACTTTTACAAATTCTGCCGCACAGCGTTGGTTCGTTTTATGTTCCTCATGACGGATGAAGCGTTGACCTCGTTAGGTAAGAAAGTTCCAGACCTGATGGACTACACAGCGAAGAATAAACTTGTCGATTTCAGAAAAGATCTCGATGTTCAGTTGAAGAAGCTGGTTGGCCTGACGGACGAAGAGTTCGATTACATTAAGGGAGTTGTACGCCCTTTGGCGGATTGACCACATCGAGTCCATGATCAAGCCGATGGAGTGAGGAGGACTGTAGGATCTGGATGGGGAAGAAAACCGTGAAAGTGAAGAAGGTTAACCTTGCAGAGCGTATCATAACGCTTGTCGAAGAGGCAAAGCGCAAGGTCGTTTCAGCAGTCAATGTTGCTCTCGTCTATACCTACTACGAAGTAGGGCGAATGATTGTAGAGGAGGAGCAAGGCGGAAAGAAGAGGGCGGAATACGGCAAAGAACTGCTGAAAGTCCTCTCGCACAGACTGACGGACAGGTTTGGGCGTGGCTGGTCGGTAGACAATCTCCAGAGAATGCGAGAACTGTATTTGGTTTATTTGCCAACGGAGATTTACGCAAAACTGTTGCGTAAATCGAACGAGTCCGGGAAATCCGCAAATCGTTTGCGTAGATTATCCCGGATAGTACCTCAGTCTAAATTAAGCTGGTCGCACTACCTGAAGCTGATGCGAATCGACGACCCAGACGAACGTCGGTTCTATGAAATCGAGGCGGCGGAGAATCGTTGGGGATTGGCGGAACTCCAGCGTCAGTTTGATTCGGCGCTTTACCAACGTCTTGCGCTGAGCCGCGATAAGAAGAAAGTCCTCGCCCTGGCAAAGACAGGGCAGATAGTCGAGAAACCAGAAGATGTCATCAAGGATCCGTATGTTCTGGAATTCCTTGGATTGCCCGAACGAGCCATGTATTCCGAATCGGAACTTGAGCAAAGGCTTATAGACCATCTCAGCGACTTCCTTCTTGAGCTTGGCAAGGGCTTCGCATTTGTCGGGCGTCAAGTACGTATCACGTTCAACGAACATCACTTCTGGATTGATCTCGTATTCTACAACAGGTTTTTGCGCTGTTTCGTCCTCTTTGACCTGAAGATTGGAGAACTGAAGCATCAGGACATCGGACAGATGCAGATGTACGTGAACTACTATGACCGCAAGGTCAAGTTGCCGGATGAGAATCCGTCAATCGGCATATTGCTTTGCGCAGACAAGGACGATGCGATAGTTGAAATGACGTTGCCGGAGAACAACAAAAGAATATTCGCAAGCAAGTACCTTACCGTTCTGCCAGACAAGGAGACGTTACGAAACCTTGTCCGCAAGCAACTGGGGGCAACCGATGGAGTGAGCGGATGACGTATCAGGAGAAATTCAAGGCATTCCTGTCCAGTGCGCTGAAATTCGATTCCGAAGAAAAACGGAATCGGATTGTCGCGGATGCTGAAGGGCTGATGACGGATTTCATTCGTGCGAAAATCGATCCGGCCTTCGCGCTCTACGCCGTGGAGGGCGATGCCTCGAAAGGCGATTGGTATCTGAAGCTCCGTCAGAGGCTGTTGGTTCGGCCGTCGTTGGCGGCGGGCATTGACGTCTCCCGGCTCAAGGCCGTGCTGAAACACTATGCCGATTTCGTCAAGTCCAAGGCGTTTCTCACCAACAAGGCGACGCTCGCGGCGGGGGAACTGGCACAGAAGGCCGCCGTGAAGAAGAAGCCGCTGGCAACGGTCGGCGGTAACGGGGCGGCCGTCCTGCCGGAGGTGCTGGAAGAGGGCGAGATAAAGGAGATGCACATAGCCAAGTGCGAGCGGAATCCGAAGTTGCGGAAAGCCTGCATCGAGTACAACAGAGCGCAGAACGGGGGGCGCATCGCGTGCGCGGCGTGCGGCATGGCGTTCTGTGACGTGTACGGCGAGATCGGTGAAGGCTATATCGAAGTCCACCATTTGAGTCCCATCAGCCAGATTGAAGGTGTTCACACGGTCGATCCGAAGATGGATCTCGTTCCGCTTTGCGCGAACTGTCACGCGATGATCCATCGGTTGATGGCGGCGGAGAAGAAGACGACCGGGAAGAATTTGGAGGGGACGGCGGCGTTGGCGAAATTACGGGAGATTGTTAAACTGCGCGGAGACAAGAAATGAAGTATTCGCAAGCCGATCTTGAGAACATGTTAGACGAGTTTTGCCGATATCCGGCAGAACCCATGTGGCTGGAATTCAAGACTGGATTGAAGGATCCTGTTCAGATCGCAAAGTACATTTCAGGACTTGCTAACATAGCAGCTTATGCTGGTAGCGTTCACGGCTATCTGGTTTGGGGGGTGAAAGACAGAACGCATGAGATTGTCGGTACGGACTTTGACCCTGATGTTGTCAAGGCAGAGAAAAACCAGCCATTGCGCCTTTGGCTGAAACTCGTTGTCAAGCCACAGATACAGTACGAGTTTTATCCATTTGAGGTCAACGGGAAAAAGGTTGTTGTTCTTGAAGTCGAAGCTGCGTATCGGCAACCCGTCACTTTTAGAGGAAACGCATTCGTCCGCATCGGTTCCGCGTTGACCGAACTGGCGAAAGAGGCTAAGATTGCCGAGTCGATATACAGGACGATTGGACATGACTGGTCGGCAGAACTGCTGCGTGGTGAAGATTTGGATGCTCTTGATGCCGATGCGCTTGCGTATGCAAAGCAAGAGTTTGCCAAGAAGCATCGTGGAGAACGATGCATTGAGGATATGCAGGAGTGGGATGATGTCACGTTCTTGAACAAGGCTCGTCTTGCGATTGACGGCGAATTGACGAGAGCGTGTATTCTGCTCCTCGGCAAGTCCGAGAAGACATATCTCGTGCGACCGGCATTTGCACGCATCACATGGCACCTGATGGATGCGGAGGGCAATACGCTTGATTTTCGCCATTTTGGTCTGCCGTTCCTTACTGGTGCGCGCGATGCCCTCGCAAAGATCAGAAGCATCATGTTGCGCGTTATGCCAGAAGGCGCGTTCATGCCAGTTGAGATTGCGCAGTATGACGCCTGGGTATTGCGAGAAGCGTTGCACAATTGCATTGCTCATCAGAATTACGAGAAACGCTGCGACATCGTCATATCCGAATTCCCAGACCGGGTAGTCTTTGCAAATGCAGGCGAATTCCGTCCCGGCTCCGTAGAGAAGGCGGTCTTCGCCAATTCAAGGCCTCGCGATTACCCGAACCAGCAGTTGGTCGATGCGATGGTCGAGCTGAACATGATCGACACTTTGGGGTCGGGTATCAGGCGTATGTTCATGACGCAGAAGAAGAACTTCATGCCGATGCCGGACTATGATCTTTCCGACAACGAGGTAAAGGCAACGGTAGTCGGGAAAGTGCTAGACGAACGTTTCACCCGTGCCCTTATCAGAAAAACTGATCTGCCGTTGGATTGTGTTGTGGCGCTTGACGCCATACAGAAGGGAAAGAAGATCAATCGAGACATGGCTGTTCGCCTGCGCAAGCTGGGCTTGGTAGAAGGTCGTTTTCCCCATTTGTTCATAGCCAGTAGGCTTGCAGCCCAGGCTGATCGGGTTGAGGATTATCTGGACAGCAAGGGTTATGATGATGCCTTTTATATGCAGAAAGTGCTGGAGTATATTTGCTTAAAAGGGAAGACGACACGTACGCAAATCGATGGATTGATTGTGAAACACCTTCCCAATGCGCTTACCGATGCACAAAAGAGAACAAAAGTCGGCAATTTGCTTTCCCTTAAGATGAAAAAACGTTTTGGGTGGATTGATAACATAGGGAATGATAGGAAATCTGTGTGGATTTTGACGGATAAAGGAGTCTTGGAGTGCAAGAGAAGAAATCCAAATTGTAAGAGAACTTGTAAGAGAAGTGGGCGTGGGAAGTGAGGCAGGAACGAGAAAATGAACGACGATCTCTATAGCCGAATTGAAGCAATGGATCCAAGGCGGCCGTATGTCTGGCGGCTTCGGATTTCGGCGGCCGAATTTGAGGCGTTGGAAGCGGATGTCGCGGCGAAAAAGGCGACGGCGCGGCAGACGCTTGTCTATCTCGCCGAATGGTACAGGCGTTGCTATGACGGAAGCGCGTCCCCGGCAAAGGCAGTCGATCTTTCGGCCGCTGAAATCGAGGGACTCTGGAAGGAGGCGGGGTTCGACGCCGAGGCGTGTGCGTACCGATACGAGAAGAAGGATGGCGTCGCCTGGGAATATTCGACGTATGTCCTCGGCGGACTTGCCGTCCGCTTTGAGACAGGCAAAAAGGACAAGAAATTCTTCCGTCAGCTCTGCCGGCTGTACTACGGGGAAGACGTTGCGCTGGACGATGTGGCCGACCAAAACGGGCGGTCGGTGGCATTCCGTCAGTCGATTGCACGGCATCAGAGCCTGTACCATTTCATTCAGGCGATCCTGAAAGACGAGCTGGTGGGCGATGACGCCCTCACGAACGCGCTCATCCAGCTTGTCAAAACGGCGAATGACGATGTTCTCCGCGACAAATTCGCCCTTGAGTGGCTGGTGCGGTATCAGCCGGGCAACGACTACATGCGGCGGAGTCTGCGCCTCAACCTGAAGCCAGAAGAGATCGGCGGCAAGTGCCACAGCTACGTCCGTTACGAACGCGCCCTCGCCTGGGGCGTTGCCGATCCATCGTCCGTAAAGAACCTCTCTTTCGCGGTGAGCTTTGAAGATGGAAAAGGACACGTTCTCGTGCGGGCCGACTTCGAGCATCCCGTCCTGTCGTGCGTCAATGCCGGCCTGGATGAAGCGGGGCATGGCGCGTTTGTCGTAACAGATCCGAGCGTGAAAATCGAGTTCTCGCGTGTGCCGGCGCTTCCATTTGCGCGGGTGCGGCTCTGGGTGAAGGCGGATGCGGGCGAGCCGCGCGAAGTGTATGCGGAGGAGATTGGATCCTGGCGGCAGTACTGGTGCGAGAACGCGGGGTGTGGCCTCTGGTCGACACGGAAGGACGACCGCAAGATGACGGCTGTCCTTGCGGGCGAACCGCAGGATGTCATCGCGGGGGCGGAAGATCTGAGGTTGCTTCCGTTCAAGGATAGCCTTGATTCCCTAAGCCCGATATTCGCTTGGTGCGTCATACATGACTTTGTGGTCATTAAAGGGGAAGAAACGCCGGTGTATAACCATGCCGGCACGGACAAGGTCTATGCGCGGTTGTATCCCCAGACGATTTGCTATGAGGCGAACGGTTTCGTCAAACATTCGGTCTTGGACGAGGACGGAGATGAAGAGCTGGGCGAATCGCTGCCGATCGTTTTCCGGAAGGAAGACGTGCTGGTCTGCCATCAGGAGGGAGGCGCGGCGAAAGACACGCCAGGAGTCGGGGGACTGGTGCCCGACAAGGTCGAGTTCAAGGACGGCGGCAGCTATCGCGAGTGGACGGAGACGCAACCTCCTGCGCCCGGCCTGGTGGCGCTGCGCGTGACCTATCGTGGGCGGGAATTCCCTCAGCAACGGATGTTCTACTATCCAGGTCTCTTCGAGAAGCCGGATGCACCGCAGCCAGTTGTCAGGGATTTAGCGGAACACGAGATCCGGTATCGCGGGGCGGATGGAGACATTCAGAAGATCGTCTGCAAGATCCCGAGTGAGGATGAGCCGATTCCGCGCACGCTGGATCTGCAGCTGGGCGGCGGGGACGATTGTGTGCGGCTCGCGGTGTATGCGCCATTCGCCGACAAGGAAATCTATTTGGACGGACATTTGGTCAAGCGCATTCCCGTAGGCGAAACGGCCTTTCTTCCCTATCTGTTCAAGGAGCGTGCGCAGATTCGCGACTTCGGCGAACACGGATACCGCACGTATGACTGCGGATGCCTCGGATCGCTTTATCAAGCGCAGTTCATTGGCGATGAGGACAATGCGTCCTTGAACTGCTGGCATGAGGGTAGGAAAGTCAAGGCGATGCAGCTGGATGCACAGGCTCCGGGCTGGCTGGAGGTCGGCTTTGGCATGAGCGCGGCCGAGTCCGCGAACGACAGCGGCATTCGGTATTGGAAGTGGGTCTATTCGGAGACGGGGGAGCCGGTGCCCTGGGAGAACAAGGATCCGTTGCCGGCCCACAGCATCACGTTCCAGGACCTTGTGGTTGATGATGCCGCGCTTCGGATCGCATTTCCAAAAACGCCCGGCGCGGACGTCAACCGGCTGGCGTGTTTCAGGCGCCCCAAGTTGGCGTCACCCTATCGGTGCTATGC
>CAVJWR010000132.1:0-848 GCA_963653155.1 Limosilactobacillus gorillae
TAGGGCGACCTCGATGAGGTCGCCGCACGATGCATGGCGTGGCGTTGGCGTGTGGGTCGGTATGCACACGGCATGGCGGTGATGTGCGCATGGTGCGGCGACTGTGCATTCCAGTGGCGGCGACATTGCGATGGTCTCCGTGTGAGACATTCGATTTCAAACTGCGATTTTTTTGTTTAACACAGAGACACGGAGCCACGAAGTCGCAGAGCGTGAAGGTGTTGGTTTTTGGCCATGTAGAAGTGTAGAAATGTAGATGGCAGTGGGTGGATGGTAATAGAAATTTGTGATTTATGATTTTCGATTTGCGATTGCATTTGAGGATTTGGCGATTTATATGATTTCGCCTGTCCCTGAAACTTGAAGCCTTCAATCTGCATTTCTTGCCTATAGCTTACCTTATGGTTATCTTCATTATTTCCGTGCGAATCGCGAGTGGCTGGCTACGCGGTTAAATCATAAAATATTAGAATAACTAAATGCAATCGCAAATCGTAAATCCAATCCTACCTGTAAATCCTGTCAGAAACTGGATCGGACATGGCGCGACTTGACTGTAGAAAAAAAAAACAAATATAATTGCGCCATTTAAGGATTACCAGAAATGTGGCAAAAAGACTCGCCCTCTCCTTTTGCCGCGAAACACGAGAGGGCGAAAAGGAAAGGTCAGAAAGTAAATGGGCAACCATGACAAGCGTGTAAGGAGAGCGATGGATTTAGGCGTTACAGCCATTGTGTTTACACCTAACGATGGGGTGTTGTCGAGTTTGGGGCGTTTGGCGGTCGCTATCGGCTTCCTGTCCATGGCTGGCGGATGCGTTTCGGGAATGTACACGAGCAAGGTGTCG
>CAVJWR010000132.1:858-5405 GCA_963653155.1 Limosilactobacillus gorillae
GCTATACGGTGGTAAAAGTCCTTGAAGAGGAACCCACTTCTTTTAGGACAAGAAACCGGGAGCCTGGAATAAGGCGAGAGGAGCGACTGGCGAAGGAACGTCTTGCCGCGCAACAGGAACTCGAAGAGCGGTCCTATTCTCCATTTATGCTGCCGATTGTCGAGGAATGGAAGAAGGAAACGAATAATTATGAATATGGCTTGTTGGCTCCCTGGGCGCTCACTCTCGGGATTGTTCCCTCATGGAGCGGCGAAACCGTTCACCATACATTGAAGGTCACGTCTCCAATCGGGACACGTGAGGGCTCTTGCTCGGTTTCGGCAAGGAAGTGGATGGGCTGGTTCGCGCTGCTGATGCCGATTGCCTGCCTTGCCGACGAATATGCCATGAACCCGAATCTGCCCAATGCGGAACTGGAGGCAAAGGCGAAGGATGAGTTGCGTAAGAACCTCGTCTCTGAGTTCTCGAAGGAAGGGTACGCGAAGTTCGCGGAAGCGAAGAACAAAGATCGCGAAGCGGAGGTGGCGCACATCAAGGCGGTGAAGCAGGAGATAGATGCGCTGCTCGCCAGGCACGAATACGACGCGGCCGAGCAGCTTCGCCAGAAGGAGGCAGTAGAACGGGCCGGCACGTGGAAAAGTGATGGCAAGATGTGGATGGAGCTGAAGACAGCGATTGCGACCAAGAAGGAGGCTTATCAGATCGCGCAGAAAAAAGCGCATTTGGATCGGCTTCTTGCGAATGGAGAATTTGAGAAGGTCTTGCAGGAGTGCGAAACACCTACATTGGGCTGGTTGTCTGAGGGGGCATTGCTTCGGGAATACAAGCAGACGGCCTGCAATCGCATCGTCAGCGATGTGAACGATCCCAGGCGGCTTGTCGCGTTTCTGAAGACCGAGAACGCGGACGGTAGGCGCGATGAGATCCTAAAGAAGTTGGTTTCGCTTGATTCCCTGTCCCTGCTTACATCGGAAGAGCTTGCCGCACATTTCAAGAATACAAGGGATTTGTCGGTTTCGCTCGCCATTGTGGAGAAAATGTCGGATAAGAAGATTTTGGTGCCGATGTTGAGGGACGGGCTGGATCGGGAACTTGTGCGCACCATGTTCGCAAAGATCGGCGATGCCTCCCTTGTGCGCGAGCGCGTGTGGAAAGGGACCGATGTTAATGCCAAGTTGGCCTACATTGACGTATTCGGCGACGAGGCGGAGTGTGCGCGAATCGTGGAATCATATGCCCAATCGCTTACGGACGATCTGGTTCAGGCGCTTAAGGGGAAGGTGGGTAACAAGGCGCTCATAGGGAAGATAAATGCCATTCAGGAAGATCATCTGGTTGCGGAAATCAGCCGCCTTTCGGGTTCGAACATCGTTGAACGGATCAAGTCTATTCCCGAGCAGGATGTGTGCGAAAGAATGGCACTCAAGGTGCTCCGGCTGACGGCAATGCAAGTTGATAAGGACGGTAGTTTCGTGAGTGTTGACAGTGGCCCAGATTGGAGAAAATACCGATCAGATTGGGGAAATCTTCAGAAGGGGTTGGTTGGCATTCTGTCAAAAGAGTGCATTGCCTCGGAGGCAAAGAAGATTATTGAGGATTGTCGGGATAGAATCCATTTTGGCGGATTCTACCTCGGCATGCCGCCTTATAGGTATCTGATACTTAAAGTGTATTACGGTGGTGCACCTTATATGTATAGCACATTTTGGGGCCGTGGCTGGGAGGAGTTCGATTTTTATAACATTCGTACAATGATGTTCCCGCGTACTCTTCGTTACAGGATATTCGAGAAGGAGGACGGTGAGTTCTGGTCGGCCTATCTTCAGGAATATGTCCCGCACAAGAAGAAACAGGAATCGCTGACGGGGGCCATTATCGATGCCCTTGACAAGGGGACCTTTGACTACCAAGAAGGGTGGAATGATAAACTTGATGAACGATGCTACATCTATAAGTCCATGAAATACGGCACTCGTGTTTCATTTGGTGAGAAAACGGGCGCACTTTTGCTTGAGGAATACAAATAAACTAAAGGAGTGATGATGACTGGTGTCAGTGTGAAACGCGATTCCAACGGCAACGTTGTTTGGGTGACGGCGGTTGACGATTGCGGATTACCGAATGTTTATAACGTTCGACAATATGAAGAGCGGGGTTATAAGCCAGACTGGAGAACATTGCCTGATGAAGATAAGTAAAGTGAATTTAAGCGGTGCTTGCGGCGGGACTTGTGTCCTGTATGCAAACATCGCGCCGCGAACAAGATGAAGAAAGAGCGGTGTTATGGCGGAAAGATGAATCGTGCTCTGGGCGATGATTTGCCTTCCCGAAGTAGGCCATTTTGCCCTGCCCTCACTTTTTGCAAAAAGTGAGGGCAGGGCTGAGACCATGATTGCCAGTCTGCGAAGCTTTGATAGGTGGTGATGTTGCGGATTAATTGGAGGATAGGGTGTCTTTGGATATGCCCTATTTTGGTCGTTAGGCATGTTGCGGACAGGCCGTATTTTGGTGGTTGAGGTGATGGCCGCAGAAAGGTATGGTCTCTTGCTGGATGTGTATTCGTTCATAAAAGTGTGTGCGTGAAAAACGTCATTGGCGATTTGTGATATAATATCGTCATAAAATCGCGGATTTGATATGCTACGAGGCATTAAGAAAAAAGGATCGGGACGTGATGCCGACTGTCGAACAGCAACGCGCGTGGGAGCATGGTCTGCCGGGCTATCTGCAACATGACCTTGACGCCTACAAGGAAGGGCGGGCCAGCGGCTCGACTCTGCTCGACTGCCTGTGGTGCGAACTCTACGGATCGATTAATGGTGCCGAGATTGACGATCAGGCCATCACACACGAGCATGCCGAATATCTGCGCGACAAGTTCTTGCGCGGAAAGGCGGTCGGATGAGGGAGATTGATTTCCATTGACAAAAGGCGGGCTTTTTCGTATTCTACACATGATTTTTTTGGAGGTCAGAGGGCTTCCAAAGGGGATCGTTTTGTTTTTTGACAGACAAGGAGAGTGAAAAATGGCAGACAACCAGTTGCTGACGATGGTGAACTACATCGAACGCGAGAATGGCGTGGATCGCGAAATCGTTCTGATGGCGATTGAGCAGGCAATCCAGCAGGCAGCCCGTCGCAACCCTGGCGTCACCAACGACTTGCGCGTATCGATCGACCGCAAGACCATCACTCTCCATGTCTTCGACACGATGGTCGTATCCGATGAGGATTCGGGCACGGGGTTCATTTCGGTGGCCAAGGCACAGCGCATCGATCCTTCGAAAAAGGAGGGCGATACGATTGAGGTGGAGCTTCCCGCTTCCCGCCTTGGCCGCATCGCCGCGCAGACTTCTCGGCAGATGATAATGCAGAAGCTTCGTGAAGCGATCAGATCCAATACGTTCAACGATTTCAAGGGGCGCATCGGCGAGATCGTCTCCGGCACCGTCACTGGGCTGAACCGCCGCGACGTGTATGTGATGGTCGGCAAGACCGAGATGATCCTTCCGGCCAAGGAATGCATACCAACCGAAGAGTATTCGGTGGGCGATCCCATCCGCGCCATTGTCCACCATGTGAAGCCGGATGCGACAGGCCCGGCGGTATTCCTTTCCCGTGCGTCCGGCGAGTTCGTTCGTGCACTGTTCCGCCTTGAGGTCTCGGAAATATCCGATGGCGTCGTGGAGATCGTCTCCGTGGCGCGTGATCCGGGATACCGCAGCAAGGTCTCGGTGAGGACGATGGACGAGAAGGTCGATCCCGTCGGTGCGTGCGTAGGCCTACGCGGTGCGCGTGTGCGCAACATCGTTCGCGAGTTGAGCGGCGAGAAGATCGACATCGTACGGTGGTCCGAGGACGTGAAGAGCTATATCACACAGGCACTTGCCCCGGCCAAACTTGAGTCTGTGGAAGTCGATCCGGAGCAGGACAACACGGTACATGTGACGGTCGCTCCCGACCAGTATTCGCTTGCCATCGGCAAACGCGGGCAGAACGTCCGCCTCACGACGAAGCTCACCGGCTGGCACATCGATGTATCCAAGGCGATGAACCTTGCCTCGTTCGAGGACCAGAAGGCGGAGGCCATCAAGTCGCTCGCCGACACGTTCTCGATATCCACGGCACAGGCGACGCAGCTCGCCAATGCGGGCTTCCTAACGGTTGAGGGAATACTTGAGGCGGACGAGGCCGACTTCGCGGCGGCTACTGGCCTCGACGACGTAACGGCGATCGGCATATACGCCGCAGCGAAGGCGGTGTCCGACCTGATCGGGAACGAGGAGGAAGCATGAGGGTATACGAACTTGCCGCCAAGATAGGCACCACTTCCCTCGCGGTGATGCGCACTGCGGAATCGAGCGGGGTTGAGGTGTATTCCCCACTGAGCGCACTTGAACCGGGTGAGGTCGATGCCATCAACAAGGCGTTCCTTGAGGCGGGAATGGAGCGCGTCCGCGCCGAGGCGGAGTCTGCCCGCGACCGTCGCGACAACAAGAAGCATCGTGCGCTCAAGGCTGCCGAGGAAATGAACAGGCTTCAGGCCG
>CAVJWR010000132.1:5415-6941 GCA_963653155.1 Limosilactobacillus gorillae
GTCAGCGTGCCTTGGCGGCGTACAAGGCGCAGGACGGCAAGATCGAAATGCCTGATACCAAGAAGGCTCCGGTCGCCGCCTTGAAGAAGCCCGTGAAGGAGGAAATCAAGCTTGACTTGAGTCTGCCGGAGGGGCCGAAGGTCAAGATCGACATCTCCGAGCCGAACGAGGATGCGGACGGCGCATCGGACGTAGATGATTTCGAGGACGACGACGAGGATGAGAGCGAATGGCTTCACGGCAAGGACCGTAGGGCCTCAAGCGGCAAGAGCCAGTCCCTCTCGATGAAGAAGCAGCAGACCTACGACAGGAAGGAGAAGGCGAAAGAGGCCAAGAAGGAGCCGGAAAAGGCCGCGCCGAAGCCGGTGGTCGCGCCCCCTCCACCGAAGCCGCAGGCCCCTGCGCCGCGTCCTGCAACGCGTGTTGGCGGCCTAAGGGCGGGATTCGCTTCCGTCTCGATGAAGACGGCCAATACCATGAAGATTTCGGCTGGGCTTGGCAAGCCCGCACCGAAGCCTACGGTGACGATGAGCGTCAACACCCGCGAGATATCCATACGCGGGGCCGTTGTCGTAAAGGAACTCGCGACGAAGCTTGGGATACGTCCAAACCGCCTCATCGCCGATCTCATGCAGCTTAAGGTGCTGGCTTCGATCAACCAGCGTGTCGAGCCGGAGATCGCCATCAAGGTGGCCCAGAAGTACGGCTACAGGGTGAACGTGGAGCATGCGCGTGACGCGGCGAACAAGAAGCCTGTCCTAAAGGCGATAGATGCCGATGACGAGATACCGCAGGATAAGCCTGAGCAAATGAGGCCGCGTCCCCCGGTCGTCACGTTCCTCGGCCATGTAGACCATGGTAAGACGACGCTCATGGACTACATCCGCCACACGAAGGTTGCGGCTGGCGAGGCCGGCGGCATCACTCAGGCCATTTCCGCATATCAGGTTGATGTCCAGGGGCGCAAGATCACGTTCCTCGACACGCCTGGACACGCGGCGTTCAACGCCATGCGCCAGCGCGGCGCACAGCTTACGGACATTGCCGTGATAATCATCGCCGCAGACGACGGCATCATGCCCCAGACCAAGGAGGCGATAAAGTTCGCCCGTCAGGCCGGTGTGCAGATCATGGTGGCGATCACCAAGTGCGACAAGCCAACGGCCGACGTGATGCGCGTAAAGCAGATGCTCCAGAAGGAAGGACTCACGCCGGAGGATTGGGGCGGCGACATCGTATGCTGCGAGGTGTCTGGAGTTACCGGACAGGGCGTCGATTCGCTTCTGGAGATGATCCTGCTGCAGGCTGACATGCTTGAACTAATGGCGAATCCGTCGCGCCGCGCCAACGGATATGTGATCGAGGCGGAGCTTGAGCAGGGCTTCGGGCCTTCGGCGATGGTGCTCGTCACGGGCGGCACGCTCAACGTGGGCGACGCAATACTCGTGGGCGAACACTTCGGCAAGGTCCGTTCGCTGATCGACGACCATGGGCGCAGGGTGAAGTCCGCCCCGCCTTCAATGCCG
>CAVJWR010000133.1:0-6845 GCA_963653155.1 Limosilactobacillus gorillae
TCGAAGCCTCGCGGCGCATCACGGCGGCAATGGCCTCCTGCACATCCTTTACCTGATTCGGGCACGCTTCCGCGATGGCGGCGATCATCTTCTCGATTGCCTCGCGCTTTGACGTCGCCTTGAACTTCGGCAGCATGACGAAATTCTGGAGGTGGCGGGCGACACCCGTATGGTGCTTGTGCGCGACCGGCTCATCCTTAAGCATCTTGTCTACGTCCTCGCGGCGGATGGGCTTCGCGATCTGGCGGGCAAGGTCGTTCATTTCGGACGCGACTTCCATCCACACGGTCATCACTATGGCCTCTTCAGCCGGAGTGCACGAGAACTTGATCACATTGCCGCTTCGCTCCACGGAAAGCTCCAGATCGTCCATCGCGACTTCCCAGATGTTGTCCTCCTTGGAGAGCAAGGACGTGAAGAACCCTTCTTCGCGGAACTCGGCGACAAGCTTGTCGAGCATGAGCGCCGCAACTTCGGGCGACGACATCTCGAATACGACCGGACGCGAATTGTGGTGGTTCTGCTTCGGATGGCGCACCCCCTTCGCCTTAGGCGCGAACAGCCCCACAAGGGCTGGAGGCGCGACGATGGTGGTGACAAGCGTCATAAGGATGCCGATACCGAAGATCTCCTGCGTGAGGAAGCCGCTCGAAAGGCCAAGGCCCGCGATGATGAGGGCAACCTCGCCACGCGGCACCATGCCCGCGCCGATGCGGAGACCACCCAGCAGGTTGAAGCCGCAGCAGAGCGAAGGAAGCATGCAGCCGATAACCTTGGCCGCGACGGCAAGCGCCGTGTAGATGCCGCCAAAGATGAGAACGGGCTTGGAGCAGAGTGCCGTGACATCCACCATCATGCCCATCGAGCAGAAGAACACGGGCACGAGGAACGTGTACACGGGCGTAAGCATTTCCTGAATCGGATGCTTCAGGTCGGTGCGCGAGAGCGCGAGGCCCATCACGTACGCGCCGATGATCATCGCGAGGCCCATGAACTCGAAGAAGCCCGCAAGGACAAGCGCCAGGCCGAAGGCCATCGTCGCGATGACCACGGGGCTCTTGAACGCCGCCTTAAGGAACTTTGCGATGTAGCGTGCCGCGAGAAGGCCGATCGCCGTCGCGCCAAGCCACACGCCGAACGCCTTGAGCGCGACAAGGCCGATCGCGCCCCAGTCCATCGCGCCAGCCGCGCCGCCGACTTTCGCCGTCGCATGGTTCGCGACGATGATGCCGTTGCCGATCGCAAGCACGATGAGGCCAAGGACATCGTCGATCACGGCACCCGCCATGATCGTCACGCCCTCCTCGGAATCCATCTGCTTCTTCTCGGAAAGGATACGCGCCGTGATGCCTACCGAGGTCGCCGTGGACATGATGCCCATGTAGAGCGGCGCCTCCTTCGTCATCGCCTCGGCGAGCGGCAAGCCCTTCAGGTACGAGAAATGCTCGAAGAACTCGGGCAGAAGGTAGACAGCGCAGAGGTCGCCGAACACAAACGAGACGATCACGCCACCAAGGCCGACCATCAGCCCGACGAACGAATACCTGAGGAATAGCTTGAGGTTGGTCTCAAGCCCGGAGAGGAACAGCAGGATCACCGATGCGAGAGTCGCAATGCCGTAGAGGGCAGGAGACGTCGCGTCGAACATATGCCCGGTCTCCTTCGCGATGGCGCGAAGTTCCGCGCCGTGGAAGAGACCGCCAGCGAAGAGACCATCGCCAATCCCGATGCCGCCCAAGGCCCAGGGACCGATCACGATGCCGGCCGCAAGCTCGCCGAGGATCGACGGGAGCTTGAATAGGGAGGCTATGGCACCCCCTACACGTGCCGCAAATATGATGACTCCGATCTGCAGGACGAGGAACATCATTTCCTCCACCCTTGGCAGACCAAAGTTTGGATATGGCGGAGTACCGCCATCATGCGCCGCGAAAACACCCGCTGCGGCAAACATGCATGCCGCAGCCACCAAAAACTTTTTGTTTTTCATATGCCCGTATTATAGCAAATATTGGGCATGGGTGACGTCACTTCCAGTATTTCTCGGACGAGAGGAACAGCACTCCCGGCACGCCCGAAAGGTCTACGCGCACCCAATCGTATGCCGGACGCTTCGCCGCAGAGAAATCAACCTGCCACAGGCCGGCATTGGCACTGCCAGCCGGAATGTCCATTGCGCAAAGGCCTTCCACGATGTCTTGCCGCGCAAACTCCACGCCAGACGGCCCCGTGAGCTTCGCCGCAAAGCGGTTGTAGTCATCGCCAGCCACGCAGAATGAAACCATGCGGTCGCCCGGCGACCAGAACCACAGTCTTCCCGGCTTCCCCTTGATTCCGCCGACGATATGCTCTTTCGTCCGCACATCGATGCCTACTGGCACCGACGAACGGTCGAGGACGAGCCGGGTGCCGCCATTCGGCAGCTCAAGCTCATAGAAACCCGCCTTCGGGGCCTTGAAAGATATCTCGCCGCCCGCAAATCCCGGAGTGCTAAATTCCCAGCGCTTCCCCTTCTTGCCATTGGGCAGGATCTGCCTCACGTACGTCTTTTTGGCGGTTTCAGGGCGCTTTCCCGTCACGTCAAGCTGATGCGCCGTGAACTTCACCATCCCGGCCTTGTCCGCAAAGAACACGTAATGTCCGCCATACACGAGCGCGACAGGCGAAAGATCCGCAAGCTCGCCAGGCTTCGAGTCAACCACTGTAACCCGTTCGGCAGAAGGTAGGGCCACACGCGGCGCGGGCATCCGGCCACCATTCACGGCAGGCATGTTCTTATCGATCCACGACTGGTCTACCTTGACGGTTTCGCGCTTGCCGTCAGGCGTGACGACGGCAACCATGCCGCTCACGTTCGTAGCCACCGGACCGAAACTCTGCCGCCCGTTGCTGAACCAAGGACGGGCCTTCGGCTGGTAGATGGTGAGATTGCCGAAAGAAATTCCATCCGCAGGCCCCTGACGCGAGGATCCCGCCGCAATGCTCACGTCGCTCGCGGAATTGCTGATCGTGCAATCGCGAAACGCCACGTCCAACGCATTTGCCGGAGTGCCGATGATCCGTATCGCCTCGCTTCTCGATCCGATGAACTCGCAACCGACGAATTCCACGAGTCCCTTGACCACTCCCGTATCCCCGAAATTGTCGCCGCACACGGAGGCGCCATTCCTGTTGCCAATGGACTTGCAGTTCTCGATCTTCACCTCAACCGGACTTGAATGGTCGCGAAGCTGCCTGAGGTAGATGTCATATCCGTTCCCCGCATTCCCCTTGGAGATGACATTGCGCAACGTGACCTTGATCACCTCTCCGGCATGATCCGGTTCAAGGTCTATGCCGGCCTCCGGCGGCGTACCTTTCGTGTTCGAGAGTATCGTATCCTCTATCAGTATTCCCTCGCCAGAACAGAGGCTTATCCCCTGGCGGTGGTTGTCGTCGCAAATGCACTTGCGGATGGTGACGTTCTTGGAGTTCCTGCCATTCTTCGCGCCGATCACTATTCCGTCCCCACCCGACGAACGGAAACTCATGTTCTCCACAAGCACGTTCTCCACAGCGCAAAGCCTAAGCGCATACCGCCACTCGCTCTTGGCGTAGTTCTGCTTTGGATCTTGATAGTCGCTCTTCCACATGCGCAATGTGCCGCCCTTCTCGCCCAATCCGCGAATGACCACGTTGCTCACGCATTCGAAACGGAAGAGATAGTCGCGTATGCCACGGTACTCCCCACGCTTCGCGACAAGCTCGACGCCATCCTCGAATACGATCTCAATGTTCGACCGACCTACGAGGGGACGCGCAATCCATGGCCCGGACTGCCTGTCAAACACGATCTTCGGTGCGCCGGAATCGATCACCCTCTGGATTATCTCCGTGGAATCCTTTGGATCAAATCCGAATGACGACACCTTAACGCCATCATCGCATCCCGCCAATGCAACCATCGCCAACAACGCCACTATTTTCCCGTACATCTTCTTCCCCCTTTTCGTATACCTTCGGTCACAACAGATTGCGACCTGCCTTCAAATCACTTCCGGTTTGCTTAACGCAGGATCATCAGCGATCCCTGCTCGCGCCTGGACGACACTATCTCCGCAACGCCATCTCCGGCGTATGCAAAATCAACGACATCCTCATCCAAGGCACTCATGAACCGAATGGCATGCTCCCCCTCTGACGACACGGAATCAGAAGGCTGGCCATTGATGTCCACGGACAGCACTCCGGCACCCGATAGGCGCACCATGAGAATGTAGGTGGCGACACGGCCGTTACCGCGCCATTTCACGGACATCGTTCCGCCATTCGGTATCGTCACCGTACCAGATTCAGATTCCACGACAGACGGCGAAGCCTCCAAAACCGAGAATCGCATGGACTTCGCGATGTCGCGTGAATAGCGCTCACGCCAATCCGACTCGACCGCACCTATGTCCATCCGCTCCCCGTTTACGGCGCGAGGATTTCCATAGATGTCATGGAGACCGTACCACTCATTCTTTGCCAACTCCGGGTTTCCGGCATCCACTGCGGGATTCATGCCGATCACAGGCGCATAACTGCCGTCCACCGGCATCTCATCCGCCTCAAGGACAAGGCAATTTACGACACCGGGAGCGGATACATCTACGTTCTCGCTACTGCGCCTCCCGAATATCGAGCTGTTGGCGTTCGTCACGTCGCATGCGTATCCGAGGCAGAGAGTGTTGAACACTCCGCCATCCCTGCCATACGCGCCACGAAGTCCATATGTCGCAAAGCCATCAAGCCCGACATTGCCCGTACCAATCGTGCAATTCCATACGGAACGGGGAGTCGAAACCGCGTTCGCGCCGCGATTGAGATCCACGATGCATCCCTGATGGAATGAATTGGCCGAACAGCCGCCAGAATTCGCCACATTGTCGAACACCCTGCAATTTATGGCGTACACCGAGTTGAACGCGCCTCCACGGCATGAGACGTTGTTGGAGACGATGCAGTTCTCAACACGCGCATTGTATGCCTGATCGTAGCTCTGGAATGCCGCCGCGCCGCCGCCGATCGTGTTGTTGTCCCAGTTTCCGCTTGATGCGCTCAAGCCATAGAAGAAGTGCGTGCGCCCGCCCGTCAGCGTAAAGCCGCGCACCGTCGCCACCTTCTGCGAATTTGACTTGAGGTATACGCACGCGACCGCATTCGTTCCACGCCCCCATTCGTCAACGGCATAGCCTTCCGCACCAGACTCTGTCGCTGGAGCACCTACGATGAACGTCTTTTCGGGGCCGTCGTCCGCAACCACCGTGACTCCGGCTGGCACGACGAGCCTCCTGCGCAGGAACCCTATCGGCACTTCATGGCCCTCGGCGTACACGCCCTCGGCGGCATGGACGCAATCGCCATCAATGACATTCGCCATCACGCCCCCATCGCCATGGAACGTGCGCTTCGCTGTCGCGGCGGTGAAGCCGTTCTCAGAATTGTCCGGCATGGACGCATTCACATACCAATTTGTGCCATAGATCGGCGTGACGGAGAATGTCTCGTCCGAAGGGTAATCCTTCGGGTCGAACGTCCAGCTCTGCCTGGTGCCGTCGTAATCATAACGTTCGCCACCCGCAGTGAAGCCGATGACGGGGCGAGACCCGTTCTCTATCTTCACGGTAACCGAGTCCGGCATCACATTCGTAGTCGGCCCCGTGGATCCGTTCACGGAAATGGATCCCTCGGATGCCGCAACCGCCAATGCCGCAACCGGTCGCTGGTACGCCCCCGCCATCGGGACCCCATCCGTGTACCGAATCGGATATCCGTCAAGCCCCGTCGCGGCAAATGTCGAATAGACATCCATCGCATCGGCATACCTATCCGTTCCGTCATTTCCGAAGTTGCCTCCCGATATGGCGCAAGATGCCGAGAGTTGCCGGAAATCGCCATTGTCCTCGTCTACGAACAAAGGTGCGCCATAGGTATGCCCGATCGCGTTTCCGCTCGTCCAGACGTTCCGTGCCACCGTACCATAGAAGGGGATGCCTCCAAATGTCCAGTATTGCCCGACATTGGCAAGCTGATACAGCTGGTCAGCGCCCCGTGACGCAAGATCTTTCGGATGATCCATCGTCAAATGCACTCCGATGGTGCCTGTACCGACAACAAAATTTGCCGCCACGCCATCTGGCTTCACTGCCGCATCTCCGGCAACATTCGAGCGATCCACGTAGGTTGATGAGAGTACGCCATAACGCGTCACGCCGCCAAACGCACGGCAATCGACAATGCGGCATCTGCTCGCCCACACGCCATAGAACGCTCCGCCACGCACCGCCGCACAATTCGTGAATACGCAATCGAGTATCTGCCCAATGGCATATGACGATGTCGAAGGCCCTTCAACCCCGCCACATCTGTCGGATTGCTTATCCGTAGTATAGTCCTGGCAGTTTGAGCGTCCATCCGCAAAGGTGAATCCCTGAACCGCGCAAGCCGAATTCTTGGTGCCCATGGAGAGGCAGGATACCGCATCAGAGCCACAACCCGGATAGTATGTGGGCTGCTGCTGGCATTCGGGCGAAGCCTCCTTGCCTCGAATGATGGTCTTTTCCACGGCGCCGACCGCCTTTAGGAGTATGTCGCGGTTGTCCACGATCACCACCCGGTTTGAGCGGTTGTTGTAGAATGTCTCGCCACTGCCGTAGTCGCCCTCTTTTGCGTATATGACCGTTGGAGTTTTGTCCGTCACGGCATCTACGGCAGCCTGTAGCGTTTGGTATGGCTTGTCGGTAGTGCCGTCGGAATCTCCCTCGGCATAGTTGGCATCTGCCCACAGGATGCGCTCGGCAAGGACCGCCGCGTTGGTCATCACG
>CAVJWR010000134.1:0-460 GCA_963653155.1 Limosilactobacillus gorillae
TATCTGCGCGGTCGCGAATCGATGCAGGAGTACCAGCGATACTTTCGCGAATACCTGAAGCGTGGCCTTGAGAATGTGCGTCTTGTCGAAACCGCCGCACTGATGGGCGTACGAGAGACGCGGCGCATCTGCGGTGACTACGTGATGACGCTTGAAGACTACATGAAACGTGCGATCTTCCCCGACGAGATCGGTCGCTATGCCTATCCGATTGACATCCATCCGTCCAGCGCGGACAAGGCGGCGTACGAGCGGCATCGCGAAGAGTTCGACCGTCTCTACAAGTACGGGAAGGGCGAAAGCTATGGCATCCCGTACCGCATCCTCTGCGCGAAAGGCGTGAAGAACCTGCTCGTCGCGGGACGGTGCGTCTCGACGGATCAGAAGGTGCAGGCCTCGATCCGCGTGATGCCGGCGTGCTATCTTACGGGACAGGCGGCGGGCTTTGCGGCGGCGTTGG
>CAVJWR010000134.1:470-6729 GCA_963653155.1 Limosilactobacillus gorillae
AATGACGGCACGGGCGATGTCCATGCCATCGACGTGAGAAACCTTCAGCAAAAGCTTGTCGCATTCGGGGCTTATTTGCCGAACATGGCTTAGGCGGATCAATGAAAGGACGGGGTGCGGGACAATGCGTTGTGGCTGCGGATCGGGAGCCTTGGCTGTCGGGTGATCCTGCGTTGAGAAATGGCAAGGTGATGCGATGACGCTTTCGATTCTGTTGGCGGCGATGCTGTTCGAGGGGGTGAGGGGCCGCTATTCTACTACGCTCACATACGAGAAACCTACGGCGGATCCGATCTGGTTCGGCGGCGAATCCCGCGCCGAGGAGGCGTATGCGCGTGATCCGAAGACCCTTCGTGCCGCCCGTGCTGAACTCGCGCAGATCATTGAGGGGAACGGGTTGCTGCGCGATGCGGATGGACGGGAGGTGACGGCGTTCGGCGTCAACTACTACGCGCCGTTCTGGTCGGACTACACGGCCTTGACCTCGCGCGGGCTTGACATGCATCGTGTCATAGATGACGATCTGGCGCATTTCCGTCGTCTCGGACTCGACTGCTTGCGTCTCCACGCGATCGACTGCCAGATCTCGACTGAGGATGGTGCGCTTGTCGACAATGGACATCTTGAGGCGTTCGACTACCTCGTTTCTGCGGCGATCTCCAATGGGATGAAGGTGGTGCTTACGCCGATCGCGTGGTTCAGTCCACGGAAGGCACCGGGTGATCCGAACGGCTTTTCCCGCAAATATTCAAAGGAACGGCTCTGCAGCGATTCGAAACTGGAGCCGGTGGTGACGCGCTTTCTGCGCGAATTCGTCTCGCACACGAACCGCTATACGCATGTGCGGCTGGCGGATGAGCCGGGCATCGTTGCATTCGAGTGCTTCAACGAGCCGAAGTACGTGGAAGGCTTCACAGACGCGCAGCTGACGGCGAAAGTGAATGCGTTTGCGGACGCGATCCGCTCGACGGGCACCAAGACGCCGGTCTTCTTCAGCGTATGGCAGGGGAGGACGGAGGCGATCTGTGCTGGCCGCATCGATGGCATCACGGCCAGCGCCTATCCTACAGGCATCCAGCATGGATGTGAGACGGAACCGCCCGACCTTGGCCGCATTGTGCCGTTCGAGTCCGTCACAAACGCCGCTGCGACTGGCAAGGCGCGTATCGTCTACGAGTTCGACTCGGCCGACACATGCGCGACGTGCCTCGTGCCGGCGTTGGCTATGATGTTTCGCGGCGTTGGCATGCAGACGGCGGCGATGTTCCAGTACGACGAGTTGCCGCTCGCGTCCGAAAACGCCGCGACGCGCACGCATTACCTCAATCTCGCGTACACGCCCGGCAAGGCGATCGCGATGGCCATCGGGGCGGAAATCTTTCGCCGCGTGCCGCGCTTCACGTCCTACGAAACCGTAACGAACACGCTTGTCGCGCCGCCGTTTCGGATCGACGGAACACGCGATGCCGCAGAGTTGGCAACGGACGATGTCTATTACTATACGAACGGCGCACTTTCGCCGCCGCCGGATCCGTCGAAACTGCGGCACGTCTGGGGTGTCGGACGTTCTACGGTCGTTGACTCTGAGGGTACAGGCGCATATTTCCTTGATCGGTTGGCACCGGGGAAATGGCGGCTTCAGCTATATCCGGACATCTTTCGCGTAGCCGATCCGTTCACAGGTACGCCAGGCGTCAAGGTTGCCGCGCTTGATCGGAAGGTGAAGCTGGCGGTGAACCTGCCGGATCTCGGCGACCGTTTCGTGCTTGAGATCGCCCCGGGCGACTATGTGCTCGAACGCGGCGGAAAGATTGCTCCTGCGTCAGCTGGGACTCATGGACCACGCTTCGTAATGCCGCCGCTCGTCTCTACGGTCTTGGCCGGGCCGCGCATCCCAAGACAGATCCGGGCTGACCGTGAGACTGCGATTGACTGTCCGACTGCTTTTGCTTCGGTCGCGGAACTCTCGTTCGTGAATGGTCGGGGCAAGATCGTGCGCCGGCCTGTACAGAATGGGACCGTCCGACTTGCGGCGGGGACATTGACGCCAGGCCGTTGGCAGGTACAGGTTGTGGCGAAGGGCAAAGGTGGCATGGTTGGATCGACGGGAACGGTTGATGTCTGCGCACGGTCTGCGGACTGGAATCTGTTCGATCCGGAGCGTGCGGCGAACGCTTGGCTGTTTGGTGGAAGCAAGGCGTGGCATGAGCGGGCGCAGGATGCGGATGGCTCGCCCGCATATCGTTTGCATGTCGCGGCGTTCAAGGGCGGAAAAGGGTTCTTCCAGTTCCGTCAACAGTTGGACGGAAGCGCATTTCGCGCAACGTTTCCCGATGCGGCGCGTCCTAAGACGGTGGTTATCCGTTTGCGTGCGGCGACAGCACATACGACCAAGGTCGAACTCGTCCTGTACGATGATGCGGGGCGTCCGTGGGGGCGTACAGTCAATCTTACGACGGCGTGGCGCGACATCCGTATGCCGGTAGAATCCTTCCGCTATTTTTCGCATTGGAAGGAATGTGGCCCGCCGCCGCAGGAACCGACGCTCGATGCAAGGCGAGTGGCTAAGGTCGCCCTTTCGTTGGGGGCATGGCTATTCCCGAATGGCCCAGAACGTCCGCACGCTATCGAATTTTCCACCCTGCGCATCGAATAGCCGCCCAGTGTCGTGTGCAGCTCATCAATACGCCTTTTTGAGAATAATTTTGATATAATGCACCCTTAAAAAGGCCGTGTCCAATAAGAGACACGGCCTTGATGACCACACGCAAAACGAAGGCGCATATGCTGACACCGTTCACGAAGATTCTTGAGAAGTACCGCCGCGAGTCTTTCTCCGAGGCCAACAAGGGTACTCGTTTTGAGGAACTGATGCGCGAGTATCTTTGGGCAGACCCCAAGTACGGGGTTTACTTCAAGGACATTTGGCTTTGGCGCGATTTTCCTTTCCGCAGGGACTTCGGATCGGGTCACGATGTCGGCATTGACCTTGTCGCACGGACGATGGATGGCCATTATTGGGCGATTCAATGCAAGTGCTACCAAGAGAACGTCTCCATCCAGAAGGCTGAGGTGGATACGTTCATTACCACGGCGATGAAGCAATTCAACGACGAGAACATGCTGCCGACCAAGTTCTCCCAACTTGTCTGGATTGCAACGACGGACAAGTTCTCGTCAAATGCCATTGAAGCGTTCAAGAACCTGCCCATCAAGCATTTCATCATCGGTTTGCGCCAGCTCATCAATGCACCTGTCGATTGGGGGAAACTCGAAGAGGGTGCTCACGGTGCCGGCGTTGTCTTGAACGCGCGCGAGCCGTTGGATCACCAGGAGAAGGCAATCGCCAAGTTCCATGAGCATTTCAAGTCTGAGCAACGCGGTCGCCTGATCATGGCCTGTGGCACGGGCAAAACATACACGTCCCTCAAGATCGCCGAGCGCGAAGTTGGCGACGATGGGCTCGTCCTCTTCCTCGTCCCGTCAATTGCCCTGCTCGCCCAGACTCTCAACGAATGGACGACATTTGCCACGAAGAGAATTCGCCCGATGTGTGTCTGTTCGGATGCGGAAGTCTCGAAGAAGCAACGTGAGAACGATTACGGTGGGTTTTCGGTCGAAGACCTTGCCATGCCCGCCTCGACCGATGTCGCCACGATCAAACAGCAGTTCCATGCGCTGGACCTGATAAAGACGAAAGCACCTGGCATGCGTGTCGTGTTCTCGACCTATCAGTCCCTGCCGCGCATCATGGAGGCACAAAGAGAACTGAACGGGGAAACCGCCCATGCGTTCGACTTCGATCTTATCATCTGCGATGAAGCGCACCGCACGACGGGCGTCACGGTCAAGGGGGAGGACGATTCTGCGTTTGTTCTTGTCCATGACAACGAAAACGTCTTTGGCAAAAAGCGCATTTATATGACTGCGACCCCGCGCCTTTACAAGGACGAGGTGAAGGACAAGGCCAAGGAGGCGGATGCCTACCTTTGCTCGATGGACGATGCGGCCATCTACGGCGCGGAAGTCTACCGTATCGGCTTCGGTGAGGCGGTTCAGAAGGGGCTGTTGTCCGACTACAAAGTCCTTGTCCTGACCGTCACGAAGGATGAGATCCCTGCGGCGTTTCAGACGGCCATCGCATCGGACAAGGGCGAGGTGCGGGCGGATGACGTCTCGAAGTTGATTGGCTGCATCAACGCGCTGTCTAAGCGAACGCTTCTCGACAGGGAACTTGTCAGCAAGTCCGATCCAGGATTCATGCACAAGGCCGTGGCATTCTGCCAGAACATCAAGGCGTCAAAGCACATCACGGATGTCTTCAATGCGCAGAAGGAGACCTATTACGAATCGTTGTCGCCGTCTGAGCGTCACGCGGTCGTGCGGATTGATGCCCGCCATGTCGACGGCACGATGGGGGCGGCGGAACGGGCCCGGCACTTGGCGTGGCTGAACGACGCGGCAGCCGATTCTGACTCGTCAGACTGTCACATTCTGACAAACGTACGCTGTTTGTCCGAAGGTGTTGACGTTCCCTCGCTCGATTCCGTGATCTTCCTTTCGTCGCGGAACTCTCAGGTCGATGTTGTCCAGTCTGTCGGCCGCGTCATGCGCCGTGCACCGGGGAAGAAATACGGCTACATCATCATTCCGGTCATCATCCCAGAGGACATGAGTCCCGAAGAGGCATTGGACAAGAGCGATGCCTTTGCCGTTGTTTGGACGGTTCTCAACGCGCTTCGGGCGCACGACGACCGCTTCAATGCCGAGATCAACAAGATTGACCTCAACAAGCACAAGTCCGACCGCATCCTCGTCGATACGATACCGGGACTGGACGCGAAACGCGGCCGAAGTGACGATTCCGATGCGGATGTCGGTGCGGTCTTGGAGGCCACGCAACGGGAAAGGGAACGGCGAGCCGTTCAGCTTGAGTTCTCGATGAAATTTACCGAATTGCAGGGCATTATCTATGCCCGCATGGTAAAGAAAGTCGGCACACGCCGCTATTGGGAACTCTGGGCGAAGGACGTCGCGGCAATTGCCGAGCGGCACATCGCGCGCATCAAGCGGCTTGTTCTTGAAGAAGGGCCGCACAAGAAGGCGTTTGACGAATTCGTCGAGGGGCTGCACAAGAACCTCAACCCGTCCGTGTCGCGGGCCGAGGCGGTCGAGATGCTGGCCCAGCACATCATCACGCAACCCGTGTTCGAGGCATTGTTCGAGGATTACTCGTTCGTCAAGAACAATCCCGTTTCGGTCTCGATGCAGAAGATGATCGACCTCTTGCACGAAGAGGTGCCGACGGCAGAAATGGACGTGATGGCGAAGTTTTACAAGTCCATCAAGGAACGCTGTTCGGGCATTGACAACGCCGAGGGCAAGCAGCGCGTCATTGTCGAGCTTTACGACAAGTTCTTTAAGAGTGCATTTCCGAAGGTCGCCGAAAAACTCGGCATCGTCTATACGCCAGTCGAATGCGTTGACTTCATCATCCGCTCGGTCGAAGACGTGCTGAAGAAGGAATTCAACCGTTCGCTGACGGATGAGAACGTCCACATTCTTGATCCCTTCACCGGCACGGGAACCTTCATGACGCGGTTGCTGCAGTCCGGCATCATCAAGTCGAAGGACTTGCCTCGCAAGTACGAACGGGAACTTCACGCGAACGAACTGGTTCTTCTGGCGTATTACATCGCCTCGATCAACATCGAGAACGTCTATCACGACTTGATGGGTGAAAAGAAGAGTTATCGCTCGTTCGACGGCATCTGCCTGACGGACACGTTTCAGTTGGCGGAGTCCGACGATTCGGACAAGCTGTTCTCGGAGATGTTCCACTCGAACTCTGAACGCGTGATTCGGCAGAAGAAAGCGCCGATCCGCATCATCATCGGCAATCCACCATATTCGGTCGGGCAGAAGAGTGCGAATGACAATGCGCAGAACCAGACCTATCCCGAACTAGAAAGGCATATCGCCACGAAATATGCCGCCGGTTCAAAGGCAACGAACAAGAACTCGCTCTACGACTCCTACATCAAGGCCTTTCGTTGGGCGACTGATCGGCTTGAAGAAGCCGACAAGCAGGAAAGGCGCAATGGTGGCGGAATCATCGCGTTTATCTCCAACGCGGGGTGGATTGACGGTAACGCAATGGACGGTTTCCGCAAGTGCCTTCAGAAGGAGTTTTCCAGCATCTATGTGTTCATTTGAGGGGAAATCAGCGGACGAGCGGCGAACTCTCACGCAAGGAGGG
>CAVJWR010000135.1:0-1882 GCA_963653155.1 Limosilactobacillus gorillae
GCCTTGGAGTCTCCTAATGCCCGCCTGGTTTGACAATAAAAAAAAAACGATATAATTGCCGTCATTTCAAACCATAAGGGAAGGAATTAAACTTGGCAACAGGAAGGAATGTGTTCGTCGGAAAGCCGCATGCGGTTCTGTCCTATGCAGTCATGATCGCCGCTGTAGCGATGCAGTCGTTCGGCGAGATGATGACTGTAGGCAATTCTACGTTCGAAGATGCCTCGTCCAAGGCGTGGTATCTTACGAACGGCTTCCGTATCGAGAAGAACGGCGGACACAATGGATCCGGCGGTCTCGTATGGTCGTCGGCTGAACCATCCGGAAAGCTGGCGTCCGCCATGCAGGACGTAACGGGGTTGCGCAAGGGAAATACGGTGCGGCTGTCGGCCCTCGTGAAGACCGAAGGCCTGAAATCCGAGGACAGATACGGAGCCCATGTCACCCTTGAGATGTACGACACCGAAGGCAAATGGATCGCCGCACTCTATTCCCGTGCGGAGGGGACGCCGAAGGATGGAGACTGGGCGCTGCGCACGATCTCCGGCATTCTGCCTTCCAACATAGGCAGGACACGTCTGGCGATCCATGTGGCCCAGGGCACTGTCGGGCATTTTGCCGTTGACAATGTTACCGTCGAACGCGTTGAGGCCAAGCCGGTCGCGTTCGTGGTCTCGTCGGCATACCGCAACACTGCGGTTGGAGGGAAGGTGCGCTTCCATGCCGCACTCGATACGCCTCCGGATATGGTCGGCAAAACGAAGGCAGTGTTCACCTGGAAAGACGCGAAAGGCGTTGACCGGCAGACGCCGGCCGATGAACATACGGAAGATGCGGCCTCCGTCTCGCTGGATGTAGGGAAGTTCGCCAAGGGGCCGCAGAAAATAGGATGCGGGCTGTATGTCGGCAACCGGTGCATCGGCAAGTCAGAAGTAGACTTTTTTCGTGTGGAAGCGATGCCGCGCCGCCGTGTGCAGATCGACGACCATAAGCGTTGCCTGATCGACGGCAAACCGTTCTTCCCGATTGGCCTCTACTGCTATCCTTCGGTAAGGAATCTGGAATCGCTCACCAATACGCCGTTCAATTCAGTGGTGCATTACATCATGCCGAACAGCAAGCTGCTTTCTACCTTTGAACGGCTTGGCCTTAAGACCTGTTCGGCCTTTGACCGCGAATTGCCGGAAGCGGAGCTTCGCCGGAAGATCACGGAGATACGCGAAAGTCCGGCGCTTCTCGCATGGTACATCGGAGATGAGATCAGCGCCGACAAACTCTCTGAGCAGAGCCGGCTGTATGGACTCGCCCGCGAGCTTGATCCTGACCATCCATGCTACCTTGTGCAGGATCGCCTGTACGACCTGCGCGGCTTCCTCCCCACGACAGACGTCATTGGCCTTGACCCTTATCCCGTGCCTGAGAAGCCGTTGCGTACGGTGACGGATTTCATGCGGGGAGGCATGGACAAGATGTTTGGCGTATGCGCGAACTGGAGCGTGCCGCAGACGTTCGACTGGTCCTGGTACGGGAGGCCGAAGGAAAAGAACCGATTCCCGAACGAGACGGAATTGCGGTCGATGCTGTGGCAGCACATCGCCGGCGGCGCAAACGGGCTCTTCTCCTTCCGCTATCATGCCGTGACATCCGATACGTGGCAGGTGGTCCTCAAGACGCACCAAGAGGTCGCAGACCGCACGGACATTTTGCTCTCGGCTGAGCCGTGCCCTGCCGTAGTCGCGTCGGACGAAGCGCTTGCCTGTCGCGCATGGAAGAAGGATGGAGTGTTGTACGTGCTCGCCTGCAATGTCCTTGATCGCCCCCTTTCGGCTAACGTGGCGATATCGGATGGTTCGTGGCGGCCAGTGTCGGCAGACTTCGGGCC
>CAVJWR010000135.1:1892-6686 GCA_963653155.1 Limosilactobacillus gorillae
GGGCGAAGGGCGCACACTCGCATTCGAGTTGCCGACGTTTGGCGTATCGCTTGTGCGGCTTATGCCCGCCGTCAGTGCGGATGCCGATCCGTTCGTGCAGGAGATCGACCTGAAGTCGGTAGGGCTCTCGACCGGCTGCCATGGCCGTTTCGAGCGCACAGACGATGGCGTTCGGATCATTCTGCCGCGCTATGACGGGCGGAGCGAAAACCAGCGCTGGCCGGCGGTAAACTTCGACTTGCCTGAGGACTGCTCCGCATTTGACCGGCTGGAATACGGAATGTTCGCCCGGAAGGGCGGCTCGTTTTCCGTCACCCTCCGCGACCGCTGCGGACATGGCGATTTCGAGCACAAGCAGGCGGATGCGGAGCAGAAGCAGTTGCCGGTATACACGGTAGACCTGTCCGTGCGTGGCCAGTTCGACTTCACGAAGATGAAGAATTTCACCGTCTACCGTTCGCATCCTGGCGATGACGCGGAGTTCCAGATGAAGCGGCTCCGGCTTGTATCCACCGTGCCGGAACGGGCCGCGAGGCTTGCGGAGGCGTTTGAGTCCATCGGGCGCACGGCCGAAGCCGCGTCGCTGAGGGCCTTGCCGATGCGTGTCCGTCGTGGCGAGCTGACGGCCCGTGAAGCCGGTTCTCGTCTGATTCGGATGCAGTCCGATTTCACGGCGGCGCGTCTTGCGGATATACGCGCACGTTCTGCCGCCGCGCATCCGGATGCGGCATTCGCCGTGGCGGAACTGGATGGCCTTGAGCGCGTACGGCCAGAGAATGATCCGCTGACCGCCGCTTTCGACGTTGGAGGGGCGAGGCTCGATCTCGCACGTCGCGAACGCGAGGGCCTGCAGCTGCTCGTGCTCTCTCCGGCTGATCGTGCGCTCACCAACGTCACGATCCGTGCTGGCGCATTCCGGGATTCTGCGGGGCATTGCCTGCCGGTTGCCGAGGCCGCGCCGGTCGGACGCGTCACCATAAAATCCACGAAGGGTCCGGCGCATCTCCTTGGCGAGCACTTCGACCCGATCTGCGACTTCACCAACGTGGTCGCGGAGGTTTGCGCGAATCGCATCGAGGCGTTTCACGTGCGTTTCCGCACACGGCCAGACACGCCGCCGGGGACGTATCGTGGCATCGTGACGGTATCGGCGGAAGGATCCGGCCATGCGGATGTGCCGGTATCAGTTGTCGTGCATGACGTCACGCTGCCTGTAGAGTCGTCGATCCGTACGGCCACGTCGTGCTACGGCTCCAAGCTGATGGGCGACGCGATTCCGCGCTTCAAGGATTGGATTCTCGACGAATACAGGCTCAACCCGATGAGCATCTACACGCGTGAGCCGCCGTCCGTCGATGAATGTCGCGACAAGGTGAAGCGTGGCATGAACTACATCCCCATCCTTTACATGCCGAACCCGACGGACAGCCATTTTGAGCGGCATGGACGCAAGAAGGGCTTCAAGACGCCAGAAGAGTATTGGAAATCGCTGTCGGATGAGGAAAGGGCGCACTATCCGCCTGAAGAGATCGAATCCGTCCTTAAGAAGCTGCGCGAGGCGATTCCTGCGTTCAAGGCCGCCGGGCTATTCAAGTATGTGGGTTCATATTCCTTCGACGAATACGCGGCCAGCTACGTTCCGGCCATCAGCGAGCTGACACATGCGGTAAAGGCCGAGTTCCCTGATCTTCGCATCGACTCTACCGCCGTGCCGTCCGAAGACCCACGGACGCTCGGAATGATCGAGGGATGGATTCCCACGACTGATGCCTACGACTTCAAGACCGCTGAGAAGTTCCGCCGCCAGTACGGCAACCAGGTGTGGTACTACACGATCTACATGACAATCGACATGAATTCGCTTGCATCCGTGCGCGCGGAACTGGGGGCGAGGGCCTTTGCCCAGCGCGTGGACGGTTGGCTTGTATGGACGGTCAGCCGCTGGCAGAGCTCTAACGAGAAGCCCATCACATCGGCTGGCGCGACCGGATGGAATCCTGAGAGCTTTCCGGGCCTTAACGGTGGCGGCAGCTATTTCTGCATGGGGCCGAACGGGCGGTTCCTGCCTACCCTGCGTGCGGAGGCCATCCGCGACGGCATCGAAGACCATTGCCTCTTTACCATGCTGAAGACGTCATCCGATCCTCGCGCCAAGGCTTTCCTCGCGGAGCTTGATCCGACGCGCAGGACGTATGACGCGGCAACGCAGCGGCGACTTCGCCGCCGCGCATTCGAGATTTTGGATCCCGTGACAAAGTGACAGTTTGAAAGGAATCCCCCGCAATGAAAAAAAAAATTGCTTCTTACGCTTGCCCTTGCCTCTGTCGGCTTCGTTTTGGACGCGGAGCCGGTCAACTACTGGAATGTGAAGAACAAGGGCAACATTTTGGAGACTGGCAACCTCATGCTTGACGATGGCTCGGTAGCCGCATGGACTAACGGCAACTGGTTGATAGCCGGATCGGCCGGATATCCGGCGGCAATCGGCACGGGCTATCGCTCTTTCTCCATTGGTGCGGACGTCTCTGCCTATGGCATAAAGTACAAGTCAGGCGCCGGCGAGTGGTCTGGCTCCGGAACGCTGTCGGTGGGCGAAGGCGGATACGACGCAACATCGTCGTGGGATACGTCGCATGTGTTTTCGATGGCCGGCATTCGGTTGGAGACTTCCCAGAGATGGTATCATCCATGCGGCGTTACCATTGCGTGCCCTGTCTCTGCGGCGGAGGGTACCGTATGGACGCTGACGTCGGATCAGAACGGCGGTCAGGGCCGCAACGGCATCCGCTTCAAGGGCGCGAGTGACCTGACGGGGGTGACGATCGTTCTGCGGAACCGCGAACGCCTCTCGCTGACGACGGCCGAGGCGACGCTGAAGGCGGATGTGTTGCGGTTGGAAGGGGCGAACGCAAAACTCTACTACAAGGAGGCATCCGGCAACACGCTGGACCGCCGGTATGCGAAGACGCTGGAACTCGCGGATGGCGCGGTTGCGGCTTTCACCGTCGTCGAATCGACGGACAACATGCAGTCGGATTACCGAACGTCGCTTACGAATACCGTCTACGATCTTGACGCTGTGCGCGTCGTTTCTGGTGCGGTGACGCTCGGCGACGGATATGTCTATACGGTCAAGGACGGCGCCACGCTGCCGGTGAAAGTCGCCGAGAACGCCACGCTTACGCTCGCGTCGTCGCCAACTGACGGGCGGCTGTCCGTTACGGGTGCGGGAAGGCTTGTTCTCTCGTCCGACCAACTGCCGTCCGTCGATCTGACTGTTTTCAATGGCACGGTGCATCTGCGGGCGACGGGCGCAATCGCATCCCTGTCCGAGACGTTCGGCACGGCCGATCTCGTGCTGGCGGATAGTGTGTTGCGCATCGGCGACGTTTCTGGCTATGCGGGTACGCTTACGTTGACGGGCACGACGCGTGTCGCGCTACCGCGCACGGCGGACTGGCCGGAGGGGATGAAGGTTGTCGTGTCCGACGAGTCTGTCGCATATCTGCCGTATGGAGAGCCCGTAGACGAAACAAAGGTTTCTGGTGCGTACAGGGCCGTTGGCCGTGGATACGCCGCCGAAGCGGCGGATGTGACCGTTGCGGACGGCGAAGAGCTTGTAGTCTGCGGTGACGGCTTTGCGGCGGGAACTACATTGACCCTCGCGGGCGGCACATTGACGTTGCCGTTTGACGTTACGCTGGCCGCATCTGTTCGTGTCGCGGCGAATTCCGCCGTTTCCGTCGGTGGCTGCGCGACCGCCACGGCATCCGGCGACTGGGTGTGGCAGACCGCATCGTCTTTGACCGTATCGAACGAGAACCAGACGGTCGGTTCTCGCGTCTGCAACGGCAGACTGGTCTTTTCCGGCGAGGGTACCGTTGAGAATGGGCAGTACAGGGTTCAGTCGATCTTTCACAACGGCGGCGATATCGTGTTTGCCGGCGAAGCGTGCAAATGGCATTTCGCGCCATCGTGCAACGTGGAGCTTGCCGCTGGTGGCCGCTACATCGGCATTCTGGACGGGGCCCAGGTTCATTTCGACGCCATGCCTGACTATCGCTGGGATTACGTTGAAGCCCTGTACATTGGCGGAGATTTCAGAGACAGGGCCTGCATTGAGGTTGGTGCGGGCAGTCTGCTGGAATTTGGCGAGCATCGTGCGTTCAAGCTTGGATCATGCGCCGCGAGAGATGTCGTGACCCTGAAGGTCAGCGGCGGCATGGTGAGGATTGTCGGCGCACAGGGCAGCTTCCAGTCCGGCGGCTTTCAGGTGGCAAAGGGTGGCTGGGCAACATTGACGGGCACCAGCGAAGACCGTTGCCCGCAGGTGAACATCGTCGTCACAGACGGAGGCGTAATCGAGACGGACCGCGTATTTGCGGCAAATCCAGTGTCCCACACGAACGACAAGCCGGAGGTAGACTATGTTTCAGGCGTATTCCTTATGCTTGACGGCGGCACGTACAAGGCGGGATCGGGATTCGGCATTTCGCCGCAGACACCGAACGCCAACACGAAGAAGAGCAGGAATCTCTTCTTTGCGGGCGTGGACGTCGACAACATGACGTACATGGATGCCGCACTTGACTATACGGCGGAGATACTTGTGACTGTCGGACCGAACGGCGGAACATTCGACATCTCTGATGCGCAGGCCGGAGTGACGTCCATCACCAATGCGATCATCGGCGCACCAGTCCCGTCCGATAACATATCTGGCGGCTTCGCGCCGACGCTCGGCCCGTGCTGGACTCTGAATGGATGCCTGAACGTGAAGGGGCGTGGCGATCA
>CAVJWR010000136.1:0-598 GCA_963653155.1 Limosilactobacillus gorillae
AATGAGCTGGGCATCATAGCCTCCAGCCCCTCTTAAGTCTTCAATGTCCGAGCAATCCCGGAACAACAGCCCGAGCATACCCTGAGGTCTGTCGTATGCGTTATTCACGATATATGGGCAGAAGTATCCCGCCCTTTTGAGAAGTGAATAAAGCGTCACAGCGGACTGCTCCGAGCCGTCAAGCGTGAGGCTGGTCGTCAAGAACCTAATCGCGCTGACCGTTCCCGCCGCCGAGCCGACCAGATCCGAGAACACGAACAGTTCACCGCTGCGCAATGCCTCAAGCCGCGGCGTCGTCTTGCGCAAGCGGTTGTAGAGGCCAAAACGCGAACGCGTCGCCGATTCGCCAATCACGAAAACTCCGGTGATTGGCTTCTCGGACTTGCGCGTTGCGACGACTTCGGGGAGCTTCGTCTTTTCAAGCGAACCCATGAGGGTCTTCAGCCTGCAATACTCAACGCCCGCCAGTACCGGCCAATAGAAATACCCGACGCGAGAGGCGGCCTTCACCGGATGCAAGCAGACCAAGTTGCACAGGAAGAAGAAGGCGACAAGGGCAACACCGCACCAGACACGCGCAAGATTCGGGATCGGATAC
>CAVJWR010000136.1:700-6401 GCA_963653155.1 Limosilactobacillus gorillae
CTGAAGGATCTCGCCATTGAGGCTACGCTGGAATCCACTTTTAAGCCCGTATTCCAAGGACTGGTAAAGCAAAGCCCATGCGAACCAGCAGACATACAGCATTCGCGCGAACTTCCCGAACATCAACGCAAGGGCGACGAACAATCCCACTAACGAGGCCGTAGCGATGACAATCCACAGAATCGGCGAAAAGCCATCGGGTACGGACGTCCAAAACCCGGTGTGGTTCAGGCGGGCGTCAATGACCGTCACGACGGCGAACAGCACCAACGGAACGCTTAACCCGAAATATGACTTCATGCGTTCAAGATTGATGTTGCCTTTCATTTCTGATCCGCCCCCCTTGTAGAGTAGAGACCCACGCCTCGGCGTTGCCGCCGGTGCGACACGTGCGGATTTCCCGCATACGGCTTTCCATCGAGCGCTTTTCCCGTTGCCATGGATTCTTCCCTTTCTTTGGTTGTCACGCGCATATTATACGCACGCATTTTTCCCTGTCAAATCCGCGCCCTCCTCATGTCCGCCCACGCGAGGCGGCAGAGGCCGTAGTGCGACAATTCGCCGTAGTAGGTGTCCGCGAACTTCTGCCGATGCCGCCGCAGGCTCTTCCTGTTGAGGAAACGCGCCATGCGGTGCTTCGCCGCGATGGTCGCAATCTCCTCCTCCGTCATGCGCTTCTTCCGAAGCGAATCGGCACCCACCGACCTGTTCGAGGCGATCTCGATGTGGGGACCCTTCGCTCCGAGGTCGTTGCCCTCTTCGACGCTACTACGGCCCCGTCCGACTTCTGCCCCCGCTTTCGCGGCGGCAGACCTCCCAAGTTCCCGTGCAGGACTCTCGGAACGCGCCATATCCCTATGCCCCGTCCCTCCGAGCGCATCGCAAAGCGACTTCGGCGCGTCCGTGCCGGCTTCCGCTGTCATGATCTGCTTGGCCACAGGAGACCTTTCGGTTAGGAGTTTCGAGGCGTACATGCGAGACTTCACTTTCGTTTGGCTCATTCCTTTGTCGGATTGGGCTTCTGTGCGTCGGTCGCCCTCCGCGCAGCCAATCTTCCTAACGGCACTTCGCTTTCCTTGCCGTACAGACTCCTTTCATTCTGTTAGCCCTGCCGAGCTTCGCTTGGCGCACCATCGGCATCTCAATCCTTGGCGTTTGCGACCTCTCGAATCTTATCGGCATAAAGACCCATCAAATTGTCAAGCATAAAGCTGTTCTTGATGCGCATAAATGCAGACGCGGACAATTCTTTGCGACGGGCATAGTCCAGCATCAGCATTTCAATGTCACGAGCCAACACGGCGGGACTCTTTACATCGGTAAGAACGCCCGCCTTGCCATTGTCCAAGACCCACGGGACCGCGCCACTCTTATCGCCACCGACGCAAGGACATCCCCACGACATCGCCTCCAGAAACACCATGCCGAGACTTTCCTCAAGTGTCGGGCTACAGAACACATCCGCTTCGTCACTCATGAGCCGTCGAATTTCCGACTGCGGCTGTAATCCCATGAACATGATGTTCTCTGATGAATCCAAATGCCTTTCCGCCCAAAGTGCTGCACCATTGCGATCCATACAGTTGCCAACCATGATAAGCCGCCAATCCGGATGTGTTTTTCGCAGCAAGGAAAAGGCACTCATCAATGACGTGGTGTTCTTCAGTTTGTTCCATTCCGAGACACAGAGTATGGTTTTCGCTTCCCGCTTTATTTTTTTAATGCAGACATCACCAAGCTCCCTGTTGATTCCGTTCGGGATTACGGTAATGTCCCCAGAATAGAAGTTGAATCGCCGAAGTTCATCTACCATGTGCGGGGAGATGGTGACGAGGTGCTTGACCCTGGGAAAAACAAGCAGTTGCGAATAGAAACTCCTGAACAGCATCGTCCATGTACGCATCCAGAACAGGCATCGCCACGCGGAATCCCTTGCTATGACAATGGCGGGAGGGCGACTGGTCACAGCAGCTCTAGCGTATTGATAGGTCCAATTTGCAATGCACACGTCAGGATTGATTTTTTCTATGCAACTGCGCATGATACGGACTTCTCGGGAATACAAAGTCGGATATTGGTATCTATATTTTCGTTCTGGGAACACCCACACATCGCACTTGTCGCCATGCGCCACGTGCAATTCCGCAACATCAACACTCCCCACCACTATTGAGACATGATACCCCGCCTTGATAAACCCAAGGACAAGTTCTGAGCCGAAGGCGTACTGCCGCCTGATGCGAGGCAGGTTGTCGAAGTTAATTCTTTCCGACAATCTGTCGGTCGAAATCGGACCTAAATATATGACTCTCATCTTTAAATTCCGTGATGCTGCCAATCGCCGCATGGAGAGATGACACAGGAATATTCGTCTGGGCGGCGACAGAGGAACAGCCGTGAACAGAAAGCAATCGACATTCCCTGATACAACCGGATCACATAGCCCAGCATCAGACTTTCACCCTCACCAACGCCAAGAATAGCCCAGACCGCGAACATCAGAAGCGCAATTCGCCCCATCTGCCCCATTTGCAGAGTGCGCCGAACAGTTACGAAGAAATAACAAAGCATGGCGAACATTCCCAAACTTCCGGAAACGACAAACACGGTCACATAAATGCACAACGCACCCCACACCACGGCATTCGCTCCAGTTTCATATACTGTCCAGATGGTTCCGCGCCCTATCAGCCAGTCAATGCCCTTCATCTGAGAAATCTGCGCTTCAAAACTGCTCCAGCGTCCAGTCGTAATCTGATTCATGATCGAACCCTCAAGTGACGATGCCCGTGCAGCAGAAAAGTCAAACGCCCGCAAATAGCCTTGCTCGCTGGTGAAAAAGTAAACCATAATGCAAATGCCGGCAATGACAAGCATGTTTGAGACAATAACAAACCACACAGATCGCCTTTGTCGAGCGGTAAACGCATATAAGGCACATGGCAAAAGCCCAAGTGCGCCGTTTCGCGAACCGGTCCGAATTATCAAGACAACGGAGACTATGACGTTCGCAAGAGATAACCACCATATTATCTTGTGCCGAAACCTCATGCCCTGCATGAAGACAAACACAAGTGAAATCGTCAATATCGACGAACATGCAACGGCAAAGTTGTTGACGTTGACGTCCTCTGCATCTCTGTTGCCTGGGAAATCCATGCTGACAGCATAACGTCCCCCAAAATCATCAAGACTGCCGGACAGTGCACCCCGCCTCAACACAAGCAGTACGATGACTACAAAGCCAAAGACAACCATTGTCTTCAGTAGACGTTCCAAACCGTCTGGTCTTCTCACGACCCACATGCCGAGATAGAATCCGACCAGAGAAAGATTTATCAGCAGATACGCATAATATGCAAATGCCGCCGACGTGTCTTCTCCCCATAGCGTCGAAGCTAGTAACATTCCCCAAAATATTAGAAACGCCACAAGAACGCCATTCTTCCTCATCATTTTCAAATCAAATCCATCCAGCAGAAATGCCATGCCAATATAATTCACAAGCACTGTCGCAATATTAGCCCATTGCGGCAATGTCAGAAAGCTTGTCTCGCAGAAAAGAATCCATCCAGCGAAGAACGGAGTAGCGCGATCGCGTACATGTGGCGGCACAAAAGCCTTTAGAACCACACTTAATACGACTATAAGCGAAATACGAATCCAATAATATGTTGCCATGACGATTTCCTATCTGACCAGTCCGCACAACCCATTGCCGTATGATGCATCCGGAATCATATGTCGATCCACAAGATTTCTCAATCGAAGAGCCCCTACGCATGGCGACCAGTCTTGAATCGTCTGCCAGGCCCTAAACCCCATTTCTCGACGTTCCCTTTCGTGTTCGATCAGCCATCCCATGCATTCTGCAAGTCGTGCAATGTCACCATCCTTGTATGTAAAGCCGTTCTTGCCATCCTGCACGACCTCAAGGGTAGCACCAGCGGCTTCATTGGCAACAACAACGCAAGATTTGTCCATGGCCTCCAGCAGAGTTGCCCCCCACCCCTCGAACCGATTGCTGGGGAATGGATATATGTCCACACTCTCCATGAACGCCAAGGCATCCTTTTGCAGTAGAAACGGCCTAAAAGCAACAATACCGTCAAGTCCGAGCCGATGCGCCAAGCTGGTGAGATTTTTCTTCTCCGGACCATCGCCGACAATGAAGACTTCGATTCGTTTCTTGACCTCATCTTCCAACAAAGATGTAGCTGTAAGAATGTCGCAGACATTCTTACAGCAAAGGAAACGACCGCACCAGCCGATGCGCACCTTCCCGCGCATCGGCTTTTCGGTCGGTCTTTTGCTTACGTTCGTCAGATACCCCCATCTCCATGTCCTGCCTTTGCATGCGCCAAGATATTTCAGGTCGTTTGCACACCAATGGCCCATCGTGAAAAAATGAATGTGCGCCAACTCCAACCTGTGCCGCATAACCCACCTGCCAACCCACTTGCGTGGCCATAATGCATAATACCAGGGTATTCCGCTCCTGAAAAACCGTTCCCCAAGTTGAATGTTTATCATGCCATGCTTGTGACGGTCCACAAGCATTCCCTGTGTCAGATACGGCGCCATGCTGTCCATCACGAGCACGTCCGATGCGAGGGCAATCCGTCGATGCTCCGAATAGTCTGCGGAAGCACAATGCTCCGGAGGCTCGATTATCCACGATTCCTTTGGCGGGCGGATGCTCCATCCCATTTGCATTCGCTCAATGCTGTTTGGGCTGTCAAGCGGCTGATGCAGGATCATTCGGAACTCGTTGCCATAGAGCCTTGCAAGCTCCTGGCAAACGGGACCTTGGTGGTGGTTCCAAATGTTTGTGCAATAGCAAATCACAACGCGGCCTCCATGTATGTGACGAGTTGATTCCCATCCTTCGCCATTCTGTCGGCTATGTCCTGCATGGGGCGTCCGTCTTCAGACTTGAAATCGACCAACCGTCCTTCCTTGTCATATCGAGGATGCACCATAATCTCCATGACGTTCCTGATGCTCGCGACATGGTTCAGATAGTATTCATACGATCCGAAAGAACGGGTTCTTTTTATCCCAGATGGGTAGAGGAAACGTATAAGCAGACCTTTCGTCCATCCTAAAACGCGCGGATGAACGAGACTTTCCCAATGGCAATCTGCGGGCTTTCGTACGGAGGTAAATCCATATCGTTTGAGAAGTGGAGCCAGTTCGTTAAAAATCGGCAACACTATGTGCGCATGATGATGCCCATCGCAATGCCTCAGCGGCAGACCGAACGACAGGAAGCGATTGATCTGCGCCTCAAGCTCGTTTCCGACAATCCGGCCTTCCTCCTTCCCGTAAGGCAGCCACTTTCTCGTGTATATTCCGTTCTTCATGAACATGCCGTTTTGATCACAAAACCGCCTGTCAGACTTCATTTCCGCTGTCAATGGCATTCCTTCGGTAAGATTCACATGCAAGCCAATCCTGTCGGCATATCCTGCTGCTTTTGCCATCTCCACAGCTTGTTCCGTCCACGGCATATTGACCATCAAAGTCGTCTGCGTTATGAATCCCTTCTGAAAAGATTCGAGGATGGCTTTTGTGGCATTCTCGTCTTTCCCGTAATCGTCTGCATTGATTATTGTCTGCATTTTCTAAAACCCTATTAGCCAGAGCCTTTTCCTGATGCGGCTAGGGAACAACAGCTACAATTTCACGGTAATGCAAC
>CAVJWR010000137.1:0-3596 GCA_963653155.1 Limosilactobacillus gorillae
GCACAGAATTGGTTTTTTTTTTCATGCAAGACTCCTCAAGTGACTGGCATTGCGTTTGACATGGCTTGAATGTATCAAAAACGCATCACCGTTGGAATGCAAAAATCGCCTTTTTATTTGCTCTTTTCGCCTGACACGAAAACCATCCCGCAGCACAATTGCGGTTCTCTACGGCACACAATCCATATCATCCACCGTGGCGACGGCGAGGCGCCGTCGCTACGTTTGCCTATCACACACATGGCCTTTCTGCCGCTCTCACGCACACCATACCCGTGGCGACGGCGCCCTCGCCGTCGTGGCTGTTCTCAATCCCGTACAGCAATCATCACCCGTGCGCCTCGCCGTCGTGGCTGGCCTCAGTACGCTTAAGTTCATATCTTGATCTAATCGCCAGTCTTGTCATACCGCCAACTTGTGACTGCATTATTTTCGTAGATATAGTTCAACTGATTACGAAACTCTTCTTCTGATCGGATAATTCTGTTGTAGTAGTCAGGTTGCCAGAGTGCACCCGTACGCTGTAAAAGTCCGTTGATTCGGTGACTGCTTACCGACTTCCAAGACTGGACAACCGTTGACAATTCGACAGAGTTTCCTAATTGCACCATGACATGCACATGGTTAGGCATTAATCCATAGGCAAGTAACCGATATTGGCATCCATTTGAATGCTTCAGCGTACTGGTCACAATATCAGCCATCCGTTTATCCCTCAACACACATGTTCCACATCCCGCATCAAGGTACTTCTCAATCCTTTCAGAACCAAGACGCTTCAATGTTGAGATCTCATCTTCTGTAATGGTGCTATCACCTGCGGACAGCTTCTTTGCCAATTCCTGCTTCTCTTCCTCCCATTTCTGCAATACATGACGTGGAACTGAGTCATGTAAGCGAAAGCAAACATGATACACAGCCTGTTTCAGCTTCCAATGCGGCAATGAGTTGCCTTCACAAACTTTAACGCCAAACAGTCTTCGCCCCGGAAAAGATGCCGAGATATCGCAACTTTCATTTGCGCAGTGCATTGCGACTGTATTTCCATTCCAATTATGGTTTACGACGGCGAGGGCGCCGTCGCTACGTTTGTCTCGCACACACATGGCCTCTCTGCCACTCTCACGTACACCATGGTATCCTTCAAGCTTTCTCACCGTACATCTGTACACCCGTGGCGACGGCGCCCTCGCCGTCGTTGCCGTTCTCGATCCCGTACAGCATATCATCCACATAGCGACGGCGAAGACGCCGTCGCTACATAGAGCTATTCAGATTATCTGAATATGGCATATCCCGATGCCGGGATATCCACAATCTGCGGCCCTGCCTTGACTGTCGCCTCGGAAACCTGGCGGCCAAACGTGTCAAACACCGTCACGATCCTGTCGCAATCGAACGACACCGGAATCTGCCGCACATCTGTCGCGTTCACGACGATGTTGCGCTTGCCGGGCACGAGCGCGACCAGGGACGGCATACCGTAAAGCGTAGCGATCCGTTCCGAATCGGACTCCGCCTCGATCATCGGATACCCAAGTTCCGGATGGTGCGGACGGAATTTGCTCCTGAGCAGCGTATCGCGGTGTTCGCGCATGAACGCGATCCAATGACGCATGACCGCCTTGTGGTCGTCACGGATGCCATCCAGAATCATGGAATACTGCACAACAGAATACAATGCGCTCAAGATCGCCTGCGCCGCGCCTTCCGGCGTCTCGTCACGATCCCATACGACCATATCCGAGTGGACTGCCGTATTCCCGCTCGTAAGCCGCAGATCCGCAATGCGGCGGCGATTCCCAGCCGGATCGACCGGCGCATCGGCCGCGCGAATCATGTTCCCGTACTGGAGAATCGCAGGGCCGCAGTAATGCTGGCGGAACTCGATCATTACATCTGGATTTATCGCCTTCACACGCGCAAGGATCGTCTTCATGAGAACATCCACCGCCTCCGGCAACGCACGTATGTCGCGACCAGCCATCCCCTTCGTAGTCACCGGATCGTCCCTGTCGCTCGAAAACACGAACTGGTCGATGAAGTCGAGCTTGAGTCCGTCGAACTTCCATTCCCCGACCGTACGCTCGTACAGTTTCACAAGATATTCGCGCACATCTGGGAAGCGCGGATCGAGTACGCCTATCCGTGCCGGTGCGGATCCGTGGATGCGAATGAACTTGTCCTTGAACCTTCCCCACGCCGCAGATTCCTCGCCGACATATGGCACGGAATACCAGATCATGTACTTGAGTCCGGCACGATGGACGGCCTCCACATGTGCCTTCATGTCCGGGAATCGGCTCGCCACTGGCTGCCAGTCGCCAGTCTTGCTGTAGAAGGAAAGGCTCTGCTCCTTCTGCCAGCCATCATCGAGGATCATCGTCTTCATGCCGACATCGGCGGCAAGCTTCGCCTCTCGCTCAAGCACATCCGCATGCACATCCTGGAGATATGCGTACCATGTGGAGTATAGCGGCTCCAGGGCCGATTCCGGGACATGGGCTGGATGCAGGCCCGACGTCTCGGCAATCCACGCGGAGGCATCGGCGATCGCATCTCCGAAGAAGCGTTTCCTAGCGTCTATCAGGAACTTCGCCTCGTATGACTGGATAGGCATTGTCCTGTTCTCGAAAAGGCGGAAGCGGCACATGAGGTCGCCAGTACGCTCCTTCACGACAATGCCGAAATCCACCTTGTTGAACGCATCGGAGCAGGCAAGCGCCAGATGTGACGTATCGTTGCCGTCGATGGCGACGGTAAGCGGCGTTTCCGACGCGAGCTGCGAAGAACCCCGCCAGTGGTACCACTCGTTCGGCCAAAGGCGTGGAGCATCCTTCGTGTAGTCGGAAGTCCACACATGGCGCACTCCCGCCCCGTTCGCCTCGAAGGACATGACAAGCTGCGGCGGCAATGCGGGCTTAGGGGCCGATAGCCGGAGCGTCAGCACATCCACCCCGGCGGCAAGCGGAGCGGACTTGATGTCAACCGTCCAATCGCCTGGCTGTGCGCACACGACTTGCACATCACCAACGGTTGCGGTGCTTGCGACATTCGTGACTGGGGCGGCATCAAGCGTAAACGCGACTACGGCGGCACAGGCAATGGACATTATAGGGCGGCATTTCATGGTCAGCTAAAATCCTTTCTGTTGCCGCGCATTATATCACATTCCCGTCCCAAGGCATTCGCCATTCCCCCAAAAGACATCGCAACGTTTCACCTTATGGCTGGACGAATCTCCGTGGCATGGTCGGTAACGTAGGCATCCGCTCCGAGACCTTGCACTTCCGATGCAAGCTCCTTCGTCTGGACGAACCACAGCGAAACCCACAGGCCGTGCCGCTTAAGGCCCTTTATGAACGGCTCTTTGGTACACACCCCTCCATCCGTTGGCACATTGACGCCAAACAGCCCCAACTGATCACTGTAGCCGCATACCGCAGATAGCACATCCTCCACGTTCAACTTGGATTTACCGAAGCTCGCGGAAAGTCTGCCAGACTCCGGACTGCCAAACCAAACGTGTCCCACACGCCTTATCTCCGGATAACGATCCCTGAAGTATTCAAGGGCCTCGCGCGAGAATGTCGCGA
>CAVJWR010000137.1:3640-6379 GCA_963653155.1 Limosilactobacillus gorillae
ATATTCACCTTGTCAAACTCAGCCATAACCGCTTCGGCGAACTCCGGCGAATAATACTTGAAGTCGATCCAGAACTCGGGAACTGCCTTTACGACTTCAAGCGTCTGGTCAAGGCGAACGATCCTCAGGTCCGTACGCCTCCCTTTCCACTTGAAACGTCCCTTTTCCAAGATATCACCATAACTGACATCCCGTATCTTCACATCCCAATCCATGTTGCGCTTCAGCGTGGAATCATGTCCCATCACCACCACCCCGTCCCTGGTGGACTGCAAATCAAGCTTCACGATGTCCGAAGCTCCAGCGACCGCATTCGAATACGCCGGCAGGGACGCCTCCGGCATTGTGAGGTCAGCCGCCCCGCGATGGGCGACATACCGCGTCTTGGGGACGGAATCGAAGAGTTCAGGGTCGTAGAATATCCGCCCTGTGTCTGCGAGGTTGAACTTCCCGTCCGAAAACCTCACGACGTGCACACAGCAGTTTCGCTGAAGCGGGTTCTTGGCGGCGGAACTCGCACCATCACCGGCCAGTTCCCTTACGAGTGATCTCAGGACGAGTGAATGCGCAACGCAAAGTATGCGGGTCACCTTTCCGTCCAGAGGTCTCAGCTCACGTTCCAGAAAGTCACGCAGACGCGCCTGCACCTGTGCGAACGTTTCGGCGCCCACACCCTTAGGCACATACTTCTCCGCATCTCCAAAGAAGAAATTCCTTATGTTATCATCCGGACAACTGTCCTTCCCGTATTTGCGGCCCTCGTATGCGCCGAAGCACATCTCGCGGATGCGCATGTCGTCCATTGGCTTTGGGCCTGTCTTTGCGGACACGATCTCAGCCGTGGCACGAGTTCTGGCGTACGGACTCGTATAAATCCTATCGAACCGGATCCCTTCTCTCGCCATGCCATCACCCGTGGCCTCGGCCATCGCGATGCCCTTCGGCGTAAGAACCGTGTACACGATCGATCCTTGCAGGATGTTTGCCTTGTTCCATGTTGTCTCCCCATGGCGGAGAAACCACACCTCGAAATCCGCTCGCGCCACAAATGCGGCGGCAATGGTCGCAAGAACGACATGCCTTTTCATCATGACCATAAACCCTTATCCTTTCATTTCTCCGCAGTTGCCAACGCGGCGAGTTCTGGACACACGCTATCCGAATCGGCGTTGACCCATTCAAACGGGAAAGTCTGGCATTTGTCGGGCTTTACCGGATGTATCCGACATCGGTTCTCTTCATCAAGCCACACGCATGCTCCGGTTGGCGTGTTCCTCAGCATCAGCGACTTGCGGTCAGGAGCAACCTCCGTCTCCATGGAGATGAAGTCCTCATCTTCCATTCCAAGAAACGCAGAGATGCGCCTGATCTCGGCATCGCTCACGCGGCATATCCCATTCGGTATCCTACAGCATGCTCCGCAGCAGCGGCACGCGAACTCCATAGGCCTCTTATCCTTTGCGGGAACGGCACCGCTTTCGCCATCGCAGGTGCCCAAGCTTGTCGCCTTCCCGATCACGACATCCCGCCGCCGTGCATGTCAATCGACGCTGGCATCTCCGCCACAGACGAGGCACATCCCTGCGGGAGCGGCGTCGGCAATCCGCCAGACTGGACAATTCTCGAATCCGCAAGCACATCGTCCCAGCTCCCATATCTCACGGACCGATCCTTCGCGCACATCTTTGCGAGCAATCGCACAAGCCCTGGCGAAATGGACTTGTCCATGGTGCGGGGGTCGGGAGCGGAGGTCTCTTGGCTCACATGCGCACGCAGCGTGTCGTCATTGGAAAGCCCCGGGAAAAGCACCTGCCCTGTGACAAGCTGGTACAAAGTCGCGCCCATGTTATATATGTCCGAGCGGCAATCAAGGTCCGAATCACCGTATATCTGCTCGGGGGACATATATGCTGGAGTGCCGACAATGGTATCCTTGGGACTGGCATCTGGCTTTTTGCGCAGACCTGTCCTGTCTCCGCCGCCCATCACATGGCATAGCCCCATATCCATTATCTTCACTATGCCGTCGCCGTTCACCATGAGGTTATCCGGCTTTATGTCGCAGTGGATCACATGGTGTTCCCGCCAGGCGTATCCGAGGGCATCCGCCACCGAATCTAGAACGAGAAGCGCATCCGGTTCGGAAAGGCGTTCCTTTCTGGCGAGAAAGAGGGCGAGCGTATATCCGTCCACATAATCCATGACGAAATAGTAGCGTCCGTCCCGGCAATCCGCCTCATACGAATGCACGATGCCCGGATGGCTGATCTGCTCCATCACGCGGCTTTCAAGCATGAACTGCCGCACATCCTCACCAGATGCGGCGGCATCCTTGAACATCACCTTTATGGCGACTTCCTTGTTAAGCCCGCCATGGAAGCACAGCCATACTTCGCTCATTCCCCCGGTGCCGATAAGGTGTTCGAACCTTACGCCCGGAATGTTTATGGGAGGCGCACCCATCAGCGTTTACATCCCGTGCCGAAGCACCTCTTGCACAAGTTCGCCCGCATCCCCTTGCACTCCGGGCAGGATATCTTGCCGACGCCTCGGCATTCGGGACACAGCTTCACGTCTGGCGGCTTGCGGGAACGACGCCCCTCATACTGCTGCCTGGATACGATCCAGCCATCCTTGCAGTCAGAGCGCGGACACTTTACGATTCCGGAGGCGAGGCATTTGCGGCACTGGACTATTCCGGCCCATCCGCATGTCATGCACGGGGCGGACTCCCTCGGC
>CAVJWR010000138.1:0-4856 GCA_963653155.1 Limosilactobacillus gorillae
AAAAAACGGGAAAAACAGTAATTGCGAACAACGATTACGCTCTCGCGGCCTAACTTATAGCCCGCATGTCGTCCGGCCGACGCCTGCTGAGCCGATGCGACATCATCCAGCAGGACTTGGCTTGAAGCGCTCCGCTCGCGCGTCAATTCCTCGTACAACCGAGTGGATGATTCGGGATAAGCCCGCCTATCGGCATACCCGTTTCGAGATTAATGGTCGGCTACACGCGTAGAAGTTTGGTTGATTCCATTTCGGACGCGGGTTCAACTCCCGCCACCTCCACCAAATTTTTTAGGGACAGGCATTTAGTCCGAAACTTTGGGCTAACAAATCCAAGTGCCCCCCCCAAAAAAAATAAAACGTTTTTTGCTTTCGGGGTTTTGAGGGGCTAAGGCCCGCGAACTGGACGAGCAACTCCCGCCGAGGCGCGTGAAAGCGCACCTGCCCCCCGTTGTGGCCGCTCCTGCGCCGTCCTCGATGGGATTCCTCACAAGACCGGGGGGCGATTTCGCTTCGCGGGGCGATCCGCGCCCTGGCGTTCGCGCTCCGTGGCGCATAGCTCAAGGGGAGGGGCAACCTAACCCGTGAGATGCACCGCAGAAAGCGAAGCTTTCGGAGGGGGCCGCAAGGCGGGCGCAGAGAGACCTTCTCACAAATAGAGCCTTGCAAGATTATAGACTCTATACGAGATGGCTTAGCCTTTGTGCCCTCTTTGTGCCAGCGGCGGAGTCACGCCTTGCGGCTAAAGAGTGTTGGGGCGAATGAAAGGCACTTCAAAGGGATTTGAGCGGATGCGTTGTTTTCAAGCCTTAGCCGCAGAGAGGGCGCAAAGTGGGCACAGGGGGGGGGGGTGATTGCCATGATGTCGATCCACTTTTGCCGTTCGGTATATTTTGCTATAATGTGTGCCATGTACGTGATTGACGAGATCCGAAGAAAACGGGACGCCATCTACGCGATTGCCCGTGCGCACAAGGCTGAGAAGCTTTGGGTCTTTGGGTCGTGTGCCCGTGGAGAGGAAACGCCGGAGAGCGATGTCGATTTTCTCGTGCGATATGTTCCGGGCGTGACCTACATGAATCAATCTGCCTTGAATTCCGATCTTGCGCAGCTGCTGGGTCGCCCTGTCGACGTTGTTTCTGTGACGAGTTTGCGCCGTTCGCCTTGGTTTGCCAATGAAGTTGTGCGCGATCTGGAGGCGGTATGAAGGGAGAGATCGGCAACTATCAGCGCTTGCAGCACATGTGGGATGCCATAGCGAAGATTCTCAAGTTTACGGATGGGATATCCTACGAACAATTTGTGGCAGATGATCGGAATTGCGCAGCGGTCACGCACTATTTTACAGTCCTTGACGAAGCCGCGAATCGGGTAACCGCAGAATTCCGCTCAAGCCATTCCGAGGTGCCGTGGGCATATGTGGTCGGTTTCCGAAACGTTGTCGTACACGAGTATTTCGATGTTGATTATTCCGTGATGTGGGATACAATTCAACATGACCTGAAACCGCTTCTTGATCTTCTCAAGCCGATTGTGGATGCCTTGCCTGCGCCACCGCCGTTGCCGCAGGAACTTGAAGGACGTGTGCGCCCTCCTTGTGCCAGCGGCGGAGCCGCGCTTTGCGGATAAAGACAAAGTGATAGGGCGAATAAAGGGTGTGTTGGATGGATTTGAGCGGAGCTTCGTTTCCAAAAGTTTAGCCACAGAGGGGGCACAAAGTGGGCGCAGAGAGACATTTTAGAGACATTTTAAGGATGGAGTCTTCAAGATTCTCTGGGCTCTTACAGAATTGATTAGTCTTTCCGCCCACTCTGTGCCAGCGGCGAGAAAACGAAATATTGGCAAATGGAAAGGCCGTCGAGCAGACGATCGGCACAAGCCGTCTCGCGGCCTTGCCGATTGTTGCCTTGCCGATTTGATGGCGATCTGAAGGACGTGGTATAATTTGCGACAATTTTCGTTGGGTGGGAGGTGTCTCGCCTGATGCAAAGGCAAAATCTTTACCTGTACCTTAGACTCAACTGAAAGGAAAGACCTGACAGTAGAATAGAAAATTTAGACCGGTCGTAGTACGAAAAACGGCTGGCTCCCCATGGTAGGGCGGTTTCGATGAAACCGCCGCCGGAGCGGGAGATGTGCGGGGTGGGCAACCTAACCCGTACAGCGTACGCGAATCAGCGTATGACGCTTATTCTGAAACTTCGCCAAAGATTCAATAGCAAAAGCGGAATACGGTGATCGCGCTACGTGTGTAACTCACACGTGGCGTGTTTCATCATTCATGTTTTTGCAAGGGCGTTTGGCGATGCCTCAGAATAGACGTGGATGACATGGGACACGCCACTTCATTTTCCCAGATGCGTGGCGGGCCTCATTCCGATGTGAAGGCACGCCACTTTCTTTTCTGCGCTGAGTGGTGAGGCCGAGTTTAAGGTGGCGCGGAAGAATGGAGAAAAGAACGGTATGGAAGTTTGCAGAGATGTCGCCGAGGTGGTTGCCGCCGTCGAAAGAATCATCGACCGCGAGAAGAATGAACACCCTGAAGAGGGTGCGTCGTTTTTCTTTCGTGGTGAGGCGCGAAACTACGCGAACTCTGGTTGCCGTGAACTGAATCCGGCGTTCCCCTGTCTCCTTGATCGGGAACGGAAGTGGATCGAAAACGAGCGCCGTCTCTACGAAGAGGCGCTTCGCCTGAACGTCGCCTCCTTTCATGAAGATCGGACGATGGTTGAACGGGTGGCCCGGATGCAGCACTATCAACTTCCGACGCGGTTCGCCGACCTCTCTGACAATGCGCTTCTGTCGGCGCACTTCGCTGCGGGAGGTGGTTCGCCCGCCTGTTCACGAAAAAATGACAGGGATGATGGTTTCATCCGCGTCATCAAGGTTTCGTCGGACAAGATGAAGTCCTTTACGAGCGACATCATCGTCGCAATCGCCCATCTGCCGTTGGTCGATGCGGGCAACATTCATCCGTCCTATTTGGATCGGGACGGATTGGGGTATCTGACCTTTGAAATCAAGAACGAGCGGCACGGGTTCTACGACTTCAATTCCGATGTGGGGCTTTATCGTGAGCTTTGCCGTGACCTGAAACAGGTCTGGGCGTTCCGGCCTGTCCTGAACAACGACCGCATCCGAAACCAGGGCGGGGCGTTCCTTGCGTTTGGCTGCGGGGATTGCAAGGCATCTCTCAACCCCTCGTTTAGTCCGGCGGACTACGGCGATTCGTCCAAACCCTCGTATGGCATCATGCAGGTCGACTACATCTGCATTCCGGCGGGTTGCAAGGGCGAAATCCTACGCCAGTTATGCCACTTCGGCATGGCACCCGAACGGGTCTACCCCGAATTGTCGAACGTGTGTACGGAACTACAGGAAAAATACAGAAAAGGAGAATGAACATGGCCTATCATGTCGACGGCGAGATTGCTGCAATCAGCATTGGCGGAGAAAAGGATCCAATCGGTGTCAGGTTGATTCCGTCACCGGATTCCATTCACCGGGATGGGGATGACGAGAAGGTCCTTCTGATGGGTGAGGTGGAATCTCTGCTTAAGCCGCGTGGGGAATTTGAAAAGAAGGTCTTCCAGATTGGAAACCACATTCCTCCGGAAATACTGCTACTCTGTCGAAACAACCGCAATCGCGTGTGCGTTGCGTTTGAACAGTGGGTTGATTTGAACACCCCCATTCCGGTCACAGAGTTGACCATCCGTTGAGACTTTTCTTGCTTAACGAAAGAAGAATGAAAATGCTTGTCGATTTAGAAGGAAAACAAGTTCCAATCAATCGTTTTATCGTGTCTTCTCTGTACTTCATTCCGCAAGACAAATACGAGGCCATGAGAGACTTCCTATTGGGTCGTGTCATGGATTGGATCAAATCAAAATCGGATCCCTTTGGAGTGAAGGAACTGGTCGGAAAGAACGTTTTTGGAGATGAGTATTGGGGGGGAAACACCTTTACAGTGGCTTCATGACTATTACGAAGAAAAGACAAAGACTAACACATCTTCTCAAGATGAAGAATCGAACGAGGCTTTCAATGATGCTCGGATGATGGCTGGTAACATTTTATATTCGGTTCTGGCTGATGAGTCTCTACAAGAAGAGTTTGTCAAAGAAAAAGACACTACTAGTTTACCAAACCGAAATGTGTACAGATCGTTCAAAAGAGTATCGGACGCAGACGCTGAATGAAATAAGATTGCTGGAAAGGAGAAAACCATGGTCAAACAGTTAGGTGTCATGATGATGGCTGTCTGCGCGGCAGTGGCCGCGTATGCGGACATCGCGTTTGAAGTGAAGGACGTGGAGGCGCACCAGCGCTATCCGTGGAACGAGAAGGTCGATATCGACTTCACGATCGACAGCGCGGTGGAGGGATCGAACTTCACGGTGAGCGTTTCGGCCGAGGATACGGTCGGGAAGACGAACGTGGTTTTGAGTGCCGTGCGGTACGATGACGAGATTCCGTTGTCCCGTCTCTAGAAAATCGCCGCCGGGCGACATCGCCTGATATGGGACGCCGATTCGGATGTACCGTATATGTTGATTCCCTCTATTGTGTTTTCCGTTCCCGCATGGGGAAACGGAATTCCCAGCCCCGAAATTCTACAAGACGGCGGAACAAATTGCTGGATGGTTATGGAAGGATGTGCTTGTAGGCACATCAAGTAGGAACAAGTATTTTCAGAGTCACGAAGATGAAACTGCGGTCACGCTCACGCTCGTCACCGACGTGGGCGAACTCAGCCTCGGGATCCCGAAGAGGATGCGCGCGGCGGCGGTCTCGGCGCAGGGCCTCGCCAGGTTCACGCTCACGGACGCGGACGGCTACAGGTGGGTCTGCGA
>CAVJWR010000138.1:4866-6307 GCA_963653155.1 Limosilactobacillus gorillae
CAATGTGCGGCGTGGCGGCGACCTCATCGAGGTCGCCCTACCAATGCGTGTGGGATAATCCTTCCAGAATGGGGTTGTCCTGTTCAAGGTTTATAGATGCGGCAACGAAATATGATGATCATTGGCCGCAAAGATCGCAAAGAATGCAGGGGATTTGTGGACTTTGCGTCCTTTGCGGCTCGCAATGTTTGATTGCCGAAGCAATAGTGTGTCACAAACCGCTTGCGGCGCAATGCTTATTTTGCTTTAATATGCTGCCAATGAACAAGACAGATAGACGGGCCTCGTATGATGCGGCGAAGGCGCTCCTTGGGGGCGCCCGTTCGATTTTGATATCGGGACACCTTAGTCCGGACGGCGATTCGCTCGGATCGATGATCGCACTCGCGAGGATGCTTACGGCGGCAGGATGGAACGCCAAGGCGACTGCGGACATCAAGAGCCTCGGCAAACTGGGATTTCTCGAAGGCGTGTCGGACCTTTTGCCGACAAGGCGGCTCAAGCGCAAGAAGTTCGACCTGTTCATCTATGTGGATGCCTCAACGCCGGATCGGCTTCCGCCTGAAGTGCGGCCTTTCGCCGAGAAGCTGCCGACCATAACCATCGACCACCATGCGACAAGCGCACCTGGCGGCGTTGCCATACTCGATCCCACCGCAAGCTCCGCAGGAGAGCTGATATGGCAGTTTGCGAAGTGGATGGAATGGGATATGGATCGCGCAACGGCGGAGGCGCTTTGGGTCGCGATCATCACGGATACGGGACGGTTCGCCTACGATTCCACGCAGCCCGGCACGTTGCGCACGGCGGCGGATCTGCTCAAGAAGGGCGTGAGGACGTCGCTGATAAACGATATCATATACAACGCCTTTCCACCCAAGGCCATAGAGCTTAAGCGCAGGGCTTGGCGTTCCCTGCACATCTGGAAGAACAGGAAAGTGGCGGAAGTCTCGCTGCTTCGCGACGATTTCCGGGATGTGCGCGGTTCAAAGGCCGATGCAGAGGACGTAATCGAGATACCGCGTTCCGTGAACGGCAACCAGATCGCCCTGTTCTTCTACCAGATACCGGATCGCACGCACGAAACGAGGATATCCATCAGGACCCGCGCCCCATGGGACGCCACCGCGCTTGCGAAGCAGTTCGGCGGCGGTGGGCACATCAGGGCGGCCGGATGCACCGCCAAAGGCGGCATGGCGGCGGCGAAGCGGCAGATGCGCCGGGCGGTAAAGGAAATGCTTCAGGGCAAGAAACAATGAAAAGGGCACTGATACTTACAGACGGCAAGGCCGGGCACGAGAACCAGTCGAAAGCGTTCGCCCGTGCGATGGGATGCGATTTTGATCTGCTGCGCGTTGAGTTCAGGTCGAAATTCGCGAAGGCGGCCTCATATGCGCTGGATTGGATGGGAATACAGTCGCTGAAGCCGTTCAGGGACTTT
>CAVJWR010000139.1:0-6301 GCA_963653155.1 Limosilactobacillus gorillae
CGCTGCGCGAATCCAGCACCCGATCCTCTTCATTCCCGCACTTCGGACACTTCATGCGATCACTTTCCGTTCGGGCACATCGTGCAATGGCGGCAATCGAGATTTACCGGCATTGGCGGCAACTCGCCTCTGCGGCGGGCATTCCATTCGCCGATGCGATTGAAGAGCGCAAGCACGAGACCGAACACGATGAAGCCGCCGGCAGGGAGTATCGCAATCGTTATGCACTCTCCGGCGAACTGACGGATAGCCCCTATCAGCGTCAGCGAAAGCGTGAATCCGATGCCGGAACCAAGGCCATCGGCGAGTGACGGCAAGACGGGATTCTTGCACGCGAAAGCCTCCGCCCTCCCAAGGATGATGCAGTTCACGACAATCAGCGGAATGAAAATCCCAAGGGACTCCGACAGTGACGGAAGGTATGCCTGCATCAGCATGTCAACCGTGGTCACGAAAGCGGCGATTATGACGATGTAGCACGGTATGTGGACCGCATCCGGGATGAGTTTGCGCAACGCGGATATCAGCCCATTCGAGCACACCAGCACGAAAGTCGCGGCGCAACCCATGCCAACCGCATTCTCGATGGATGTCGTAACCGCAAGGGTCGGGCATAGCCCAAGAACCAGACGGAACGTGGGGTTGTTTCTGAATATGCCGTACCAAAATGCCAACAACGTCTTCATATGCCGGGAATTATATCAGAATGGGCCCTCAAAGTCTAACGAGGCCGTGGGTGTGTATAGTCACTTCTTTGGGACAATGCGAATGCGCTCCACGCCAAGCACCGGACCCGTCATCAGATTGATCTCCACCTCTATCTTGCCATCAAGGAAGTCCTCGCGTATCACCGGGAGCGATACGGACATCTTCGCGCCTTTGTCGGATGCAAATGGAGTCTCAAACGGACGTCCCTCAATGATGCCGCGCCCGGATGTCAGGCCCACCTCCGGGAGGAAGAGATCGACAATCACGTCGCCGGTCGTGGGCGGCACTCCCGTGATTGTCTTCCGGAACTGACGGCCCGTCCACGACACCTTCTCGTCGTAGATGGCCCCAGACAGGTCTGCCGCCTTGGGCGCGGCGAACTCGTCATCAAGCCATGCCTCCGGCAACATCATCGTTCCTGGGGCGGCGTTCCCTACCAGATAGTGCGCAATCGACGCCCTGAGCCTCCGGGCTTCCGGGGTCTTGGCATCGAGGTCGTAGCCGCACACGAAGAGCCGCCCCTTCCCGACAAGCGCCTCGAACATCGTCGCCGTCAAATCGGAGAAGTGGAAGTCGTTTACCGAAAGGGCTATCGGCCGATAATCGGCGGGAACGCCGCGAAGCGCATGGATAGTGGAGCCTTCCGCAAGCGAATACCACTGCCAGTCGGTGAAATCCTCCGTGACGAACCCCGCAAGCGCAGGGTGAGTCACATCGAACCATGTGCCAAGGGTCGCCGACGTAGTGTTGGCCACCGGGAACCAGCGGGCGCTCCAGTAGACTGACTTGAATTGGCCTTTAGCGGACTTGTGGCTTCCTCCTGTGTAGAGAACCGTACCCCCTGCGACAAGCGCATTGCGCATCTCTCCGAGTTCGCGAGTAACCGTCACGCCTTCCGGCCATTCGCAAGCCTCCTCTTTCGGATATACCCAGAAGTTCCAACAGTTTGTCCCGAAGCGAAGCTCCTGCTTCCCGCGTGTCATCTCCTCCGTAAGCGGAATCTCCACGGCCCCAACCGTGGCAAGTTCGCCTGGCGCAACCTCATTCTCAACCGCAATCTCTCCGCTCTGTCCTGCGATGGAGTATGGGATGCGCGTGCCTATCGCAATCGGTTCCAATTTCAGGTTGCGTATCTGCAGCTTGGCGCAGAAGGTATCGCCAACCTCATAGGTAAAGCGAGGGAATCGCGCCAGAAACGAGACCGGCCCCCATACCGTCGAAAAGGGAGGCAAGTCCTTGAATCCCGACTTAAGCTGATAGAACGGATCGCGCCAGCCCACAAGCGCCTCTGCCTGCCCAGTGTAGTCCTGGACCTCAAGTAGTTGAAGCCCCGCGCATGAAGTGGTACGCAAAAAGCTCTCAACCTCCTCCTTGTAGATGAGTCGATTCAGCTTGGCGGAAGCCACATGGTATTCGTTTTGGAACCGGATGGTGCCCTTCCTTTCCGCAGTATCACGGTGACGCGACAGGTTCCACGGACGCATAGTCCCGGTGAATTGGGAGAGAAGTTCGTCCCAAATGGGATACACGGGCCACTGCCCTATCTCATGCGCCACAACCGGCACCTTCGCCGCGCCATATAGCTCTTCGTAGTCCCAATCCGTTCGCGGCAACAGCTTCTCGCGGGCGAGCCCCTTTCCCAACACCTTGTGGGACAGCAAAAAGTCATCCGCCCCACTCAGGTCTCGTGCAGACGACGCATAGTAGAGATGGCGTGGATCGTGCCGCCGCACTTCGCGGATCATGTCCCCCATGGCCGGGAAATTCGAGTTGCCTAGCTCGTTGCCGATGGAAAGCGACAGGAACGACGGCGAATCGCTGTACGCATCGACGATCGCCCTCAACTCACGTCGCACGAAATCGTCAACGGGCTTGCCGTTGCCGACCTCATCGCCCTCGCTCATCCAAGAATCGGTCCATATCCCCGCCTCTGGCTGAAGCATCATCCCCAACTCGTCGGCGGCGTCGAATGCCGCCTTGGGTGGACACCACGTATGGAACCGGATCGTGTCGACGCCGTCCTCGTCGCGCAGCAGCTTCAGCATCCTCAGCCATTCGGCCTTGGACATCCACGGTATTCCGTCCTTTGCGAAGTTCGCGTTCTCGACGTTCCCTCGCGTGAATATCCTGTTGCCGTTGAGCGTAATGGCATGTCCCTTCACGCCCCACGTGCGGAACCCGAAGCGAATGCGCCGCGTGAACCCTGCCGCCTGATCGGTCAGCGAAAGGACGTGGAGCTGCGGCTTGGGCGCGTTGCGCCATGCATCCGGCTCGGACGCAAGCGCGAGCGAAAGCATCTTGCGATCCGGCGCAAACGGCGACGGCCCTTCCGAAACCGACACGATGCGAAGCCCGGCAATCGACACAGTATCCAGATTGGCCACGAAATCGGACGGCACCTCGACGCGCAAAGTGCGTTTGGCCGGCGCATCCGCAAACACACGGGCCGTACGTAGCGGGTGTGCCCTGCGCAGGGACACATCGCCAAGGACGCCATTCCATACCGCCTGCATGTTTGGCCCATATGCGTGTCCCTGTCGGGAGAAGCCGTAGAAGCACGAATTGTCGATCTCGATGCGCAGCTCGTGCTTCCCGGGCATCGGATTGGGGAGCGGATGCACATGTGGCGTGGCGAGCGAGTCGCGGACTCCAAGCGACACGCCATCCCAAAACGCCTCGCTCTTCCACATCACACGCTCAAGGAAGAGTTCGAGGGGGTGCTTGCAATCGGATTCCGACAACACGACCGTTCGCCGCCATACGGCCTTGCCGACATATTGCCATTCCTGCACCAGCGCCTCCGACTGCGGCAAATCCATCGTCATCTGGAAATCACGCTCGGTCCAGCGATGCCCAAGGCCAGCCGCAGCCAACGTCCCCGGCAACGTGGCCGTACCATTGAAGTTTGTGCCCGATACCTGCCACTTTCCGGAAAGGTCAACATCCGCAAAGGTTGCCAGCGGCAATGAAACAATTGCCGCCACAACAATCCCAAATCCATCACGCATAACTCATCTCCTTCTTACGGGTCGCACCCTCATTCACTTCATGCTCGGCAGAACCATGCCTCGCAATATGACCTTCTGACACAGCAAAAACACGAGAGCGGTGGGGATGGACACTATGACGAATCCGGCCATCACGCACCATGGCTGCCCCGCCATCTCCTGACTCATCTGGTACATCCAAACCGCAATAGTCCACTTGGACTCCTTCTGGCACACGAGGAATGCCCACTCCCACGAGTTGTACGCCGCCACAAAATGGTTCAGCGCATTCACGGCGAGGATCGGCGTGGTCATCGGGAGCGTTATCTTCGTAAACACGGTCCACTCCCCAGCGCCGTCGATGGAGGCCGCCTCGTAGAGTTCACGGGGAAGCGCATCGAAGAAGCCCTTCAGGATGAAGATGCTCATTCCGCTCGCTACCGTTGGCAGTACAAGCGCCGCGAGCGTATTTACGAGCCCAAGGTCGCGGATGAGGAGAAAGCCGGGAATCGCGGTCACCGCCGCCGGGAACGCCATCGTGGCAAGAAGGAAGAGTATGATCCCCTCCGCACATCTCATCCTGAAGCGCGACAGCGCGTATGCGGCAAGCGGATTCACGACGAGCGACGCCAGCACCGAGAACAGCACGAGCAGGATCGTGTTGCAGAACGCCTCGCCGCGCAAAAACAGGTACTGCCCGACAAGTAGGTAGCTGCCAAACGCGCCGACAAGGAAATCACGCCGCCCATGCTCGATGAACTGCACCGCAATGGCCTTGCGCAACCCATCGCGGACAGCTCCCGGATCAGCGCCGGAAACCACTGCCGGAATCGTGCGGCACAGATAGTCACCCCGCTCCACCATGCGCTTCCGGTAGGAATCCTTGAACCTGCACCACAGGTCGTACTTCTCGTCGCCAACGGGAGGGATCCACGCGGCATCTGATACGGGAAGGTGCGTCTCGGCAAGGAACGACGTCAAAAACGATCCAGTGAATGGCTGGACGTCACGAGGATCGTAGTTGCATTCCGTACGGTGTATGTCCCATGAGGCAGACACGTCGCGATACTTTTCCGCCGCCCGCCTCCATTCGGCATAGACAGCTCGGTTTGTGAGCGGATTGAGCAAAGCATCGGCGAATGCGTCGATGCCGGCCTTATCCTGCGCGACAGACTGCCATGTGCTCCACGACTCCGGCGCCTCCGGGAATACGTTGTGCGGGAAACGGGGGAAATACGTCGCGACCGACCGCATGAACCTGTCATTGCGGTTCCATAGCGCACGGAGCACCGGGGCGTGGCGGGCATAGTCGTAGTTCGAGGCGAAGCTCGAAGAGAGCATCACCATGAACGGAAGCACCATGGTGATGCCGCCCAAGGTCAACAGCGCATAGACCGCCACCAGGAAGAGCCTACCCTTCCATGTCCTCCGCTCTGCTGGCAACAGCGCAGCCATCGGTGGTGCGGCTACCGCCCAAGGCGGAATCAAATCATCCTCAGGCGAACCGGGGCTTCGGACACTACGCCTGACGCCTTGATCTCGTCGAGCGCTGCCTCAAGGTCTGCGGTGCGCGACTTGTGTGTAAGCACAACCACCGGCACCTGCGCACCATCGCCGCTCGCCTTCTGCGAAGCCGCAGATATCGATACCCCATGCTTTCCGAGCGCGGTGGCGACCGTACCGAAGGCCCCCGGCCTATCCTCAAGCATGAAGCGCAGGTAGAAGCGGGAAACGATGTCACCGGCGGCGCGAAGCCTCGTAACGCCCTCGCCATAGGTGGGCACCGCCCGGCTGTAGCGGGTCTCGCCATGGGCAAGGTTGCGGGCAATGTCGCCGATGTCGGCCACGACCGTGGAGGCGGTCGGCGCACGGCCGGCCCCGCGCCCGTAGTACATGGTGTAGTCGCTCATGTCGCCGTTCACCATCGCCGCGTTGAACACGCCATTGACGTTGGCCAGCATATGGGAGAGCGGGACAAGCGTGGGATGCACACCCACCTCAACCTCTCCGCCATCGCGTGCAACGCAAGCAAGGAGCTTGATGCGGTAGCCGAAATCAGCGGCGTACTTAACGTCGTCGCCGGAAAGGTTGCGGATGCCCTCCACCTGCACCTGGTCGAGCGTGGGCTGGAACCCGTATGCGAGGGCCGCAAGTATGCATGCCTTGTGCGCAGTGTCGAAGCCGTCGATGTCGAGAGACGGGTTCGCTTCGGCATACCCAAGCTTCTGCGCATCCTTCAGTATCTCGTCAAAGGGCTTGCCCTCGTTCTCCATGCGTGTGAGGATGTAGTTGCACGTGCCGTTGAGGATGCCGTGTATGGAGTTGATCTCGTTTCCGGCAAGCCCTTCGCGCAGTACGCGTATGATCGGGATGCCGCCGCCGACGCTCGCGCCGAAGTAGATGTCCACACCCTGTGCGGCTGCGGCATCGAATATCTCCCTGCCGTACTCGGCAAGCAGCTTCTTGTTCGCGGTCACAACGCACTTCTTCGCCGCAATCGCATCGAGTACAAGCTTCTTGGCTATGCCGGTTCCCCCGATCGTCTCCACGACGATGCCGATGCCATCGTCGGCGATCACTGACGATGCATCGGTGGTGAGCACATC
>CAVJWR010000140.1:0-6170 GCA_963653155.1 Limosilactobacillus gorillae
TCGCAAATCGAAAATTCCTTAGTTGATAGTTGGTAGTTGATAGTTGGCAACCTACCCACTACCAACTATCATCTATCACTACCATCTACCCACTACCAACTCACCTAACTCGCCTGATGGTGCGCTCGACCGTAAGGCCTGATGCGCGATCCTTGCACACGAGCCTATAATCCCCATCCGCATCGTCAACGTTCGTGAGGATATCCACGGTGCAGGTTCCGTTCTGGACGCACACGAATCCTGCGCCATCAAGCTCGCGTCCTGCGGCATCAATCACCCTGATCTCGCCGGGAAGCAGCGCCTGTACTGGCTTGCCTTTCCCGTTCAGCACCCTGAACGTCACGCGGATGGTTTCGCCGACGCGCACCTGCCTGGGCGCATCGACCTCAACCGAGCCAATCTTCTCCTTGAGGAACGTGAAAAGCCGCCCATCATTGGTGTCGTAGCGCACTGGGATGCTTATGCGCCCGCCATTTCGGGCAAATTGCACTTCGCCGCCACGCGACAGCTCATACACGGCCACGGTCGATCCGTCGTCGGCGAGCGACACGCTGCCCTCATACGGCAGACCCTTCTCCATGGTGAGACCCCACTGCCCCACATAACGGCCGAACGTGCGGTGGTCGTTGATCGCGAAAAGGTATCGTACACCGTTCCAGCAACGGTTGTACACAACGATCTCCGGCGACGAGCTATCCGCATCTGGGACATAGCGGGATGCAAGTTCCCGCCGCAGGTTCTCGGCCTGTTTCAGCATGTTCGCCTTAGCCCGCATCGCTCCGAGGCGCGTTTTGGAGTCTCCCTCGCGCGAAGCCTCCATCGCGTCCACATCCTCGGTGTGGTCCGAAGCCGGAGGCGGGTCAAAGCTCACTACCGGCACCTTGACATCCGCCTTAAGCGCCGAAAGCAGCTGTTCGTCCGCCACGAGGATGCCGCCGCGAGATTGGAACTCCCTGATCTTGTCCACTACGGGCTTGGTGAGGAATATGCACTGCGGCGCGTAGAGGACTTTCACGTCATCAAGACCGTCACGAAGGATCGTCTCCTCGTAGACAACGCGGGGGTCAAGTCTCGCCCTCTGCGCGAACATGATCGACGGAGCCTTCCATCCCCACGATGCCGGACCTCCGAATGCGCAGGTGGTAAAGCTCTCCAGCACCGCCACCGGCGGCGTCCTGCGTCCGAGCCGCTTCAGCATCGGTCCCAACGGCGCAACGACCTCTTTGAGCAAATGCTTCAGCCTCTCTGCCGATTCCGGGCACGTATACGTGTAGCCCTTGGCGCTATCCGTCTCGTATATCGTCCCCCAGCCATGGTACATGACCGCCTGCACCGGCTTAGCGAGCATCGACCACGTCGCCTCCTGGAGCGTATCCGGCGGAATCGTCGGGAAATCGGCGAGAGGACGGCGACGCACCCAGTCCGGCTCCGGCTCGACCTTCCTGTTCATCGGGGCGATCTGCGAACGGTAGCATATGAGCTGCGTCATGATTGCCGGCTTTTGCCCGATGCGCCCGGCGGTCATGGCAAGTATCTCTTCGGCAGGACCCGCCACGTTCATCGGCTCAGGCACGGCATACACCCACTGGTTGAGCATATCCACCGATCCGCCCGATCCCCAAATTGGCGGACACCTCACTGCGGGATCCCAGAACACGAAGAATTCCGGACGGTCAACCAGCCTGTGGTATTCGTCCGCTATCCCGCCAGAATAGCTTGGCCAACCGTCGCCACCCTTCCAGAACCAGCGGTAATAGGCAAGGATCGGGTCATCCACTGGCACCACACCTGTCGGGAACCGAAGCTTCGCGTCCGCCAGTCCCTTGCGCGGATTCAGCGTCTTGCTCACGACCTCCGGCGGCACATCGCGTCCCGTATCCTTCCTGTACCGCATATGCTCCGTGTTGAACGAGGGGACGGAGGCATCACGCGCTTCGGATATCGCGAGCACACCGACAAATCCCGGATGGTCGCCGTAAAGCCGCACGTCTTCCCTTATCAAGGGCTTCATCGTCTCAAGGAACTCCGGGTTGGAGACCTCAGGCACGAGATCGTTCTTCTTGCCGTGGGTACGCGCCTCGCCCTTGCGGTTCACGCGCACGTATTTCGCATCCGCCTTGCCGCCGGGATACTCGGTGCGCATCGAGTGCAGAAGCCTCACACCGGAGACTACCGCCTCGTCATAGGCCTTGCGTGTGTTCGGATCGCCAGTCCTTGCGTACGTAAGCCCGTGCGTGAATCCGAAATCCGCAAGCACAGGCTCCAGCGCCGCTCCGTAGCCCCACATGAGGGCCGGCATGCCATCGCCCTCGCACGGCCCCACGCCAAGGCGGAACGTCCGCACATGCCCGACTCGTCCTTCTGCCGCGCCATCCCCCGTCACCGAGACGCGAAGCGCCCGCCATCCGGGGCGTACGCGCGTCTCGATTCCGCACGGGTACGACACCACCTCGCCTGCGCCAAGAACGCCAATCACGCGTTCGCATCTGCGCACCCTTCCTCCCTCGACGAACTGCTCCGCGACCGCGCACACGTTGGAGATCGCGACTGACGTGACGTTGCTCACCCGTAGGGACACTACGGCGTTCGTCTCGCCGCGCACAAAGACGGTCCGGCCTCCGATCGCGATGTCAACCGCATCGCGCTCGCATGAGGAAATGGATACGCGGCGGATCGTGCCGTCGAACGGATGGTGGTTCGACACAGCCCTGTCGCCAATCACCGGCCTGAACGACACCGATGGCGCCAACGGCCCGGAACGATCCAAGACGCAGTCAAGGCGCTCCCCAGCGAACTCCCATACCACGCGCCCGCCCGCGCTGAAACAGAACGATATGGACGCGGACTTTCCCGGCGACACCGGCACTGACGGGCCGCGCACGAGTGCCGTGCTGTTCGAGAAGCCGGCATACAGCACGGGCGTGCATATGCCATTGCGCACGCCCATCTGGAGCTGGAATCCGCGATGCGTATGCTTCGGCGCATACGTGATGGCCAAGTCATCCCAGAGGATGCCCTCGCTTGGGGGCAGGCCCTTCGCGCACGAGTCACCGAACACGACATCCGCCTCGAAGAGGAACGCACCGTCCGGCGTCCAGCGCTTGTCCAGAATGAATCCGGCGGCAATCGACATGTTGGTGGGCGACGTGGAGCGCAGGCCATCCGAACCGAGCGCCGCGCCCTTGTTCAGCTTGCCGCCCGCAGGGAGGCTCCCCTTCGTGAAATCCCATACGCGGCTTTCGCCAATCTTGCGCGCACAGTCTTGCGGCGACGGCGTCTCGAACGACGCGGACGGCATCGGTTCCACAAGCGGCGGCATCGGCTTGGAGCCCCCGCACCCGGCAAGCATCGTTCCGGCAACCGCGAAAGCCGCAAAGCCCTCAAGCGAAATGATCTTCATCATGGCATCTACCCCTTCTCGTCAATTTGCGCGTATTCTACCACAATCAGCGAATCACCATCTGCATCCCGCAACGGCCCATTGTCGCCACATATGATACCGAGCCATCGCCGTTGGACCGCGTCTCAAGCGACTTGCAGCGGAGACCGTTCGCAGTCCTCCTCACCATGAACTTCGTCACGGGTATTGATGCCGCAGCCGTCTCGCTGAACGTGCATATCGGAACCGCAATGTTCGAAGCCGAATCCACGGCAGAGTCATCGATCTCTACAGGCAGGACGCCATCCGCAGTGTTGACCGTGAGGGGCACATCCCACTTCATGTTGCGATAGCCAAATTCAGTATCCGCAGGGATCACAAGACGCGTCCCCTCGGCAAACGAAATGGCAAGGCCATCCGCCGCCGCAGACGAGGAAACGCGAAGCGCACCCTCCGTGACATTGACAATATTTGTGCCTTCAATCGGCAAAGTTTCCTCTGCACCATCAATGAAGCGCGAAGCCCCGGCAAGGTCGAGGATGCCAGCGCCCGTCTTCTCGATCGCGCCGGAATATGTCACCTGGTTAGAGAGGCGCATCGTCCTGCCGTCCTGCACCTCCAGCCTCGCACCGCCCAGAACGTGCATGCCACGGGTAGGTTCCGCAAAATCGACGCTGTTCGTGACTATCACATGGGGGAAATTGGCGAGCCGGATGGCGTCATACGTGTTGGTGGACGCCGTATACACGCCACCCCAGTTCAGCGCATCGCCAAGGTACGTCCTGAACAGGTATTTCGGTCCCGCCACATAGACGCCGTTCTTCTTGACAAGCTCCTGGGATACCGTAAGCCGTCCGTGGAAATCCGCATTGGCATGGCTCAGCGATATGGAGCAGTAGGCATCCTCAATGCTCTCAAACGTGGTCATCGTGAATCCGGCCTGATCGCCGCACAGGTCAGCATCGATGGTCAGGTGGCACCAGCCGGCTATGCTGAATGTGGCCGGGGACGCTTCGCCATCATTCAGGATGCCGGCATACCGTATATTGAGCCTGTCGGCGGAGATCCGACGATTCTTGTCGCTGCCCCACATCCCGAACCACACGCCTCCGAGGAAGTTGATCTCCTTGAAGGAAATTAGCGGGCCACCCTTCCACGATGAATTCACCGAGAACGTCAAAGTCGCGTTAGGGATTTCCACCGACTTGAAGAAGCACAGCTTCTCGACTCCCCAATAGTGCAGCGCACTGTCGGGGGATGGGGTCTCGCCATTTGTCCAGTCTCCGGCATGGCCTTCCTCGAACGCGCCGTACTGTACCGATCCGGCGGGATAGCCCGATGTCTCCACGTTCTGGTTCGTCATCGCCACGATCCCCGGCGCGGCTACGTACACATCCTTTCCGCCAACGCCATCGTCCACAGCGAGCAGCTTGAATTCCGCACTCGGCAGCTCCGCCAGGTTCTTGGCGAGGAGTTTGACGCCGGAAAGGTCCCCCACTGCCTCCGCAGCCTTGTCGCCAAGATGCGCGACCTTAACCGAAATCCCCTGTGGGTTGTCGGACGAAATGCCAGGAACGAACGCATTGGCCAGTGCGCCATCCATCCGCAGGACGGTGCCGCCATCCAGCGAGAACCCTTCGGAAGCATCGACAAACGGACGCAGGGTGTTCTTCGATTCATCGTAGGCGAACACAAGCTCCGCCGCCGAAGCGGAGAACGAACGGAGCGACACGTCGTAGCGGGTGGACAATCCATGGTTGAAGCGGAACTCCGCCCCGTCATCTACGCACAAAGCCATCTTCGGGCAATTGAATGCAGAGGTGGCATCCATCGCGGCGATCGTGTTCCCTCCAGTGAAGCGGAGCGTCCCCGGATAGTCCTTGAACGCAAAGGGCTGGATACGGCAGAAGAACCCTCGGTCAATCGCGGCACCATTGTAGTTCGTAAACGGGCGAGTGTATATGAGATGGCTTTCATCCGTGCCGGCAAATTTTGCCATCAGCCCATGGCTGCGGGCGCCGCCTGCCGACGTGAACGAGTCCCTGTATTGATGAGTGATCCTTGCCGGATTGTCGGCCGTGCCGGCGACGGTAACGGTACCCGTCTCGCCGTTATATCCGTTGAGAGGACCGTATGTGCCGGTGCGGATCTCAGAACCGCCAAGCATCACGAGATCCCGCACGAACGGGGCATACTGGTCGCCCATGGACACATCGGAATGGAACATTCCGGCAAGCACGAGCTGTCCGCCATTCCAGCACCGGTTAGGATCATTGATCTCACTGCCGGCGGCTCGCCACAAGATCGCACCGGGAGCGACATAGTAGTTTTTCGAGGCATCCGGCGCAGCACCGTCCGCCCATCCCCCCGCCTCGTTCCATGACCGCGCTGCCCACGTGTCCCTGCGCGTCAACCACACATAATCGGAATACTGATCGTCTGCAACATCAGAGGCGGCAACGACCGCCTCAAGCGCAAGCGATGCAACGGATAGCGACCAAAGCATTTTCATGGCATCTCCTTATAGTGAGGGTAAGTGGCATAATGATACCATGATCATTTTTTTTTTCAACAGAAAGTTGGAGGTAGTTGGTAGGTTTTAGTTGGTAGATGGTAGTGGGTAGAGGGTAGGGATTTACGATTTTTCGATTTGCGATTTACGATTGCATTTGGTCATTTGATGATTTGGTAGGGCGATTTCGATGAAATCGCCGCAGAGACAGAAAAGTCGCAATTGTTGCTACCGAAAGCGAACCGTCTGCCAATTGCCACGACGGCGAGGGCGCCGTCG
>CAVJWR010000141.1:0-6159 GCA_963653155.1 Limosilactobacillus gorillae
AGGTCAAACCGATGTCCAATCAGGACATCAGGACACGCGAAATTCCGCTTTCGGCGACAGTCTGGAATTTCACGCTTCCCGAAACGCGGGATTGGCCGATGAAGAGCTTTTTCTGGGGCGCGTTTTCATTCGACCACGATGAGGTGGCACTCCTTGAGCTGATGCATGACAGCCACGTCACGCACGGTTGGACGCAGCACCATCGCTACCAGTATGGCCTGCACGGGGAGAAGTCGTACTGGAAGGCCCCTCGTCAAGGCACAGGCCGCAAGGATCCTGACCATGACTTTGATGACGACGTAGCCCTTCACGGGAATGAGGCTTTTCTGAAGCGGGCGAAGGAGCTTGGCATGCGCTTTGTGATCGGCTGGGGTACGCCGCGTTCGCTCGCGTGGTTCAAGACCATGACGAAACGTTTCCGCGACATGGGCTTCGAATACGAGGATTTCGTGTACAAAGGCCTGATCGCCGACGAGTTCGTGCGCTCACAGATCCCGGAATGGGCAAAACGCCGTGAAGAGGTTGCGGCGTGGAACACAAACCTGTGGTTTCAGGCGGTGCTTCTTTCAACGCCGCCGCCTACGGGGCCATCCGTAGAGGACATAGCCGATGCAAAACTGCCGGAATTCTACAAGAACTGGACTGTCATCCGCAACCTCACGAAAGAACGGCAGGGGCGTGGCGCAGACATAATGAAACTCCTTTCGGAGAAGGGCTGTCACGTATGGTCCTACGAGTGTTCCCATTTCATGCACAAGCAGCCGATCCTCGGCTACTATCGTCTCTACCCATGGGAAGCGCGGCTGTTGAACCTTGAAGGCATTGCGATCTGGACCATCTATTCGCCTAAGGGCGACGGTTGGGATTCGCGTGACGGGTTCGACGACGGCATATGCTGGAGAGGCCTCGACAGAAAGCCAATCCCAACGAAGCATCTCGCGGCTGTGCGCGAGGGTCTGGAGGACGTTGCGTACATGGATCGCCTTGAGAAGGAACTTGCGGGCGCAAGGGCCGCTGGACGGACTTATCCCACCTACGAGAGGCTGCTTGCCGATCGTGCCGCGATAATGGAAGCCAACGACCAGTCTAAAGTGGACGACTGGAGGCTTGCCGCAGGTCGGGCGATACATGAGCTTGCAAACACACCTTTCGAGCTGAAGCCGAATGTGGAAGGAACCGTAATCGACGCAATAGTGGATACCAAGACGGCACTGGACGAGATCACGAAGACTAACAGTTTTGTCCGCGTGACGATACATCCCGTTGCGACGGGACGTAAGGAGTTCGATGAGGCCGTAAATGCCGAGGTCGTGAAATTTGCCGACGGGAAGCGGGTCGTGGCGAATGGATTTCCGGAAAAGCGACAGCGGACATTTGCCCGCACGGATGTCACGGGGTCTCGCGGTAAATGGTGGTGGCTCTACCGTCTGCGCGAGAACCGCGATCGGATAGCGCATGATGGTGGCCAGTACGATGTGGTCATGCTCGGAGACTCCATTACGCACTTCTGGCATGATTTCGACTACTGGACAGGCGGCCTTAAGGTGTGGAAGAAAGCACAGCAGGAACTGAAGCTGCTCAATCTCGGATATGGCGGGGACAACACGCAGAACCTGCTGTGGCGACTTCGCAACGGTGAGCTGGAAGGGTACAAGGCCAAAGTGTTCCAGATAATGATAGGCACCAACAACCGCACGGCCCCGGAGAAGACTGCCGCAGACATAAAGGAAATAATCGATCTTGTAAAGGATAGGCATCCAGAATCAAAGATTCTACTTCTGTCCATATTCCCGAGGGACGACAAGCTGGAACGTCATCAGGCGAACCAAAAGGTAAATGCAATAATACGCGACTATGCAGACGGGAAAACCGTCTTCCACATGGATATCGGTCATGTCTTTCTTGACGACAACGGAAGAATGAAGGCTGGACTTAGCCCAGATAACGACAAGCTGCACCTCAAAGGCTGGGGATACCAGCTCTGGTGGGATGCGGTGTCACCCAAACTGAAGGAGTTGTGCAAATGATGGCGTTGTTCGGTTTTCTTTTTGCGGCGGTAATCCAGGTGCATCCGCAGAGTTTCGATTGTGGCGGATGGTCTCTCGACTCACAGTTCATGGATGTCATGGGTTCGCCGTATCTTCTCGCGCATGGCATCGGCGAACGGGTTTGCGATGCCAAGGCGTCCGTCGCATTCCCGCATCCCGGCAAGTATCGCATGTGGGTGCGTACCCGCAACTGGGCGGATGGCGATCCGGGTAAGTTCAAGGTCGCTGTTGACGGCAAGCCGTTGGACAAGGTCTTTGGAGTGGCGCAGCGCGAGTGGGACTGGGAGGATGGCGGTGAAGTGACAGTTGGCGAACTGGCGGAGGTGCGTCTTCAGGATCTTACCGGATTCGATGGACGTTGTGCAGGTATAGTGTTCTCCGACGATGGAACCGTTCCGAAAGGTGCGCTGAAGATAGATGGTGAGGCCGTGTCTGAGACTGTCGAGGCCGATTTCGTAGTTGTCGGTGGTGGTCTTCCGGGGACGTGCGCGGCATTGGCGGCGGCGCGTAGAGGCCTTAAGGTTGTGCTGGTGCAGGATCGTCCCGTACTTGGGGGGAACGGATCTGCCGAGATACGCGTATGGTCGGCGGGCGAGGCGAGATATCCTCTCGTTCGGGAGGTGCGCAACCTTTTCATGAATCGTGACCCCAACCAGGCATTGTGCGATGCGCGGCGCATGCGGATCATCGAGGATGAAAAGACGCTTGCAGTTAGGCTTTTCACGCGTGTATTCGCGGCTGAACGCAAGGGGAACAGCATCGTCGCCGCACGAGCCATCGATCTCAAGGCCAATCGTGTGGTGGAATTCAGAGCTCCGCTTTTCTGCGATGCGACGGGAGACGGATGGCTTGGGTATTACGCAGGGGCGGAATACCGCATGGGACGCGAGGGGCGGAACGAGTTTGGCGAGAGTTTCGCGCCAGAGAATGGCGATGGCGACACGCTTGGTTCGTCCATAATGTGGACGAGCGTCGAGGGAAATGATGCAGTGGCTTTTTCGGCGCCATGGGCGGAGCCGCATGCGCAGGGTGAGACTGCGGTCAATGGCGAATGGAATTGGGAGTACGGCATCCACAGGGACATGATCGAAGAGGGCGAGGAGATTCGGGATCGTCTGCTGCTTGCAATATACGGAGCGTTTTCATGTGCCAAGAAAGATCCGAAGAACGCAAGGCGCATCATCAATTTCTGCCCATACCTTCTCGGCAAACGCGAATCGCGCCGCCTCATGGGAGACTGGGTGCTTTCGGAAAAGGACATTACCGAACACCGTCCGTTCGAGGATGCCATTGCTTCGGGTTCGTGGTCGATAGACTTGCACTACGATACGTTCAAGCCTGGCGTCGATTTCCTTACTGATTGCGAACAGCCCCATTACGGGCGGTATTTCATACCGTACCGCTCGATATACTCCAAGAACATCGACAACCTATTCATGGTCGGAAGATGCTTCAGCTGCACACACGTAGGCCTTGGATCGCCGCGAGTGATGAATACGCTGTCGCAGCTTGGCGTCGCCGCAGGAGAGGCCGCAGCGCTCTGCCGCGACAAGGGAATCGCGCCTCGCGCCATATACGCGAATGGAACGTATCGCGAATTGCAGAAGCGTCTTGGCGGCGGTTTTCCCGGTGTGCCAGACAAGGATACGCAGGGCTGGATCATCGTTGACGATGAAGATGAGGGCGTGACATTCGGCAAGGGGTGGAACGTTGGGCATAATCCCAATGGCGAACAGGTCGGCCATGTTTCCCATTTCGCCGGAGGCGACCATTGGCGACCTATCAAGCCAGCGGGTATGTATGTCGGCGATGCGACGTACCCGGTGCCGATCAGGGAGACTGGACGATACGCCGTATACTGCCGCGTTCCATGGCACCATGCGATGAAGCCCGGTTCGCGCACCGTGTTCAAATTAACCGGGCCAGGCTTCTCGTATCGCTTCGAAGGCGATCAGGGCTTTCAGCCGGGAAGGTGGCGCAAGTTCGGCGAGTTTCGCCTATCTCCGGGCACAATGCTTGTGATCCTCGCTGGCGAATCGCAGGGAACCGTAATCGCGGACGGCTTTGCCTTTGAGCGATTGCAGGATTGACGGTCCATAAATAAAATTCGACATTTAGGCTTTGTGGTATAATGTGGCTTTAAAACTTTGGAGAAGCCGCATGAGAAAGTTGTCAATGTTTTTGCTTGCGTCTTCGGCATTTTTTGCCGCATGCGCAACTGGTCATGATGTGGAGCCGGAACCGCTGAAGGTGCTTATGATCGGAAACAGCTTTTCGATCTCATGCCTTACGCACCTGCCACAGATAGCCGCAGATTGCTCGAAGCGGCTTGATATCGGCTCGCTCTACATTGGCGGGTGTTCGCTTGAGCGCCATGCGACGAATGTCACGAATGAACAGAATGGAATGGAAGGCACCTACCGTTACGACCGGGTGGTCTGCAATGGCCGCAAGACAACCAAACAGAAGATGCGGCTCACGGATGCCCTTCGAAGTGCCAGATGGGATGTGGTCACGATCCAGCAGGCAAGCCACCTCAGCTGGAAAAAGGAATCGTATCATCCATGGGGCGACCTCCTTGTTGCGACCGTGTGCCAGCTTGCGCCACAGGCGAAGATCATGATGCAGCAGACTTGGAGCTACACGCCATTCGCGACGCAGCTAAGCAAATGGAATATCACGCAGGACGAGATGTACGCAAGACTTGCAGAGGCCTATGGTGATTTCGCGGGAGCGTATGGCTTTGATGCGATACGCATGGGAATGGCTGTACAGGAATGGCGCAAACGGCTTCCTGTTGCATACGGGGAACACTCGTTCGGCGGTGACGTAGTCGGCGGTAGACACAAAAGGCCAGAAAGGCAATTCAAGCGCGGAGCCGACGGCAAGTGGGTGGTTGATTCAGACACTACGCACCTAAATGAGAAGGGCGAATACCTTCAGGCGCTTGTGTGGGCCGTAAAGCTGCTGAATGCCGACATCGAAAGGCTATCAACCCATCCTGATTGCGTGACGGATGAGGAAGATCGTCTCATGCGCAGAATAGCGAGAGAAGTTGGTAGATGATAGTGGGTAGAGATGTGCGAGGGGCGCATTTGCACGGGAGCGGACGTGGGACGAGAAAGAATCCCCTTGTGCTTGTGTTCCATACGGCGAGTCGCGCATATTGGAATGACATTGCACAGGGGATTGTGGCATTTGCAAAGACCGTAGGCTGGAATCTTCAGGTAGTCGAAGGGGAATCTGATGCAAGGACGTCCTTTGGTGAGCTTGTTCGTTTCTGGAGACCGGATGGTTGCATCTTTGAGGATTCGATCGCCAGATATGCGCGATCGGATATCCGGGAGTTGGATGGTCTGCCGACAGTGTTTGTCAATTGCGAGCAAGCGAAGCCAAATGGCCTCACTTGCGCAATCACGGTTAATTCGTCCAGAATCGGCGAACTTGCGGCGCATGAGCTAATGTCGGCAGGGGTACCGAATTTTGCCTTCTACGGCTTTTCCGATTTCAATTGGAGCGGCGAACGTGAAGATGGCTATCGGCATGCCTTGGAAATGAATGGACGCACCTGTAGCGTGTTTTGCCGTCCGTTCAAGTCAAGCGACAGAACCAGCCGTTCACGGATGGTGCGTTGGCTGTCGGGGCTTCCGAAGCCTTGCGGCGTATTTGCCGCAAACGATCTCTTGTCCAACGAGGTGCTGAACGTGTGCCAGGAGACTGGGCAAAGGGTTCCGGATGACATATGCATCCTTGGTGTCGATAACGACATCGGGTGTTGCGAGAATACGCATCCAACGCTATCCAGCATCAGTCCGGATTTCTTTGGCGAGGGCCGTTCGGCAGGGGCTGCGTTGGCGACACTCATGTCTACAGGTGTGCATGTTGGGCAGTCGCTTGTGTTTGACTCTCCTGCCGTTGTCCGTCGCCAGTCAACGCGCCGTTTCAGGTCTTGTTCCCATGACATTGCCGCAGCCGTCGAATACATCCGTGTGAATGCGTGTCGCGGCATTTCATCAAGGGACGTATTTCCTCTATTCCATTGTACACGCCGCCGCGTTGAGCAGCGCTTCCGAGATGAGGTTGGGCATTCGGTACTTGATGAGATCAATGC
>CAVJWR010000142.1:0-5938 GCA_963653155.1 Limosilactobacillus gorillae
GAGCAGCATGGCGTTTGCCGAGACGACAGCCTGGAAATTCGATGCGACGGGAACCGCTCCCTCTGCAGACGCGGCGAAGTTCTCCGATTCCGGCAACTGGACGGCAGGTGCGCCGAATGGCTTGACATGGGCGGCTGAACTGACGGGAGCGGAAGGAAGTCGCTACGTCTTTCTCGACAGTGACATTACGCTTGCGAAACTGACTGGCACTTTTGCATCTGGGAATGTCGTTTCGCTTTACGGCGACCATCTGCTGACGATGGACAATGGGGCGTCTCGCGCAGACATTCGGAAGATTCGTCTCTATGCGTCGGTTCGGGCGGCGTATGATTTGTTGGCGGCGACGGATGCGAACTTCTGCGGAGATATTGGCGGAGGCACGTTCACCGTCAGCGGTGATCGGGTGCGCCACCGTTTGGATCTCTATGCCAATGCCGCCGGAGGCAAGCGCCTGAACCCTGGCGCGACCGACAGGCTGTACTTCGGTGCTGGCTCGCTGTTCATTCATGCGCCGGTCGGATCGTCAGACGAAGTGACGGGCCTGTGGGATCAGACGGCCGGTTCGCCGTTCGTGTTTCGCACGGGGGAGACCCATCCGATTCCAGTCGCCACGCTTGTGCGGGGTTCTGGTGTGCGCGAGGGGACTTTCGTCAAGCGGATATTTTCCGATTCCGTTGTCGAGCTGAGCGAACCGGTCGAAGAGACGCTTTCATCCAATGCCCTCACCTTTGATCCGATTGTCCAGAAAGTCGTTCAGCGGATTGCGACGTTCGTCCGTGGCGGTACGGCGTCGGCAGATATGCTCATGATCCAGAAAAGCCGTGCAGAAGACGACTTGCGCATTGAAGTCGAAAAGCTCACCGCCAATCAGGATGGCGCGTTCCTTTCGCTGGATGTCGAATCGTCCGCATACCTTCCTGGGACGCTGGTTCTTCATGATGCGGCGACCCGTCCGCTGATGTTGCGCCTCAAGACGTGTTCGCTGGAGTTTGGCGAAGCGCCTGAAGGAAAGACGGCGGGTGTGCCGACCTCAACGGTCTACATGGATGGGGCAAGCAGCGTGGCCACGCTGACCGTGACGAACGGCATCTGCGCAGAGATCGGGACGCTTTCAAATCTGGTGGGGCGTCTTGTGAAAGACGGCGCCGGCACACTCGTTGCGAGACTGGTTGGTACGGAAGCCGAAAACACGGGCGTTCTTTCCGTTCAGGATGGCGTACTCCGGGTCAAGGGAACATCTGCTGGTGTGCGCTCGATTTCTCTTGGCGCGAGTGCGACACTGGAACTTGCCGCCACGGAGCTGTCATGCGGAACGTTCCTTTGCGAAGAGGGCGTACGCATCACGGGGACAGGCACGTTGGTTCTGCCGTCCGGGACAGAGCTTTCGTCAGTCAAGGCTACGTTCGCTGACGGCGTTTGCGTCCGTGTGGCCGGAGGTGTCGGCGAGGTATCATTCGCGCCGCCCCCCGCCATGGCACCGGACGAGGTCGGCAACCCGGCACTGTGGATGGACATGTCGATGACCAGCCGCATGGAGATGTTTGAAGAAAACGGCACGAAGCGGGTGCGCAAGGTCTTTGACGTGCGTGGCGAGGACGGATATCCGTTTGCGACAAATGTTGTCTTGGCACCAGCCTGGATTCCGCAGGGCGACCTTGGACATGTCTACTTCGAGTACGTCTCTACGGTCTCGACAGACGTGGCGCTGACGCGCACACTGGTCTGGGATCGTCCGATTTCCGGCATCCGCACCGTGTTCGTGGTGAAGGATCCGATGGGGCGGGGTGGCCAGCTGTTGGGAACTACGGATCGGCTTCAAGGCATCGGTCATTTCATGCGTCCGGGCGGTTTGACGTGGGAGAAGCCGCTCTTCTACGCGAACAATAACACAAGGGGTGCAAAGAACGTCAAAGAGGGATCGTTGCTGATCAACGGCGAAGCCGCCGACTGGACGAAGGGATATCCGTATTCCGGCGGCGGAATCCTGTCGGATGCCTGGCGGCAACTGCCGATGGTGATTGAGGTCGATCCGATCAACGAAGGTGCGGCGGCGGACTGCTTTGCCTTCGAGCATTCCGCTGCGGAACGGAACGGCGATCAGCGACTCTGCGAATGCGTGATCTATACGAACGAGCTGACGGCAGTTCAGCGCAAGGCCGTCACGCGCTACCTGATGGATAAATGGATGGGGGCGGAGATTTCGTGTGTGCGCGGACCAGTTTCTGGTGGCGGACTGGGAACCATTGACACGGCGGTGGTCGGCGGAATCTCGGTTGCCGAGGGCGAAAACGAATGGATGGATGCGGTCAAGGGCGAGAATGCGTTCGTGAAGACGGGTAAGGGGACGCTCTACGTTGAAGACTGGGTGAATGCCACAGGCAAGCTGGAGGTCAGGGAAGGGACACTTTCTTTGGGGTCTGGAATGACGGCGGATGAAGCCGGTCAGGGGGCCTATCTGCACGTCGATGCCTCGGACGCGTCCTCGCTTGTCTGTGAGGTGCGGGACGGAGGCACGGCGGTCACGTCGTGGGCAGACCGTCGCGGTGCTGATCATCCCATCGCCCGGACGTTCACGGACACGACGAATTTCCCGACATTGAGGACGGTCGAGGCGTTGCAGGGCCGGTCGGTCGTCGATTTCGGCCCGCTGCTGGCGAAAGATACAGACCCGTCCTGGAACAGCCTCCGTGCGGCGACGTCCATGTACTTCGAGCCGACGCAGGGGCTTCGTACGGTCATCATGGTTCTGGGCAGTCGTCAAGGGGGCGGTTCGCTTGTCGGCGGAAACGTCTGGAACGCCGGGAGCGACAGCTACAACAGCGGCTATGGACTTTTCCGTGGCGGCAGCGGCCATGGCGCATCGGCTGACGATCCTCTGTTCTTCGCGTCTGCCGCAAGCCTGAAGGGGCTGATGACGGAAGGAGCCTATCGTGCCGCCGTCAATGGCAAGCCCGTCAATGTGACGACGGACGGCCTTTCAGGCGGATGGGATGTCGTATCCTATGCGTCGATCGGGACATTTGGCGCGGGTGGTTTTGCCGGAAACCACTACAACCACTACTGCGGTGGACAGGAAATCGCCGAGGCGCTGATCTATCCGAAGATGCTGTCGTCGAATGAGGTTGCGCGTGTGGAGGCTTATCTGCGCGGCAAGTGGCTGGGCATCGAGACGCCCGGATGTCGTCCGGCTCGCCTCGGATCGGTCAGCATCTCGTCTGGCGCGACGTTGGCGGTGCGCGGGAACCCGCTGACAGTTTTGACGGTTTCAGGATCGGGCGACATCGACGGGGACTTGACGATTGCGGACGGTGGCACGTTGGATGTGACGGTGGGCGAAGATGGCTCTGTGCCGTGCATTTCGGTGACGGGGACTGCCGACCTCACGGCTGGCGGAACGGTTCGGATAGGGGGCGCCGTACGTTCTCTGCCGGAAGGAGAGCATGTCCTGATGCAGGCCAGCGACCTGAAGATAGGCACCGAATGGGGCGAGTCTGTCATCAACGGTCGTGTCACACGGGAATATGCCTTGCGAGTTTCGGACAACCGGCTGGTTTTGAGCGTACACCCACATGGCTTGTCAATCATTCTCAGATAAATGAGGTTAGAGATGGCGCATATTCATAAGATATTCTTGGCAGTTGGCTCGGCGATCCTGTTGGGTGGTTGCCTTGGGCAGCACTTCGAGGAACGTGCGATGCCGCTGAGGGACGTGACGGTTGTCGCGCCGGACGCCTATTGGCAGAAGCCGACGCAACAGCCGCCGTCCTGCGGCAGCATGGATGCCGTCCTGCGGAAGATGCTGCAGATGAACTACAACTGGGGAATGGCGGCTGCGGTGGATCTTACGAACGCCCTGACGAAAGTGACTGGTGCGCCGGTTGCTCTTGTCAGGGAAAGTGCCGCGCACGACATCCAAGGGGCGGTTCTGCACTTGGGCGAAACGCAGGCGGCGAAGGACGCGGGGCTTGCGTCTGCGGACATGAAGAAGGCCGAATGGCGCATCGTGTGCGATGGCACACGCGCGTTCATCTATTCGCAGACTGGCATGGGCGTGGCCTATGGTGTGACGGATTTCCTGTCGCGTTACGCTGGGTATCGGTTTCTGACGATTGACGGCGATGATCCGTTTGAAGTCCGCCCGGACGCGAAGGTCCCCGTCTGCGATTTCCGCCGTCGCCACGCGATTTACGCGCGGCACTTCTCGTCGTTTGACCGCAACCATCCCAAGACGTCGCTTGCCTATCTGCCGGATTACCTCCGTCGGCTGGGACTTCAGCTCTCGCCTGAGGTCGAGCCGCAGGTTCGTCCATCGGTTGCGTGCGGCGGATACTGCCATACGTGGTTGCGTTACTGTCCGCCGGAGAAGTACGCGAAGGAGCATCCCGAATACTACTCGCTGTTCGACGATGGAACGCGCCACACATCGGCTCCGACAATGCTCTGCCTGTCGAATCCGGATGTCCTTGAGATCGTCACGTCTCGCATGCTCGCGTGCATTGCCGAAGATCGTGCGAAATACGGAAAAGAGGCGCCGACGCTTTATGACTTCAGCCAGCCGGACTGCTGCGGCTTCATCTGCCATTGCGCGGACTGCCGTGCGCGAGCGGAACGGTATGGCGGCGACATGGGGCTGCAGCTCACGTTCGTCAACGCGCTCGCTCGACGCGTCCGCGAAAAGCATCCGGACGTGACCATTCGGATCTTCGCCTATGTCTCGACCGAGAAGATCCCCGTCGGGATTCGTCCCGAGCCGAACGTGATGATCTGGCTGTGCGACCTCTATTCGCGCAGCGACCACCAGTTGCCTCTGACGCATCCGTTCAACCGCGAACGCCACGACCTCATCCGCGACTGGAAGGCGATCGCGCCGAGCTTCGAGCTGTGGGACTACATGCTGACGGAAGACGACTTCCCCCAGGTTTCGGTTGATGCGCTGGCGGCTGACGCGCGGTATTTCAATTCACTTGGAATCGACCGCATCTATCATGAAAGCCAAATGGGCGGACAGGCGTTCTGGGAGCTTGAATACTATGTAATGTCAAAAATGTATCTCGATCCGACCGCCGACCTCGAACGGACGATTGACGAGTATTGCGCCGTTTACGGTCACGGTGCGGCGGAGATGCGTCGGGCCATCGACTATCTGCGGAAGGTCATCGCCGAGAATCCGCCGAAGAGTGCCGATTCGTGGCATCGCCGTGGGCTTCCGTGGCGGACGGTTGAGGTGATGGAGGGCTTCCGCCGCCATGTGCGGCAGGCCTATGACAAGGAGAGTCGTCCGAAGATGCGTGCGCGTATCGCATTGGCCCTGCAGATTGCAGACCAGGAACTGTATCGGCTGGGAGGCGGGCGGACGCCGGAAGGGCAGGAGCGTCTGCGTGAAGAGTTCCTGGCTTGCGCGGCAGCCGTGCGGGACGGCGGCTTCTACCATCCGTCCGAACGGCAAGAGGCCTACCAGAAGACCGTTCGCAAGTTCCAGCAGGCGAATCTACGGTTTGCCCGTCTGCCGAAGGCTCTTGAGAACGTCCCGTCGTCCGACCTGAAGTGCTTCGACACCTCCAACACGGGAATCTGGTCAAAGAAGCAGAGACGGGTTGCGGATTCCGATTCGGAATGTGGAAAGGCCCTGCGTGTCGTTCCAGATGCGGGCGATGAGTCGATTGGCTGGGTCCTGGCGCGCGACGCCGACACGAAGCGGGCGGACAGGCTGCCGCTTGCGCTTGAACGGAGCGAGACGTATCGCTGGTATCGTCTTGGCGTTTCCCGTGTCGGTCGTAGCAGTGACGTCTACGTGCCCGTGCATGTCGGGTTCCGGCTGGATGGACAGTACGTCGAATGCGACGGGCTTGCAGAGGATCCAAACTGGTACGAGTACTGGATCTCGGTGAAGTGGAACGGCGATGCGCGTGCGGCAGACCCATCAAAGGGCCTGTTCATC
>CAVJWR010000143.1:0-5810 GCA_963653155.1 Limosilactobacillus gorillae
CTCCAGACCGAGGCACCCCTCATAGCCAATATCGCGAAACGCCTCGAATATGTGCCTGTACGGGATCACGCCGTTCGGACCAGAAACGCCGGCTGAACCGTTGTTCCCGGGATTTATGTTGCGGATGTGCCCGTCAAAAATGCGGCTTTTGTACGTACGCACGACATCCGCCACGTCAAAGCCATCGGCATACGTATATGCGACATCTATGCAGAACCCCATGCGCGGATCAAGATCCTTTATGTAGTCATATGTGCTGACGACAGTCGGATAGAGCTTTGGGTTGCCTGTCTTCGGGTTTGCGCCATGGTTGTGGATCGCGTACTTTATGCCATACTGCGAAGCAAGCCCGGAACACACCTCGCACATCTTGCGGCTCGATACCGACACTTTCTTGCCGCCTACATCCCTGTCTTCCCCCGGCACACCCACGAGCACCGCGACGCCGAGCGACGCGGCATAGTCGAAGTATCTCTTGGCCGCATCGGACGTGGTCATGTAAATCGGCCCTACGCCATACGGGGTCACGCCATGATCGGAACATTTCCTCCTGAACTCCGCGATCTGCGCAGCTGTAGAATCGAAAGGCAGATGGAAATTCTTGACGCACAGATAGTGGATGTCAAGCCTCTCAAGATCGTCAAGCGTCTGATCCACGGAGAACTTGTTGTATGTGTATCCCGCCATCGCGAGATTGAATTTCGCTTTTTTCATGGGCCGATTATATCATAAAGCCCGGAAGACAAGGGAATCGAATCAGATTCCTTGACGACTGACCGCAGAACCCGACCGTAGTCCGTACACGGCGGAGCCGCTGCCGGACATCGTAACCCTGCGCAATCCCTGCGACTCAAGACTGCGCATCGCATCCAATATGCCAGGATACAGGCGGATCGCCGCAGGCTGCAGATCGTTATGGCACAAGCCACGATCCGATTCGCGAAACTCATGGTAGACCTTAGGCGTGGACGAAAATATGGGAGGGACCGAAACCACGATATCCGGCATATCAGGCATGTCGTAGGCCGACACCACCTCCCCGCGCCCTTCCATAAGCACCGGTCCGCCCATCGTCAATGCCGGTACATCGCTACCGACACCTGCCGCAATCTCGCAAAGGTCACGCGTGGACAGCTTTAGGCCCCAAAGGCAGTTGAGCCCGTTGAGAACCGCTGCGGCATCTGCACTGCCGCCACCAAGCCCCGCGCCCATCGGTATGCGCTTGACTATTCCTATGGCCGCGCCGCATCGGCATCCTGTCGCCCTACGCAATGCGACTGCGGCCCTGTAGGCAAGGTTGCCCTCTTGCCGTACGTCCCCAGAATCCATGCGGCAAGAGATTCCCTCAGCCTCATCAATCTGAACCGTGTCATGCATTGCGATCGGCAACACGACTGACCGCAGGTCATGATATCCGTCCGGCCTGACCCCAAGCACCTCAAGAGTCCAGTTTATCTTGGCATGGGCCTCAATAATCACGTAGATTAACCTCTTTCCCGAAACCCGAAGGAACCGCAAAGGTAGATTGACGCATCAGGTCGATTGCGGAATCTCCACGGCACGATATCGCGCCACGGCTTCCGCAAATGCCGGAGTATTGACGTATCCGCAAGAGCGGAACTCTGGGCAGAAGCCCCGGTAGACACATTCGGGAACGCATGCCGAAGCGACCTCCGGCTCCACCTTTGCTATCTCTTCGACCACGAGTTTCCATGCCGCCCGCGTCTCCGGCGACGCCTGCGAACACAGCCGTCTGCGGGAAATGAACATCACCGCCTGTGCGTTTGCGAAGCATTCGTGCTCAACCGGAGCATCCTGTCTCGCCCCGGTGCGATCCGTGCCGGTACGGTCAGTGCGCTGGGTCGAGACAAAGTGCTCAATGCCGTATTTGTGGCGCACAAAATGCACCGAGACCCAATACGGGAGGTTAGACCATTTCCACGAGAACAGGAGCTTGCGTATCGGTGAATGCTCCGCAAGAAGTATCGTCTTTTTCCATTTCGAGGAAGGCTCCTTTGTGCCTTCCTGCATCCTTATGGTCGTACGGGCGGCATCGGCAACATTGCGCCACGAGCCTATCACCCTGAGAAACCTTAAAATCGTCTTTTCCTGAGAGTCCTTTTCCATATGTCAGCCCATTATATCACAATCGACCTCTGTCATGGTCTCATACAGCAGCAGCCTCGTTGAAATGCGATTCTGCGGGATGCCCGTCAGCGCGGAAAGCGCACTCCTGTACATGCGCATCTGCGGCAGATACGTCTCTTTCATGCGTCGCGAGAACGCCTCTACATCCTCGCCGTTCCTCATGGCATTCGTCTTGAAGTCATAGATCGTCGCACGGCGCTCGCCGCAGTCGTTCGTGAACACCACCCGGTCGAACTGGCCTGACTGCCACACGTTGCCGAACAGTATTTCGTATGGCCGTTCACGCCACAGGGCCACGCATCCAGCCGGCCTCACGAGCGCCCGGTCGAACGCCGTCTCGGCCTTTGAAGGCTCAAGCCACTCTATCTTCGAATACAATGCGTGTATCTCAATGCCTCTTTTCGCCGCCTTTCCAAAACCATCCGCAAACAGGCTGTCGCCCTTCATTCCGGAATGGAACAGACTGCTTGGCCTCGCCTTGCGGATTTCGCTCCTTCTCGCGCGATGCGGCTTGTCTTGCGGCGCATCCTCTTCCTGCTCATTTTCATGATTCTGCATGTTCTCGCGCTTTGGTTCAGACCTTTTCAGGTACCATTCCCTGTCGCCGAACGTATTGAGTCCCACGAGTCGCACAAGATCACTGAACTTTGCCGGGGAATCCGTTGCCGCGCTCTTTTTCTTTGCGTTCCTTGGATGGAGTATGATCGTCAAGGCCTTCTTTGCCCTCGTCATGGCGACATAGGCGAGGCAAAGCGAATTGTATCGCTGCGTCTGCTGGCGTCTGGACTCAGCCGAAGCGAGCGTAGGATCCTCCGACGCAACATCGCTACCGGGGTTATCCAGCACCCATTCGCCATCTTTACCCTCAAGAGGTCCAACATGCCGCCGATCAACTAGCCCGTCAGGCTCGAAGAACGGGATGATCACATGGTCGAAGCCCAGCCCCTTGGACTGGTGCATCGTCATGATGCGCACCACACCCGGTTCGGCATAATCGCGCCGTGTCCTGTTTTTGAGGAAGCCCACGAAGTCCGACAGCCGCATCGTCGCATCCCGGCTCTCCTCGAACTCGGCGGCGCACTTTATTAAATCCTCGAACCTGGCCTCGGTGAAGTCGTTCCAGGAATCCGGCAAGACCTTCAGCGCCTCTCGCACCTCGCGGAACTTGCGCACCATTCCGATGCGGGTGAAGTCATCGAGCAACTGTGCCGAAAGCTTCTCCGCAGACGGCAGCCCGTTCGGATACATGGCCTTTGCGATCGGCGAAAGTCCGATATGGGCATAGGCGAAGGCATCGCGGCTATGGTCGGCAAGCCAGGCAAGTTCCACCATTGTGGCCAACACCGGAGAATCCGATATGTTGCTATCACCCTCAAAGACTACGCGGTCAATGCCTCTGGACTTCAGATAGGCAAGTATGTCCTCTCCGTAGTCGTTCCTCCTGACGAGGATCGCCGTGGATATGCCGCGTTCCCACGGGTTCACGGCACGGAGTGCATTCTCTATAGGCTCGAAGAAGTCTGAAATCTTCGCCTGCCTGAACTGCTTCTCCGCCTGAATGACCTCTACGAAGCCTTCGCCGTCGGTATCGTGGCTACGGTGCGGTCTGCACTCCCACACGGCGCCAGCGGGCGCAGTATCCATGTCAAAGGCCCCACGGATCGTTGATTCGCCAAATACGATGTTTACGGCATCCGATATGGACTGAAGGTATCGACGTGACTCGTCAAGCGACTCAAGCGCATTGCCGCCCTGTTTGGCGCGAGCAACCTGCTCGGACAGTATCTTCACGTCCCCACCGCGCCATTCGTATATGGACTGCTTCCTGTCGCCGACTATCAGCACACTGTGACCCATCCCCGGTTGGCTACTTTCGCTTATCAGGTTCTCTAACGCCTTCCACTGGCCTCGGCTCGTATCCTGGAACTCATCCAAGGCCCAATGTTCAAACTTCGCATCAAGCCGATACTCAAGAGGCAACCGAACTCCCTCCGCGAGCGAATTGACAAGTCGGGGCAGATCCTCGAACGTTATGTTTCCGCGAGACCGAACCTTCGCGTCGTATGCGGCATCGTAGGTGTGCATCAGACGGAATATCCCCTGCGTCACCTCAAGCGAATGGGCTATGCTCCACATGCGCATCCTATGGAGGACGCTTTTGGCCAAGGGGTCATCCTCCATGCATTTCGGGAGCTTATCGGGGGGCGAGCCATGGAATCGGGAAACGGCATCCAAGAAAGTTCCGCCGCCGCGCGCATCCCTATATCGTTCCAGACCTTCAGCCATCGAGCGTATGTCAGACACCGTGACATCGAGATCACTTGGCGGATTGTCGCCCCATATCGCAGAGGCGGTCCCCCATGCCGAAGCAACGCTCAAATCCCTGTAGCGAGAGTGCCATCCCGAAACAAATCCCGTGAACCGCCGCCAGAAGCCGTTCGAGCCCGCCGTTCCGGTCACAAGACGGAACGCTTCACGAAACACCTCCTTGGCATCCTCGGAATCAAGCATCAGCATGTCCGCGACGAGCCGATCCCGCTCCACCGGACTGCGGTAATCGCTCATCACGGAGACTTCGCCCCCGAATCCAAGCTCAAGGGGTATCATGCGCACGATGCGCATCAGGAAACTGTCCAGCGTACCGATCAGCGAGAGATGCTGATGGGCTATGACCTTTCGGAGCATCGCCCCGAAATCCGCCGCCGACAGGTTGCGTCCGATGAGCTGGCTCTCTTTGGCGGCAACCCCCTGATCGTCTGCGGCCTTAGAAAGGCGTTCAATGAAACTGTTGAATATCTCGCCGGCGGCCATTCGCGAGAAAGTGAGCGCAACAATACGCTCCGGCTCCACTCCGTCGAATATCAGCCGCAGTAGGCGCGTGACAAGCGAAAACGTCTTCCCAGTGCCGGCAGACGCCTCGATCACGGTCAGCGATGGAAGATTCATGCTCATTCGCCATGTTCCAATCTTGCGAGCTGATCGGCGACCCAATCCGGATCAAGCCCGTCCGCAAGCGACTTCCACACGAGATCGTTGTAGGTGCCTTGCCACATCGAATCCGGAGACGGAGGGTAGAATATGCCCTTCGCGATATTGGTGAGAAGCGACACCACAAGGTCCTCGGCTTCGCTCTGACCGCCCTCATGGCAGGCATGCTCATCGTCGAACGCGACATCTTCGGCCCGCTCGGCAAGGATGCAGTAGAACGCCTTTGACGCACGGGCATGAGCCTTGCCGTAGCGGTTGGACGACTCTACCATCGCGCGATATATCGGCAACTGCACACTCTTGTATCGGTTCTGCTCCAATCTCGACCACGTCTTGTAGTCTATGATTGCCAATTCCCCCGTACGCTCGTTTTCGTCTATCCTGTCGATTTTTCCGCGCAACAGCGTAGGACAACCTTTTATCCGACACTCCAGAGTCTGTTCCGAATCGACTATCCGCCACCCCTGGGCCCGTCGCCTCGCCTGAAGCACCGAGAAATTGCGCAACCGGTCTATCGCTGCCTCGCCCTGGAGCATTATCACCGTCGGCAGGTTCTCTCCAAATGACGACAGTCTGCGCCATACGGCATCAGCAAGGAAGGCGGATATTTCCCTGTCATCGACAGAGTCCTTCGGCCCCTCCTTGGCAAAATCCTCCAACGCGCCATGGCACAG
>CAVJWR010000144.1:0-706 GCA_963653155.1 Limosilactobacillus gorillae
AAGCCGTGTTCCGAGGGCGAGCACGAGTTCTGCTTCCGACGACCGCTTTATGGCGAAGGCGGTATCGTGCGCACAGGCGGTGGATTCCTCTTCGGGACGCATCCCTGGCAGATCACCGGAGCTTTCGACAATCGCGATGGCGTTGTGGAGGTCCGCCCGGAGGCGGCGAATGTCGCTGCCGCGACAGGGCCACTGTTCGGTACGGGGAATTTTCGTCTCGGCAATGCGCGACTGCAGTTCAGGGGCGATACTGCCACCACGTCGGCAATCGTGGCCAAGATAGGTACGGGAGGTGTCTTTGCCTACGATGGAGCGGCAACAGTCCGTACGCGCAGTGCGGCAACCTTGCCGCGCCACGGTCTTGAGCTGGGCACGTTGACGCGCGGGGGCGCGGGGGCGGCTCTTTTCTTCTGGTGCGCAAGCGGTGCGGCGTATGAGGATGCCGAGAAAGGCGGCGGAAGGGTGACATTTTCGACATCGCCGGAAATGGATCTGTCGGGGCGTGTGTCCGGGCCGGTCTTCGTGTTTGACAAGCCGGAAGGCTGGAATTACGGTCGGATTGGCTTTGCCGCCTACGGCGAGTCCGGTCTCGTGCCGTTCGACAACTACACAACGGGGATGGATGGTGGCAAGAACACAGTTGCGCTTCTGACGGACGGCGAGCGGGCCACGGTTTCGGGGACTGTTTCGGTTTCGGCCTTGCGAG
>CAVJWR010000144.1:716-5582 GCA_963653155.1 Limosilactobacillus gorillae
CTGTCGGTTCCCGCTTCGGGGAATGTGGTATCGCAATCCGTGCTTCAGATTCTTGATGGTGGACGACTTTGCGTCGGCGGTGCGTCCGAACCGGGATGCGTTATCCTGAATAATCGGCATTCGGGTGATACTCCCGCCACGATTAAAGGTTCAGGTGTGCTGGACTTTGGAGCACATGAGGGCGTGATTGCGGTGAACGGAAAGAGCGGCGGCATCGTCTCCTTTGCGCGTATCGATGCGAAGATATCAGGGGCGGGCGGCTTGAGCGTCGTTGGCGTCAACGACGTGTCCATCGAGTGCGGCCTGGAGTTGCGTGGCGAGAACGACTATGAGGGCGGCACGCGCATCAACGGTGTGTTCGTGCGCCCAACCACATCCGGCTCGTTGTCTTCTGATGACGTGTATCTGGGCGATGGCGAACTGTGTGGCGGTGCCCTACAGCTTGACACGGAGGGCCTGGTGATCGCCAACGACATCCATGCGGCAGGCTGGGGTCCTCGTCTTCTTGGTGAAGTGTCCGGCGGTCGAGGCGCACTCGTGTTCAAGAAGGGGGCGACGCTGACGGGTTCGGTCGAGGCGTACCGTCCGCTACGTGTCGGCGTCTTGGATGACGCCGGGATTGAGGGCATATTCACGGGATGCGTCTCGGGCGATAAAATTCAGGTTTGGGGATCGGATCCCAAGTGTCCGACGACAGGTGCCGTTGTCTTTACGGGCGCGAACACCTACACGGGGGGCACAGAGGTAGTCAACGCGACGCTTGTCCTACGGGATGGCGGCACAGCCGGTACCGGGCCGATCTGGCTTTCTGACGGTACTCTGTCCGTCGAAGGTTCCAAGCCGCAGTCCGTTCCGAACCGTGTGACTGGCCTCGGCACGATTCGCGTTTCCGGCAAAGGCGAGAAGTCGTTTGCTGCGCTGGATAGCGAGGACGGCGTCGGTTTTACGCTTGAAGTAGGGAGTGATCGCCGGGCGTTTGTCCGATCGCTCAAGGGCTTCTCGTCAGTGGCGTCATCGTCTGCACGTCTGGTTGAACTGTGGATATCCGATGAGTCCGAACGAGGAACTTTCACTGGCTCTGTTGCGGAGAACGTCTCGCTCTGTTATGGCGAACGCAAGACGCATGGCTTGAGGGTGATCATCCGCTGAGGGAACGACGACGAATGATGAAACGAGTCCTTCTGTCTGCACTTTGCCTGCTGGCCGCGCTAGATGCGGTTGCCGTTGGTGACATTCATGCGAAATGCCTGACGCCGATCGTCGAGGATGCAGCGCCAGTCGTCAATCCCGTTGAACTGGTACGCAATGGCATCTGCACGTTTCGCCTTGTCTGGGATGCACAGGACAAGGATCAGGACAAGGCCGCAAAGCTTTTGGAAGACTGCTTCTTTCGGGCGACTGGTTCGCGGCCGTCCGCGACGGGCGAGCGTTCTGTCTCGTTCGTGCGTGATATGGAACTTGCGAGTACGGAAGGGTTCGCGATCCGCACGACGGCTTCAGGCATCGAACTTGCGGGACATGCCTGGTTCGCGGCGCTTGACTTCTGTGAACGGTTCCTCGGCGTACGCTGGTATTTTCCCGGAGAACTCGGCGAGTTGCATCCGAAAGTCGTGAACCTGACGATTCGCCCGATCGCCTATCGTGACGAGCCGTGGTACCGCTGGCGACACGAGCAGTACTACAACTATCTCTCCGTTTCGACGCCGGCACTGGTTTCGTACTGGCGGAAATATCTCGGCGATTCGATTACGAAAGAATACGTGACCTTCCGCTTTTCGGACCTAATGCGGGCGGGTGGATCCGAGCCGAACGCCGGATCCCATTCGCCGGATCCGAATCGGATGGCGAAGGCGCATCCCGACAAGCTCAAGACGCTGTTCTACACCTCGCCATGCGGCAAGGTCTGGCAAGCGCCTGGTGCGGCGACCACGGGCTGGTTCTTTGACGTGTTCAATCTGGACTTTGCGGATCTTCTGGTGGATGACTGGAAGGCCTTTTACGCCTCGAATGGCAAGGACGATCGTGGCGGCTTTGCAGACCAGTGCAATGATCGCTACGTCACGTTCGGAAATTGCGACACTTATCTCGGTGTGCAGGATTTTGCGGCGGACCCGGTCGTAAGGCGGTTGGGCCTATACAGACCGGAGGATTTGCGGCGGGACCGGGACGCGGCGATGTGCAACGTCTATGGCCGGTTCATCCAGCATCTTGGAAACAGGGTCAAGGCTGAACTCCCAGACAAGAAGCTGGCCATACTGGCCTATTATGGGTCAAAATGCGCATCACTTGATCCGCGCTGGAAACTGCCGGATAACGTCGAGGTGTTCCTCTGTGACTTCAGGTTGCCGTCAAAGATACTCAATCCGAAGGAACGGGATGACGTGATACGGCTTTTCGACGAATGGAGTGCGGCGCTGGGCGGACGCCCCATCTGGAAAGCCTGGCTCTATGGGTCTCGGAACGATCCGATTGGACGTGCCCTGTTGCCGGAGTTCGCGGCGGAAGTCCCGAAAACCCTTGGAAACCGGCTGGGGCGCGGTGGACTTTTCTATGACCACATCGGCGGCGAGGGGTATTGGCATTTCTTCTACTCGGCGTATGCGCTGTGGAAGGTGCAGTGGAATCCGCGCATCGACGTTGATGCCGTCATTGACACGATGTTTGACGACCTTTACGGCGTGGAGGCCGGCGGCTGGATTCGCCGATTCCATCGCGAGCTGAAGGCGGCGTACGTAGCGAGTGTTGTAGCCGGGAACGATGCCGAAGCGCGTTTGCCGCCCGCATTGCTGACGACATTGGAAGGAAATCTCGTCAAGGCCAAGTCCTGCCTGAAAGACGGGTCGGTCGAGATGCGACGCCTCATGCTGTTTTCCGACTGGTGGACTAAGGCCTTTGAAACGCAGCGTGCGCTGTCCGGATACGAGCCGCCTGTCTACGATGTGCGTCGCTACGAAGGCGAGGCGTCAGATTGGTCGAAGGTCGCCGACATGCCGATGGTCGTGACGCGTAGTGGCGCTAAACCGCAGACATCGGCTTCGTTGAAGCTAATGTGGGACGAAAAAGGGCTGTACGGACGCTTCCGTACAGAGGCACGGGCGGCGGCAATCCGACAGAATGACATGTGGTCGAACGACTCGCTGGAGCTCCTGTTCGCTCCCGGCCTGAACAAGGAGGTCGTCTACCAATTTGCGTTTGACGTCTTCGACCGGGATTTTGTCAACAAGCGGCGTCTCTTGCCCATACCACAACCGATGGATCGCTCGTTCAATGGGACGGGGTTCTCGCACAAGTCGGAGGTGCTGCCGTCAGGTGGCTGGCAGACGGCGTTCTTCGTGCCATGGTCGACCTTCGACGCGAAACCTCCGAAGGTCTATGACAGCTGGAACGTGAACATCGTCCGCAATCGCCTTGCCGAACCCCGTGAGTCGTCCGGCACCTCGTTTACGTTGGGCGTGAATGCCAAGGCGGAGATGTTCGGCATGCTTCGCTTTGTCGGGAGGGGGGATTGAAAACGATGCCGTTGCGAACCCATCTCGTGTCCGTCTGCCTCTTTATGGCTTTGGCATCTTTTGCAGGACCTGTCGTTTCAGAGTTTCAGGTCAAGGAGTCGCCCGACCGTACACAGTCTTTCTTGGCTCGGTGCGCGATGTCGTCTTCGTCTGCCAAGTGGCGGCTGGATCTGATCAATTTCCGTGCGCACGGAAATCGGCCGAAGTCATTTGGCGTCCGTTCCTCGAATGGCGGGACATTTGGCTTCTGCGAGCTTTTCTCGTTCTTTTCGCTTGAGGTCAACGGAATTCCCAGTTGGAAGCTTCAACTGGAGCCGAATAGATGCCGCGAATATGTGGAAGGGGCACATCGGGGCGTTGAGTTTGTCCTTAACTTTGATGGCGCGTTCGTTCAAACTAGGTTCTGGATGGCTCCTGATTCGCCGTTGCTGGAGGGCGAAGTGCGCGGCTCGGCGCATGGGCAGACGCCCGTGACGAACCTGGTCGTGCGCATCGGCTCGATACCGTCCTTTTTGGATTGCAAGGCGTCTGGTGGATGGCGGTTTGACGGTTATCGGCGCATCGTCCGCACGTTGACGCGAACGATCGGGCCTTTCAATGAACATCGATCGATTGACTTGATTCCGGCGGATTCATTTGTCATGTTCGCCGACTGCGACTATGACGGAACCGGTGAAGGCAAGGGGCACGGGCCCAGCGCGGTCTTGATGCGTAGCGAGGCACTGGGGAACCTTGAGATCGGGCCGGAATGGATGGTCACGACGGTGTGTCGCCCTGATCCTCGCCGCCCGTTTCGCTTCGCACTTGCCGAGTTCGCCGAGAGGCGAATGTCCAACCAAGAATTCGAGAAAATGCTAAAGGAGATGCGATGACAGATAGGCGAGACTTCATTTCTGGAGCGGCTGCGGCCGTTGGTGCGCTGGCGGCAGGGGGCTGCCGGACGCTTTTCGGTGAGAAGTCCTTTTACGGGACAACGATCCGTGACAGGCTTTGGATGTGGGGGCATCATGTCGATACCGCCAAGCGGGCGGCAGCCTGTCTGCACGATCCCGTCCGCGAGGCCGCGTTCAAGTGGCCTGGGAGGGCCGTAGACCAGGCCGAAGGCTGCCGCCTGATGGGCATCCCGAACAACTGCGTAATCCGCTGGTGCAACATGCCGAAATATCCATGGGGCGACTATTTCGACCAGTTCAAGGACTTGAGGCGCTTTTCGTTCGGAATCCATGACGGAGGCTCTGGCACCATCGATGAGAAGATGCGCATAGCGTTCGAAGAACTCCAGCCTCGCTATCCAAACCTTACCGGATGCTATCTCGATGACTATTTCCTGTCACATAAGGACAAGGATTATGTTCCC
>CAVJWR010000145.1:0-5343 GCA_963653155.1 Limosilactobacillus gorillae
AGCCAATAGGCTTCTCGAAAGTCACCTGACGGTTGAGATCCTTGCGGGAAAGGACTATCTCGGCATCGACAAGGCGCGTGGCCCTCGGACCTATCTGAGAGCATGTGTTGGCGATGTAGACCTGTTCCCAGCCGGGGGTCTTGCGCATCTTGCGCACATGCTCGAACCATTCCTTGCGGAAGCCTATCTCCGCAGCAGTCAGGTCGCGGACATCAAGCCCATTGCCCTTGGGACCCGCACCAGTGTTTCCCCACCATAGGCAAGGGTTGCCTTCATTGGAACGCATCGGCCACTTGCCCGGCAAAGGCTTGCCGTTGGCATCCACCGGAGGCTTGCGGGCCGTTATGCGATCCATGTTGCCGAGCCGCACCACATGGCCGATTCCATGCGTGATCTGACGGTAATCGCCGCCAGCGCGGAAAAGAAGATCGGCATCGCCCGTCGTATCGACCACCTGCTTCGCGAGAATCGCCTGCCGTCCCTGCTTGGACTCGAAAACAACGCCCTGCACCTTGTTGCCGTCCTGAATGACATCCACACCCCAGGAATGGAAGAACATGTCAACTCCGGCCTCGGCGACCATCTGATCCATCAGGTACTTGGCGCCCTCGGGATCCACCGTTGGCTGCCAGTGAATATTGCCGTTCGCCCGCTCCGTGCCATAATCGCCAATGTCGCTGCCGAGCGCATGCGCCCGATCCGCAAACTCCGTGACAAGCCCTCCCTGGACAAGCCGCCACTTGCCGCCTTCCCGTGCCGACGTGCAGAGCATGATCAGCACCATGCCGTTGGTGAAAAGGCCGCCAAGCGAACCATAGCGCTCCACAAGCGCCACCTTCGACCCGGCGCGTGCGGCGGCGATTGCGGCCGCGAAGCCGGCTGGTCCGCCGCCAACCACCACGACATCAGTCTCGTGAAAGATCGGCAGCTTGTGGGCCGGTTCGTATACGACGCCATCCCTTATGAAGCAGCTTGGGCCATCCGTCATCGTATGCTCAAGCGGAAATATCTTCTTCGCCCAAGAAGGAATTGACGGATCGCCGACAGAACCCGGCGGAATCTTGTCGGATGACGGCACGTATTCGTCAGACAACGCCGCACCTGTGACGCCCGCAACGCCCAAAAGGCCAACCCTCTTCAGAAATTCACGCTTGCTGATCTGCATACCGAATGTCTCCTTAAACATCAACGATGCAAGCAATTATACCAAAACAAAAACCTGATAGCTGATAAAATGTTTTTTTTTTGACAGGATTGACACGGTTTGATCCTGTCAAAAACCTCTGCGCACTCGCCTGACGGAAATCGAAACGGATGCCTCAGGACAACCCTCGGCTGTCGCCTTGACGCGAAGTGCGCCGATGGCGCCTGGCTTGGCGCGAACAATCGTCTGCACCCAGCCGTTGAAGACAGGGCACGTCGGTTTGCGGAAGTCGCCCATGTTCGTCTCGTCGCCGTTATCCGTCGCGACGATCTCGCCCGGCCCCTCGACCGTGAACGTCACGCGATTGCGTGTGCGTGGCACGACCGAACCCACCGCATCGACCACGCAGACATTCACGTAGGCGATATCCTCGCCATCTGATACGATTTCCGGATTCTCCGCCGCGATCTTCAGCGCGGCGACCGGCCCCGTCGTCCGCACCGTGTCACGCGCCCATTCACGTCCACCCTTGTAGGTGACGACTTCCAGCGTGCCGGGCTCGTAGCGCACATCGTCCCAGCAGAGGCGGTAGGCACGATCCCACACGCCGGGCTGCTTCTTCTGGCGACCGAGAGAACGTCCGTTGAGGAAAAGTTCACCCTCATCGCCCGACGTGTAGACGTAAACCGGCGTAATCTCGCCCACGCGCTCCGGCCAGTTCCAGTGCGGCAGGATGTGCGCCATCGGAAAATCGGGACGGAACCGCGACTGGTAGAGATAGAAGAAGTCCTTCTTGAAGCCCGCAAGGTCGAGGAAGCCCGTATTGCACGAGTGGATCGCCGCACGCGCAAGCCCGTACTTCTTCACGTCCGCCAACGCCTGGGCCTGAAGCACGGGATCGGCGAAACGCGGTTTCCTACGCAAGTCGTCGCAGTAGTACGGCCCACCAAGGTAGTCGATGCCCGTCCACGGGAAGTCGCCCATGCAGGTACCGACAGTATCCATCCAGTACCACTGCACGTCCGGCGGACACGCCCAGCCACTGTTGACGTTGTTCCAGCCGCAGCTCTCCCATCCGTAGCTTGACGCATGGAAGCTATCGACCTCATCCAGCCGTAGGCTACGCTTCATGACCGGGAAGCGGTATTCGCCACGCGTCGACATCGCGCATATCGTTTCCGTGCCGAAGAACGGCACGTCCGGATACTTCGCCTTCAGGCGCTGATACTGCCAAGCCATGTAGTTGCAGCCCATGACGCCCAATACCATCGGATAGTCGTTCGTGAAGTTGATCGCCTCGTTGTTCGCGTTGCACGTTGGGCGTGTCGGATCCTCCTCCGCCGTGATGACCGCGAGGCGGCGGGCCGTCCGAATGCCGCCGGCGAGATCCTTCGTCCATGGCTTCAGGTCACAGATCTCGTTGCCAACGGAATAGAGGATCACCGAGGGATGGTTACGGTCCGTCCGCACCCACCCACGCGTGTCGCGCTCGTGCCATGTGTCGAAGATGAGGTGGTAGTCGTTCGCGCGCTTGCCCGCGTCGCCAATCCTGCGCCACGTGTCGAAAACCTCATCCTTCACCAGGATGCCCATTTCATCGCAGAGTTCCAGCAGTTCCTCGTCCGGCGGATTGTGCGACGAACGGATCGCGTTGACGCCCGCCTCCTTGAAGAGTTCCAGCCGCCGTTTCTGCGCCGTGCGGTTCCACGCCGCGCCGAGCACGCCGAAGTCGTGGTGCATCGACACGCCGTTTAGCGGCACGGTGCGCCCATTCAGCTGAAACCGTCGCTCGTCGGAGTGGAACGAGATCGTGCGGATGCCATAGCGATACGTGTCGCCCTCAATGTCGACGGAGTAAAGATATGGGTCGTCAATGTCCCAGAGACGCGGATCCTCCACCGTGAACGAACGATCACGCTTGCCGCTCTTGGACATCTCGTAGCGGACGCGCACCCGCGCCCGTTTGGCGGTGATCTCCGGCGTTGTGATGAAGACCGAGCCGGGAATGACGTGATCCTCAGGCAAAACGAGCAGACGGCAATTGCGGTAGAGTCCGCCGCCCGTGTACCAGCGCGAGGAATGCGGCACGTTGTGGCAGCGGATCGCCAGCACGTTCGTGCCATCCGGCTTGAGATACGGCGTCAGGTCGAGCCGGAAGCGCGTGTAGCCATAGGGCCAGCCGCCGACGAACTGTCCGTTGATGAAAACCTGTGAAAAGCTCATCGCGCCGTCGCACTCGAAGAGAACCTTGCCCTGCGGTGGAATCCGCCATTTCTCTCCGTCTACATTCAGCTGCGCACCATCGACCGCAAACGTCTTTCGGTACCAGCCGATGCCCGTCACGTCGAGGAACGCGTCGCCGTAGGGGAGTGCGGGATCGAAGCTCTTCATCACGCCCCAGTCGTGCGGCACGCGCACATCCGTCCAAGCGCGATCATCGAAGCCCGGCTTCGCCCAATCGAAGTCGAACGCGCCAGAAATATCGCCGTGATCCGCGCGGTCGAGAAGCGCGGAGAGCTTCCGCACCTCGTTCGAGATGTTCGCGTCGCAGACGTACTTCGGATCGTCCGCCTTGATGAACTTCCAGCCCGCCTTGAGCGGAACCTTGATGGTCGCGCCGAACGAGGCGAACGCCGCGACCACACACGACAGGACTACGAGCCGTCTCATGCGTTCTTCACCCAAGCGTGCGCCGGATCCATCGAGCTGACGAGGCCGCGCCCCTCGCATCCCGCCATCGTCCAGAGGTAGTACATGTTGTAGCCCGGTGCGCCGACGAGCGGATGGTATCCCTCGGCGATCGCGACCGTATCGTAGCTGGAGACGCGGTACGCCTCGTTCAGACGCTCCCCGAACTTCTTAGCCACAACGCCTTCCGGAGTGTAGACGCTCTGGAAGCCGAAGCCCTCGTTGGGCGTTCCCGCGTCCGCCCCCACCTTGTCGAAGAGGTAGAAGTACGTCTCCTCCATGTCCAGTTCAGCCGGCGGATTGTTGACGTCGTGGCGGTGGCTCGGATAGCCCGACCAGTTGCCGCTCGGAATCATGCCCTCGCCGATGTAGAAATGCTCGGAATCGAACTTCTCGTCGAGAATGATTTCCGACGTGCGCGTCCAGTTGTCCTTGCCAAGCTCGATGTGGCGCGTGTCCTCTGGACGGATCATGGTCGGCTTTGCCGTGTCGCGCGTCGCTGGCGAACCGTTGTACGCAAGTTCGACATCGGAGAGCGCAGTAATCGTGTAACGTGTGCGGCGCGGCAGGTAGAGGCAGTGCGGCTTGCCAGTGAACGGACTCTTGCGGCCATCAGTCACCTCGAAGCGCCAGCCGTCGCCCTCTGCCGCGAAGTTGCCGCCGAGAAGGACAAGCGCGACTTCCGTCTCTCCGGTCTCGCCGGCGTATGACGCGCCTTTCGCGAGTTTGATGAGGCCAAACTTCGTGAGCGCCATCTTGTACTCGCCCACGTCAAAGATCTTGTTGTAGCCCTGCACCGGCTTGAGGGGTATCCTGAGGTTCATGCCTGTCTATCCTTTCGTTGTTAAATTTTGCTTTGTCATTATACTACAACGTCATTGAGAAATGAATGACAAACGATGAGCCGTCACGATAAAAATTGAGAGGCATTCTCGGCTAAGGGCGCAACACCCCTTCGCGGGCAATGCGCATGGCCTTTATGCATCGGCCATCGAAATTGAAGCATGTGAAGCCAGAGAACCCCTCCTCGCGCACAGCCAACACCTGCTCCGAGAAACGGTAGGCATCACCGCCGTCAAGCGGAAAGCGGGCACTGGAAGTAAGCCCAATGCCGGGATACACTTTCGCCGTGCCGACGACCTCCTTCTGATCCTGGCCCTCGCCATCGTGGTGGCACGGGAGGGTCGCAGTTTACTGCGACCATTGGCCGACATGGGAGGGGCGCACTTGTTGCGACCGAGAACGCGGACGCGATGAATCGCGTCCCTCCCGTATCAGACTTTGCCAAGGTCCCTGAAATTCACGCAGCGCACTCCGGAGCCTGTAGTCATGTTGCGTCCGTCATAGACAAGTGTAGCCTGCGATTTTGCGTCCCACTTTTGGACATATTCATCAAGGTTCGCTACAAGCGAATTATGGTATGACATCGCCGACTTTATCTCATATGCATTTATGCGTCCTGTATCGTCTTTTTCGAGAAGATCGATTTCGAATCCCTTGGCCGTACGCAG
>CAVJWR010000146.1:0-5331 GCA_963653155.1 Limosilactobacillus gorillae
GCGTTCAAGGAGGACGTATGCCTGAAATAGTCGAGAAAATGACGCAGATTGGATGCGCCGCCGTCAAGGCGGCTCAAGAGGAGAATCGCCGCAAGGGCATAGCGAACGTCTATGTCCTGAACGGGAAGCTCGTATGGCAACTGCCGGACGGGAGCATCACAACAAAACCTCAATAACAGGCCAAGTCTTGCGGAAGAAGAACGTCTTCCTCGTCATAGACACAAGCATCAAAATTTCCGTGCACGAAGTTATTTGATTGTCAGGTGAGGCGAAGGAGGATGGTTTCATGGCATTGCGTTTGAAGAGCTTCGCGCGGCGAACGTTGCCGGCACTGGCCTTGGTCTGGGTTGCGATGTCTTTTGCCGGGGATGCGGACTGGATCGGGAAGATTCGCACAGACCATCCGCGAATGTTCTTTAACGCAGAAACTTGGCCAGAGATCAAAGCCCGCGCAAAGTCTTCTCCAGAGGTCAGAAACTATCTCGACAGGCTGCTGAGCGAGTGCGACGGTTATCCCGATAGGCCGACTTGCCGAGACTTTGGCCCTGTGGACAGCAATCCTGCGATACCAATCCAGAATACGGTTGAATGGGGCGAACAGGCGGCTCGCTGTGCGCTCGCGTGGCGCTTTACTGGAGATGGGAAATATCTCGCAAAGGCGAAGGAAATGCTTCGCGTTAGCATCGCTGCGTATCGTGCAGCCTATAGGAACCGTCGCGCTGTGCATTGGTTCTCGACAAGGCGTATCCTTGCGCTTTGCGCTTATGACTGGATTTATGAGGGCCTGACGGAGGATGAGCGTCGCGAGATCATAGTTCCGCTTCTTGAGCATGTGGAGGAAATACAGCCACGGGCGGAGCGCCCGGCAACTGTCCGGCGCAACGTCGGATCGTACAAGACTGGGTTCTATGGCGTAAGGAGCTTGCTGTGGTATGCGGGATTGGCCGGTTACCGTGACGGCTTTAACGACGAGCTTGCCGAAAGGCTGATGAAAGAGGGATTCGGAGAGCTGCAGAAGATGCTGGACTTCCGGGTGATGACTGCCGGCGACGATGGAGGTTTGGTGAGCGCTGTCCCAGACTATTCGCTTGGTGCGTATCCATGGGCGCATTTCAACTTCTTTCACACATGGCGTTCCGCCACTGGCGAGAACCTTGCGATGCGCTACTCGGCGATGGGCCTGTTCCCTAATTGGATTTGGTGGAACTGGATTCCGTCGGAGAACCCATCCCAGCCGTTTTGCTTTGGATATGGCGATGACCAACATGAGCAGAACTTCCTGAATGTCTCGCGACTGTACGAGCATATGACCCAGTATATGTTCTTCTATCGCGAGGCAGACAGTCAGGCGACAAGGCTGGCGGCGACACTCCGCAACCAGGCGCCAAAGGCGGATATCGGAAATACTTGGCCGATGTATCCGTTCATTTTGCCGCTTGAGAGTGATGTGCGTCTATTTCCAATGGAGACTTTGGCGGCATATCCGCTTCGGGCACGGCATTTCGAATCGCTTGGGCAGGTTGTGATGCGCAGTGGTTGGGACAAGGATGACGTTTACTGCCTGTACACGACTGGCGGGGCGTTTCAGTCTGGACACAAGCACTTTGACGACGGCAACTTCGTCATCTTCAGGCATGACTTTCTGGCTCTTGATTCAGGTTCTCGCGCATGGGAATCTGATACGAATCTCCGTCATTACTATTGCCAGACGGTGGCACACAACTGCATCCTCATACACAAGCCTGGCGAACCGATGCCATATCACTGGGGGCTTGCAAGCGATGAGCCGGAGGCGAAGGTGAACCATGGAGGACAGTATCAGGGCTTGGGGCGGACGTTGGCGTTCCAGACCAATTCGCGATTTACGTATATTGCATCAGACCAGACGCGGCTCTATGGCGAGAAATGCGAGGAGGCGGTGCGTCAATTCGTGCATGTCCTGCCAAATGTATTTGTCGTATATGACCGCGTGACTGCGAAGGATCCCGAATATTGCAAGGAATGGCTTTTGCATACGGAGAATGCCCCACGGATTGAGGGAAAGCTCATGACGGCAGATATCGGAAAGGGGCGCCTCTTTTGTCAGACACTACTGCCGAAAAGCGCATCATTGTCGCTCGTGGGTGGCCCTGGCCGAGAATACTGGGCATCTGGGAAGAACTGGAGCCTTAGCCCAAAGTATGTTGCGGCGGCAAAGGCCAAAGCGGAGAAGCTTGGCGTCTCGACGCATTTCGGCAATTGGCGGCTTGAAGTCTCGCCGGCCGAGCCGTCCAGATCGGACCGTTTCTTGCATGTGCTTACTGCCGCTGATGTGGCGTTGACGAAGCCAATCCGCGCAACGTTGGTTCAGGAAGGCACGTGCGATGGCGTCTTGATCGAAGATGCCGGTTCCACCGTAAAGATTCTCTTTGAGCGCATGGGGGCAGTCGGCGCTTCGGTGGACGGCGAGATGCTTAAGACGGAGATTCAGCCACAAAGTGGCGTATTCCCAATGGGGGCGCCAAAAGAGTAGGTATAAATTATTGAAAGGAGCACCTATGAAGAATACCGCCATCCTCATTGCCGACGACCACAAGCTCATGCGCATGGGACTCGTCGCGCTCATCAACGTTCAGCCGGACATGGCCGTCGTCGGCGAGGCCGATGACGGCGAAGCGGTCGTGCGCCTCGCCCGCGAGCTGAAGCCGGACATCGTGGTTCTGGATCTTATGATGCCCAAGCTGGGCGGTGCGGAGGCAACAAGGCAGATTCTCGCGGAAAATCCCGCGACCGGAATTGTCGTCCTTTCGTCCTTCACGGACTCCGTCGACATGGCGAAAGCCGTCCGCAACGGCGCACGTGGTGCACAGGCTAAGGAGTCGCCGACCGAAAGTCTGCTGGAGGCACTGCGCACGGTCGCGCATGGCGGTACGGCCATCGCGCCCGACATTCAGGCGTTCATCGCCGCCAATCCAATTCCCGACCTGACGAAGCGACAGGCGGACATCCTCGCCTCAGCCGTCCGAGGGTTCACCAATGCGGACATCGGACGGCAGTTCGGTCTCTCACCCGTCAGCGTCAAAAAGCACCTCTCGGTCGTATTCGCGAAGATCGGCGCGGCAAACCGCGCCGAAGCCGTCGCCATCGCCTGCAAGAAACGGCTATTACCAAATGCAATTGAGTGATGCCGCACTATTGCGTTTCATTTCATGAGTGTACTAGTTCGGGACAGTTTTCTTCCAGTGTTTCGCGGAAAAGCGCTGGTCTCCGATAAGCTATGGTCAAAAGGACGCGTGCCGCACCAGTCGGTTGCCGCCTTCCCTGTTCCCAGTTCTGTAGCGTATTGACGCTGACGCCCATGAATTTCGCGAATGCGCTCTGGCTTGCTCCAAACTTTTGGCGCAAAGACTGCACATCTTCCTTAGTTTGGATGCGTTGGTCTCCCACAACCGACCATGTGCGTGACGCTCGTTTGGAATTTTGCAGTATCTCGCCAGCTTCCTGCATACTCGCCAAAAGCTCTCCAAAGTTCTTTTTATTCATGCCTGTATGCCTCCGCAATTTGCCGCATCGTCGTCACTCATGGCATCCACAATACGCCCCGTAAAGACTTTGGTTTCAAGAAAAATCATGCGTAAATTATACGCCACTGGCGTATAGAATGTCAAGTATGTACACTGTCTTTTCATCAAATTCAAAAATGAGGCATACGAACATCTGATTTGCACTTTTTGATATAATTCATGCAATGAAATCGAGAGTTGAGAAGACGAATGCGTATGTTCCGCCGTACAAGGTCAGCGGCAAGGCGATGAACCTGATCGCCGAAATTGCCGCCGCAGTGGAGCGGTACAGGATCATATTGGAAGGACCAGATGGCCTCCGGCTCCGCAAGATCAACCATATTCGAACAATCCGTGGAACGACGGCCATCGAGGGCAACACGTTGACCGAAGAGCAGATCACCGCCATTCTCGCCGGAAAACGAGTCGTCGGTTCGAATCGCGAAATCGCTGAGGTCAAGGGGGCGCATGCGGCCTACAAGGCAATCGAATCGTTGAATCCATATTCCGTTGACGATCTCTTGAAGGCGCATGGCCTAATGACTGAAAACCTCGTCAATCGTCCCGGCAAGTTCCGCGATTGCAATGTAGGAGTTGTGGACAGCTTGGGGAATGTAATTCATATGGCTCCGCCGTTCGCCAATGTGCCCACACTCGTCAAGGATCTCCTTGCGTGGCTTTCTGATAGCGAAGATCCTGTCCTGATTAAGAGTTGCGTATTCCATTATGAATTCGAGTTCATCCATCCGTTCCCCGACGGCAACGGGCGTACGGGACGGCTATGGCAAACCGCTTTGCTCGGCTCGTGGCGAAAGGAATTCTATGGTGTGCCAGTCGAGAACATCGTCTGGGCACACCAGCGGGAATACTATGAGGCCATTTGCGCTTCGACCGACGCAGGGGAATGTGGGCCGTTCATCGACTTCATGCTCGACAAGATCCTTCGCACACTCAAGGCTAAAGGCAAGGCGTATGAAACTTCGCATGAAGAAAGTAGGGATAAAAGTAGGGATAAAAGTAGGGATAAAATTCTCCGTATACTAAAAGCGCAACCAGACACGACACAGGCGGAATTGGCCATGGCTCTCGGTCTCTCTGTGAAAGCCATCGAAAAGAACATCCGTCAACTCAAAGATGCGAATCTCATCCGTCGTATTGGCGGTAAAAAAGGCGGACACTGGGAAGTTGTTTAATTCTTCGGCGGTGAGGCGAGGACGAGTGTCATGGTTGCGCACGTGCCCTCGCCGGGTGCAGATTGGAGATCGAATGTGCCAGAAAGGCGTTTGACGCGCGCGCGGACGCCTTCAAGCCCGAAGTGCCCCTCGGACGGGCCGGGAGAGCGGTCTGGCGCGAAGCCGCAGCCGTCGTCACGGACGGAGAAGCGGAGCGTCGATTGTTCGAGGTTGCCTTCGATTCTGACGTGGCGGGCATGGCCATGACGGATGGCGTTGGCGACGAGTTCTCGAATGATGCAGAGAACGGCGTGGGCTTCCGTGTCCTTGAGGGCGGTACGCGGAACGTCGAATTGGAGGGCTGTTTCGACATTGGGTGCAACGGGAGCCAATACCTTGCGGATGGCGGACGTGAAGTCCGTTTCTTCTAAGGCGTCGCTGCGCAAGTCCGTCAGGCAACGGCGGAGTTCCGTACGGCAGGAAAGGAGCATGTGCGCCGCCGCATCGAGATGGATGCAAGTCTCCTTCTGCCCAAGCGCGACGGCGCCCCGTGCGGCAGCGACTTGACAGGCGACGCCGGAGAGGTTCTGGGAAAGCGAATCGTGCAGTTCGACGGC
>CAVJWR010000147.1:0-2691 GCA_963653155.1 Limosilactobacillus gorillae
CGCCTGGGGAGCCACATCCAAAGAGGCATACAGCTTGTCGCGTATGTGCTTGATCCACCCTATCGGCAATCCGATGGAAAGCCTGTCACTGTGGTCAAAGTTTGTGATGAGGTTTCTGCGGCCTTCGGCCAAAGTCATCGTCACCATCATGGCGGCAATTGCCGCGACTAATGTCTTCCTGTCCATCATGCGACCTTCCCTTACCTGACTACGATCACGATGCCCTTCTGCGCAACGCGAATCTTCCCGCCGACCCACTCAAGTACGCGCGGCTTCTCTTCACCATCCACAATGACCTTCCACGAGGATAGGTTCGATGCGTTCAGGACGGAACCGAAGGAGAGAGGCAACACATAGCCGCCAAGGTCTCCATCCTTCGGGAAATTGACAATCCGAAGACATCCGTTCGGCACAGGCTCGAAGCGCGTCAACGTGCCGCCGCCCATGGTGCAGTCGAACTCAAGTCCGCCGCACGGGGCAGAGCCTACCGCCACGCACCCAAGGTCAAGCGTCGCGCCGCCATCTACCCGCAGCACGGAATTTTCCGCAAGCCCTGCCGCACCTTCGCGGGCATAGCCTGTCACATGCTCGTTTGCGGCGCAGCCATCAATCGCGTCCCGAAGAACGCCATCCGTCGAATGCTCCGCACGAACCTGCCATGAGCCATCGCTCCCGTCAGGGCTCGACTCCAATATCCACGACTGGGCGCACCAGTCAAGATCCGGCCATCCATAGATGAGGCGGAAGGAATCGACAGGCGCATGATCCTCCTTCAGACGGATCGTGATCGGAAGCCACGTGTACTCGTCATCCCGCTTTGCTACGGAATCCGGGAACGTGTAATGTGCGTAGCGGGTTCGCGAATCCATGAGGCCGGCAAGGCTTGCCAGACGCGACTCTCTGGTGTAGCTCGCCGTCCATGAGATGCCCGCCGGAATGGAAATCGCCCCTGGCGCAAGCTGCCCCGCAGGCGTGCCGGCGGCGGCCTCTACCGTATCCAACCTGCCAATGGAAGATGTTAGGTCAGTCGCGGAAAAGAGACCTATGCAGGCAAGTTCCTTGACATACTGCTTGCTTGCGCTGGAGCTTCCGCTCGACTGCCTGATCGTGAGTCGCCAGAAGTCGTTCGTGTCGCCACGGGCCGACAGTCGCACAGCGCCGCCAAGTACACGGAGCGTTCCCGCGTACGGCGTATCCGACTCATAGATCGTGAGCGTTCCGTCGCCAGCCTTTTCGACCGTCGCGCCATGGGCGATGTCGGCTCCAATGAGGCTACTGTCGCCAGTTGTGCAATACGTTCCTCCTTCGGAGATGGATACCGCCACCTGCGGATGGATTGCCGTCGTTTCCGGCGACCACATTCCAGCCTCGACGGACAGCGATGTGCCGGGCCTGAACTCTACGACCTTGCCCTTCATGCTATCCACGGTCGCATCCGCCGTCACACGCACGGAACCCTGCGCAACCGTAAGCTTCGGCACCGATGGGGTTGAATCCGCAAGCCATGCGCCGCTTCCGTATTTCACGCATTCGTATCCGCCCGGCGAATCAAGCCAAGTCAACATGGGCGAAATCGTCTCGGAAAGCACTCGGTCGGTCTCATTGGAGAAATTGAGCGTCAGTGCGGCAGATTCGTACGAATTGCTGACCATTCCACAACCCAGAAGGGCATTGACGCGATGGGCATTGCGTCCACTGATGCGCAGTTCCGCCGTTTCATCCCTGAGAACAACGCCGCCAATCCCCTCTCCATACGGCAACACGTTCACGCTGTCAACTTGGGCTACCATCGTCCCGGCGATCACAAGGTCTCCAGACTGCTCAAAGCGACAACACTCGGTGAGCGTGAACCCTGGACGTAGTGATGAAGTCGCACCTTCCCCTGCCGCACCTTCGAGGATGACATCGCCCAAACCACGGAAACGGAGCAACCCGCTACTGTTCGCATAGCGCACCAAGGCGTAGTTCATGCCGGCCTTGCGCAGAATATGGATATCGTTCCCCTCCGTCGCCTCAAGGATGATCTCGCTTCCGATTACGGGGTTAAAGGGCGTCGAGCAACGATGGCGCTGGTAGTACGTTCCGCCGTTGAAGAGAATGCGCGCCTTTACCGCCGTATTGAAGTTAGATACGCTTCCAATGCTGAAGAATGCGTTTGGATCGATCTGCACAATGTCCATCGTATCGGACGATGCATCTGCATTGGCAGACAAGGAAAGATTCCAGGCCTCAGAACTGAATCTTGAATTGTTTTCGGCCCAACTCGGCTGGTCGCGCCGCTCCACGTCGGACACGACAATTTTTCCCCGGCCTCCATTGCGGCCGATTACCATGCGCCGTTTCGAAGTCTGCTCGCCGCCAACGCCAACATACTGTCCTCCATCCCGGACAGTTAACGTAGCATCGTCACCGGCATCAGGCCCGACATCCAGCAACGTGCCAACATTCGTCACCGCCGCCCCTTCGCCGATCACGTAGTCGCCATGCAGCACGACATCCGCGTATTCAGCCGTCGAGCCAACGATAGACGCGCCCGACTTGTCGATTTCCAGCGGAGTGGCCGCCAATGCCCCCAAACCCGGCCAGAGAGCCATGCAAAGAGATTTCATACCCCCCCCCCCCATAAGAATGGTTGCGCGATCACACATGTCCGTTTCCTTTCGTTTCGTTTTGTTGCGTTTTTCTTTACGC
>CAVJWR010000147.1:2701-5256 GCA_963653155.1 Limosilactobacillus gorillae
TTGGGGCTATTATATTGGTTTTTTTTTCTACAGTCAAGTACGTGGCTTACGTTGCTTAAGAAAGCGGCAAGTGCTGTCAGTGATTTCACATTTGGATGCTCCTTGTCGTAGACGTCCGCCTATCGGACGTTGATCATGAGATATTGCACAAAACGCGGCAATGCCCCATCTTTTCCTATGGGGTGCACCGCATCGTCATCGCCGAAAGGTTCTGTGGCCGTCGCCATCTTGTCGTCGGGCAATTTGATTTTTGCGCCGACAACCGGCTCTTCTGGATGATAGTTGACGAGATGTACGACAATGGCGCCTGTACGGAGTCGACGATACTCAACAAACACATGAGGGGGAAGCTCCTCGAAAACCACGGGGAAACGCCATCCGGTTTTCTCAAGGTCGGACATCAGGGCCTTGCCGCCATCCTTCGGAGGATCGACCGTATAGCGCCAACCGAGGTTGGCGCCGGGAATGATATCCGCCACATCGCGGATGGCGACATTCTTGAGTCCACGCAGACGCGGCACAAGCGGATTCTCGCGACGCTGGGCATTCCACGCATCATAGCGCCCCGCATCCCCAGTGACAACGAGCCGCCCGCCATTTTGCGCATATGCCACAAGCGCCTCCACCTGCGCATCCGACAGCGCGATGAGTCCGGGAACGACCAGCACTTCCATCCCTTCCGGCACGGTCAACGTATCTTCCGGCGATGAGACAAGGTAGCCATACGGCACATGGTTGCGAAGGAATATCTCTTCGGCGGCAGTCACGCCCTGATGGGTCGCCTCGGATAGAAGTATCTCGCGCTCAGGATAGAATATCCGAACCGGATGCATCGTCGGCGACGAAAGCTCATCCCGGTGCGATGCGGCAAATGCGTTAAAGGCTGAATGATGGCGTTTGCGACGTTCGTAGACCTCACGGTTCAGGAATCCCGGCTCTGGACTCGGCGCCAGTACCGTGCGATCCGTCGGGATGCCGCCGAAGACGACATCCTCCACAATTGGCATCAGGAACTTCGCCTCGCGTTCAGGGATTATTTTCGTGTCCGTATCGCAAAGGGCGACTATGCGCTGGCCGCAATCCTGCGCGAACTTGAGGTCGCGCACGCGGTTGAAGATGCGGTCGCCCTTGACCTCCGGGAAGTTCGCGTTCTGCATGATGATGAAGTCGAACGCCTTGCAAAGCTCCGCCATGTTCTGTGCGCGGTCAAGGAACAGTGCGCGGCTCCGATATGGCGATGGGTTGCCAGAGACGATCGCATCCGGCTTAACAGACTTGATATGGTCACGGAAGCGCATCATTACCCCATTCATGGTTTCGCACCGCCAAAGCGCCCACGCCTGAAACACGGGATCCTTTGTCTCAAGATGGCGCATTTTGCCCCGTTCCATCCTCGGCAAGAGTACGCTATCGACATCGGCGAAGCCGAAGCGCCGTTCGCGCTCTTTTGGGGGAATCTTCGCAAGATGCGCACGGAACGCCGTCTGGCATCGTTCGCAATAGCACGGATAGTCGAACACATTGTCGAACATGATGCCGTCAAAGCCGCCCTCGGCAAGCGCAATCGTACACATCCGCTTCAGGTATTCCTCCCATTCGCGGCAATTCAGGCAAGGTGCCCAACGGAAGTACTGTCCACCATAGAGGTTTTTCTGTCCCTGCCAATCAACTGTAGCCCAATCGTCTATGGACGGTATTTCCTTTCGCATGAGTTCGGGATAGAGCGTGCAGAACTGCACATATGCCAGGGCCTTCACCCCGTGCGCATGGCAGTTTGCCACAAACCTCTTGACGTTCGGGAAGTCATGCTTCTCCACTTCCCAGCCCATTCCCTTGTAGAAGCGGGAGTGGAGGAAGTTGAACCCCAGCTCTTCCATCTTTTCCGGCGCATGTGCATCGAACCAGTCCAGCCAATCCTTCACCCAGACTGCATTGCCGTCAATGCCACCCGTACAATGATTGCCTACCCGCCGGTACATCGTATACGGCTCGTGTGCGCCAAACGTCCAGCGCGTCGTTACCGGGTCGATCGAAAAGCTGCTGGCCAGAAGGCACCCGATTGCCATGCTTGCAATATCCATGCTTCATGCTCCTTGACATAGAAACCTATTGTGATCCATATGTTTCGTAGTTTAACAAATCAGACATTCGAGGTATAGACACAGACACGCAATTTAACTATAATAAACGCGCAATGAAAGCAAAGGTCCTACTCATACTTCCTTCCGACAAGTTCCTTCACCGGCAGATCCTTGAGGGCATTCTGGAATTCGGACGCGAACACGGCCCATGGCAATTCCACTTCGAGACCGGCGACCGCTACGAGCAGACCCTCGGCAATGGCCACAGCTGGAGCTGTTCCGCTATAATCGCGATGGTGCGCGAACGGCATCAGCTCGCCGAACTGCTGGCGATGGGGAAGCCATCCGTATTCATAAACCCTCCGTCGCCACTCGGTGGACGGCAAAAGGCGAAACCGCCGCCGCACGCCGTGTACGTAAACAGGGATCAGGAGGATGTGGGCAGAACGGCTGCATCGTACTTCCTTGAACGCG
>CAVJWR010000148.1:0-2002 GCA_963653155.1 Limosilactobacillus gorillae
AAACCGATCTGTACCATGTGAACCTGAGCAGCGCACACTGGCGGCCTTCGCCCTCCAAGCCGTCTTTTCGGAAGCCGCCACCGCCGGAATGCATAAAGCCCACAGACCTCATGCTGGACGAAGATGGCCAGCGTTCGTTCAACCCGCGCCTCCACGGAATGTCCGTTCGCATACGCGGCATAGTCCGCAGTCTGCCGCAACGGGAAGATCCGAACGGACGGCTCTACATGGATGTCGGCGGCATCCTCGCGCCCGTCGATTTCGGCAATGTGCCCGATGCCCTTCAGTCTCTTGCCATTGGCTGCCAAATCGAGGTATGCGGGACTTGCGTCCTCGAAAGCGACAACTGGCGACCAAACGCGGTATTTCCGTCCATCAAGGGCTTTGTCATCGTCGGACACTCGACCGAAGACCTGAGGATCATCGCCCGCCCGCCATGGTGGACCCCAATGAAGCTCTTGGCCGTAATCGGTGCGCTCGTCCTCTCACTCTTCCTCATCGGCGGATGGAACATCTCGCTACGCACCCTCGCGGAACGGCGCGGACGCGCCTTGAACCGCGAAACCATCGCACGGGCGACTTCCGACCTTAAGGTATACGAACGGACCCGTCTCGCGGTTGAGCTTCACGATTCCATCGCCCAGAGCCTTACGGGCGTATCCCTTGAGATCAAGACCGCCGAGCGTCTTTGCGACACTGACACGCACGGCATGCGCGAACACCTCATGATGGCGACAAAGTCCCTCAATTCGTGCAGACAGGAGCTTCGTAATTGCCTATGGGATCTCCGCAACCACGCGTTGGAGCAGAAAGACATGGATGCGGCCATTCGGCAAACCCTAAAGCCTGTCATAGGTGGCGCAAACCTGTCCGTACGGTTCTCTGCGCCTCGCCAACGCATATCCGACAACACGGCCCACGCAATCCTTCGCATCATACGCGAATTGGCCACCAATGCAGTCCGCCACGGACACGCAACCGACATCAGGGTCGCAGGTTGCATTGAACAGGAGAAGCTGCTCTTCTCCGTGCGCGACAACGGCTGCGGATTCGTCCCGGAAGACTTGCCCGGCCCGGAGCAGGGCCATTTCGGGATACAGGGCATACGGGAGCGCGTGGCGGCCTTTCACGGGAAGATATCACTCGACAGCTCTCCCGGCCACGGGGCGAGAGTATCCATATCCATAGACATTCCACACACAAGGCACACCAGGGAGCAGACCGCATGAGCACCATAGACATCCTCATCGTCGATGACCACGCAGTGGTCCGCATCGGGCTTGCCGCACTCTTCAAGACCGAGCGCGGACTGAACGTGGTTGGGCAGGCGAAGAACGGCGAAGAGGCGATACAGATGGCGGATGCGCTGCACCCGGATGTGGTGATCATGGATCTGATGATGCCTGGCCTTAGCGGAGTGGAGGCGACTCAGGCCATACTGAAGGCCCATCCTGAGACAAAGGTCATAGTCCTGACCACCTTCGGGACCTCCGACGGCATCGCGCACGCCATCGCGGCAGGTGCAAGCGGCGCATTCATGAAGACTGCCGACGATGCGGACATCATAGCCGGCGTACGTGCCGTGGCGACCGGCGAGAAGGTCATTTCCGACGAGATAAGCCAGTTGCTGGAAGACGATCCGCCAGTCCCGGAACTGACCGGACGCCAGCTTGAGATATTAGACTACGTGACAAGGGGCTTCACGAACCAGGATATCGCGCGCAATCTCGGAATCCGCGAGTCAAGCATAAAGGAACATCTGATGGGCATCTTCGGCAAGATAGGCGCATCCAACCGCGCCGAAGCCGTCGCCATCGCCCTTCGCAAGCAAATCCTCAAGATATGAGGCGTCAGTCCCGCCCTTTCGCGTCCCTCATGACCCATACGGCAAAGGCCTCAGGATAGTGTTTCCTCAGGAATGCGTCGCCATCGGCGCGACCAAGCACAAACAGCACGGTGGAGAGCGCGTCTGCTATCATTGCGCTTGACGGATGGACTACGG
>CAVJWR010000148.1:2012-5144 GCA_963653155.1 Limosilactobacillus gorillae
CTGACGCAACATTGTTCGACACCGGGATGCCGGTGCGGCCATCACTTATGTGCTTGCCCCGCTCATATTCTCCGCTTGTCGCGCAAGCCATGCCGTTCGAGAGCGTCAGGGTCTGCACAATGCCGCCCGAACCTGAAGGGTCGCGGATACCTGTCCTCCATACGCCCGACACGGCCTTGAGGTTGCCGCCGAGGTCAAGCAATACATCCCCTTCCCGTCCGATGCCGACAGACTCCAGCCGTTTTGCCGCCATATCTACCGCAAATCCCTTTGCGATCCCGCCAAGATCCGGCCCCTTGCCCTTGCCTCGCCAGAATGGGTTGAATGCGCCCCCGGACTTTCGCTGCACGTCGAAGGCCATCTCGTAGCATGGGCGCATGTCAGAGGACACGGTCTCCACCGAGGTGTAGTTGGATATCTCGGACTTTGGATTCCATACCGAAAGGCGATCCTCCACCCTCGCGTATGCCTCCCTCACGATTGTCCCTGCATTGCGCTGGGCGACAGCATCGCATCCGCCGCTCTTGAACGACACCTTTGCGACGGTGCCCATGGTCAGCCACTCCACCGAGCTGACGCGAGACTGGCCGCATCCGGCGACAACGGCGACCAGCAGAATCGCCAGACGCCTCAAACCACTTCCCCAATCAGTATCTGTGGATGTGCTTCCGTAATCCTCACGTTCACGAGTTCCCCAGGGGTCAAGCTTATGGACGGCTCAAACGCCACGATCCGATTGCCTGAATCGCGTCCGCTCCAACGGGCCTTGTTGCGCAGGCTAGGCCCCTCTACAAGTACCTCACGCACCGAACCTACGAGCCTGAGGTTGCGCGCGAGACCTCTCCGCTCCTGATCCGCAAGAAGCACCTGATCGCGCCGCTCCTTCTCGGATAGCGGCACGTCATCGGGGAGGGCGGCGGAACGCGTGCCGGGACGAGGCGAATACTTGAATATGAATGAATTATCGAACCCGGCCTCATCCATCAGCGAACGGGTCTCCTCAAAATCCGCGTCCGTCTCGCCCGGATAGCCTACGATCACATCCGTAGTGATCGCGAACTCCGGATCAAAGGCCCTCAGCTTCGCAACGGCGGCAAGGTACTCTGTCCTAGTGTATCGCCGCCCCATCTCCGACAATATGCGATCGCTACCGGACTGCACCGGCAGATGCAGATGTCTGCACACCTTTCGGCACTCGCGGAACGCCCTCACGAGTTCATCCGTACAGCCCTTGGGGTGTGCGCTCGTGAACCGGATGCGCTCAAGCCCCTTCGTGTCGTTCAGGGCCGAAAGCAGACGCGGGAACGGCTCTGAATATCCGCCAGCCACATCCGCTTCGCCATCGGGCCACGCCTTGTTGCGCATGCCGTAGCGAAGCACACTCTGCCCAAGCAGACAAACCTCCTTCACGCCATGCGCCGCAAGGCTACGCACCTCGGCGATCACCTCCTTGGCCGGACGCGAATACTCGTGCCCCCTCACGTCCGGGACGATGCAGTAGCTGCACCTGTTGTCGCATCCCAACAGCACCGTCACATAGCTCTTGAAGCATTCCGTGACATCCCTGTCAGGAGCATCTGGATGCGCGTCAAGCCCTTCCGGGACATCATCCGCATCAGGCAGCTCAAGGATATTTGCACCTGTGCGTTTTTCGGGATACCCCTGTGACTGCAAGTTCGCGACAATGCCGGGTATCAGTCCGAAGCGGCGTGGACCAACCGCAAAATCGAGCTTGGGCAGTTTTTTGAACACATCTGCCCCAAGCCGTTTCACCGCGCACCCCATGAGTCCAACAATCCTACGCCTACCGTTGGGTGCGCACAGGTTTCCGCACTTGCCTACGGCCTTCTCTTCGGCCTTCTGACGAACGGTGCACGAGTTCACGATCAGAAGATCGGCATCGTCCTCACCCTCGGCCCTCACGTGCCCAGCCGCCTCCAGCATGGCCCCGACCGCCTCGGAGTCACGCACGTTCATCTGGCAACCGTATGTATGGATGTGAAACTTCACAGACAATTCCCTCCAGCGTTGTACATCGTCAATGCCGCCTAAGCCCGTGGATGGGCTTTGGCATACTCGTCCTTCAGGCGTTCTATCGACACGTGCGTGTACACCTGCGTAGTGGCAAGCGAACTGTGCCCAAGCATCTCCTGTACGCTCCTGAGGTCCGCCCCGGCATCAAGCATGTGCGTCGCAAACGAATGGCGAAGCTTGTGCGGCGAAAGGTCGTACGGCAGGTTTGCCGCCACAAGCCACTTCTTCATTCGCCGCTCCGCGTCCCTCGGAGACATCCTCATGCCGGTGCGCACGGTGAACACCGGCGCGGAAGGCTCGTCGGCGATGCCTTCCGCCTCGGCGACCCTTTTTAGCCTGAGCAACGCCGTTATGGCATGTCTGCCAAGTATGCAAAGGCGCTGCTTGGAGCCCTTGCCGGTCACGATCACGCTGCCTGAATCGAGATTAAGGTCACGCCACGACAGGGATATCATCTCCGATATCCGGCATCCGGTCGAATATAGCGACTCGAAAAGCGCCGCATCGCAGACGCATGCAAACAGTTCCTCCCTGTCTGCAGATTTGCCGCCCTTCCTCAGTCTCTCGAACTCCTTCAGTGGCGCCGCGAGAAAACGCCTTACCTCGTCTGCGGTGAGCACCTTCGGCAATGGCTTCGGAAGCCTTGGCCCATGCAGACGCGAAAACGGATTCGAAACGACCTTGCCCTCCCGCACAAGCCAACTATAGAACGAGCGCATGGACGCGAGCTTCCTTCTGGTGGTCGATGCCTTGGCGCCATCCTGGGCAAACGTCATCAGGAAGCTCCGGGCATCTTCCGGCGTAACCGATTCCCACGGGAACGGCGGCGGACGGTCGCATCCCCATCGGAATGCGGCGAACTGCGCAATGTCCTGAAGGTATCCCTTTGCGGTCAGATTCGACGAGTTCCGTTCCGCGAGCAGGAACGTCTCGAAGCCTTCGGCAACCTTGTCCTCGAATGCGCCCGAATGAGTGATCATTGCTCCGTCCCGGCCCCCTTGCGCCTACCGCCCTTTCGCCCTGAGGTGGGGGTAAGGCCGATAGACTTCGCACGTGCGTCGAAATCCGATATCTGATCCTTGTACGGAACCACCAATT
>CAVJWR010000149.1:0-4808 GCA_963653155.1 Limosilactobacillus gorillae
CGTCCCCAAGCCTTGCTCGCAACGTCCCACGATGAGGATGCGTCCGCCGCCGAGCGGGACGAGCGACGGTTCCGTCACCCACTCCTTCACGGACAGCCCGGACTCGATCGTGCGCTGCTCCCACGTGCGCCCATCATCGGCACTGACAAGTATTCCCCACGAGTTTTCGCCGTCCTTACGGTATTGGCCCGCGAACCATGGCGAGACAAGCCCCAAGCCCGGCACGATAACCGGATCCATGATCTGCATGGGGAACGGCTTCAAACGAAGCGACGCGATCTTCTCGAACGAGACTCCATCCGTGGTGCGGTAAAGCTCATGGCGGCGCGAATCCGCCGCGCCCCAGCATCGCACCCACGCGATCACCGCGCCCGTGGAGTCAAGCCCAATGCCTTCATTCACCTCTCCGATCTTCGGATCGTTCGCGATTGTCACCTCATCCGACCATGTGCGCCCGCCATCGACCGAAACCTTCGCATAGGAGTCGCGGCTTCCCGGATTTATGGTGTGCCCATCAGCCGGGAGCGAATTGTCGCGGCTGTACGTGCAAACAAGCTTCTCGCCCATCGCCTGGATCATCGGCCACGAATTGTAGCCGCGCACATTCTGGACAATGTAGGCGTTATCCGGCATCCGACAGTCGCCAACGCCTCTTGACGAAACCATGGCTGGATCATCGGAGCTGTATTTCAATCCGGAGACCTCACGCGGATGCTCACTACTGCCCAACACCGGCGAGAAGATGAAGCCCCAACGCCTGTACTGGTACGGCACCGTCACTCGGACATGGTTCCACCCTTCCTTCAGGATGATGGGATACGGTTCGCGGCGAACACACCCCTCATCCGTGAAAGGCGTGTCATGAAGGTCGTTCGTCCACGGCACATCCTGCCTGAGGATTGACGGGGTCCTCGCGTACACGCCTGGACGCTTCCAGCGCGGCGGGGCAATCTCCTGTCCGTTAAGCTCGATCTTGGCTCCGGCTTTGTTCCATTCGCCATAGTCCGGCAACGTCGTGCGGCCATATGCGCAACCGAAAAGCGTGAAGTCTATCCATGCGCCCACACTTTGCCGTTTGGGGGACCAGATCCAGGTCTCCGCCGTTGCGGACTTACCCGACACCGGATATCCAGATGAAGCATCCTCTTTCCTGTCTATGGACGAAAACCAGACCGTCGCATCCGGTACATTCGTCGCAACAACATTGCCGTTAGCGTCCGCAAGGCGCCAACGCTGTTCGGTCTGCGCGACAAGCGGGAACGGGAAGCGAAAATCATCAAGGCACTTGTCGCGCTGGGCGACAGCGCGTCGTTCAAGGTCTTCCGCAAAGGCAAAGCGAGGATCCGACACGTCCGGAAGCCGCGCAAAGAATTGCGGACAGTCCTCATCCCGTCCACGCCAGTAGTTGTCGCCGAAAAGCATGATCGTCGGGAACACCATCGCATCGACAAACAGCCTGTACGTATCTTCGCCCACGTTGTCATCATGCCAAGTGCAGGTCACGGCGCCAAGCTTGCGCACATCCTCTATTCCCGCCCAGTTACACGGCTTCAGGAATGCGGCCCGCTTTAGGATGTCGAACGTAGTCCATCCTCCGTTGTACATTCGAGCCGCATCAATGAACGCATGTGGCGAATTCGTGACGTGGTTGTCGTACCATACCATATCGACGATTGTTCCCTTGGCCTTCGTTTTCTGACCAGGTGCCCAGAGGACGGCGGAGCGGCCATTGGACGTGACGGTCTCCACCCATTCGTCCAGCCATTCGCCCGGACACCGTTCGGGATCCACGCGCACCTCGTCCGTCCCGAGATGCACGAACGGCATGACATCGGCGGGCGCAAGCGAGCAAAGCTCATTGAAGATATCCTTGAGCGCCACACGTACGCATTCGTTGCTCATGCTGTCCACACCCATGCCTCGGCGGAACGCGAGCGTGTGCCCAGGCACATCCAGTTCAGGCATCACCGTGACTCCACGCTCGGCGGCGTAGCGCACCACCTCCTGGAATTCACGCTGCGTGTAGTACTTCCCGATCTGACGGGCAAAGGCGCGATTATTCTGAAGCTGCGGATACTTCTTGGACTCCAGCCGCCAGCCGTGATAGTCGGAGAGATGCCAGTGGAACAGGTTCATCTTGTAGCGCGACATCATGTCGATGATGGCCTTAACCCCATCCAGCTCCAGGAAGTTCCGCCCGCAGTCGTTCATGTAGCCGCGCCACTTCAGGGCAGGCCAGTCAACAATGCGGCAACATGGTACGCGCCCGCCGCCGGATAGCCGCAGAAGCTGATCAAGCGTGACTCGCGCCCAGCGTTCGCCACGAATGGACGCAGCGGTGATGCATACGTTAGATGGGGTGATTTCAAGGATGTACGCCTCGTCGGCGGTCTTCGCTGGCGCACCGGGAACCGATGCCCTGCGAACCTCCACGTTGGCAAGGCCGAACTCGCCAATCGAACCATTGCGCCTTTCCACCTCGCGCGGCACCGGCAACATTTCGTCAAACACATCGGCCCTGCACATTCCGGACAACGCAATCCCAACGCACAACCCAATAAGGCACCTTACCATAACGCTCATTCCTTTATTTTGAATCTCCATGTCACCCATTATATCAAATCTCCGCCGTCAGAACGGACGCAACGCACCCTTATTTCTTCGTCTTGCCTGGCGTGATGAGCGGCGACTGGACGATGTTGACGACGATGGCGCCCTTGCGGACAATCTCAAACGCATTGCCTTTCTTGGCATAGCGTGGTATCGCATAGCTGATGTCAATCGACAAGTCGCCGACCTTGCCCGCGAACCACTGCGTCTTGTCGAGTCCCAGAAGCGCTTTCGTGTCACCGAAGGTCGGAACGCCCTCGCCGTACATCTTCGTGAGCGCGGACAGTCCTTCCGCCGTGTCGGCAACGGGAATCTTTGCGCCATACTCCGCCTCCAGCCGTGCCAGGATACGCTGCGCTTGCGCCGCCAGTTCCTCGTCCGTGACATCGCCATCAAACGGACGGCGAAGCGCAAACGTTCCAAACGGCATACCCAAGAGCCTGATGGTCTGGTTGCCCTTACGTTCCGTCAGGCCCTCGAAAGGCACGGCCAGTGGCGTCCATTCCCGCTTGATGGTCGCCAACACATTGGTCTGCCACATGGCGGACGAGAATACGTTAGTCTGTGTCGGCGAGTCGAGGTCAATGCCAAAAAGCCGATTGATCGTCTCGCGCAAGCGTCTCGCCGCCTCGTGCGCCGCCTTTTGCTCCTGGGTCGGGACGAGTCCGCTGGACGTGGTCGTGTACATCTCATTCGTGTAGACGGGGATTTTGTCTCCAGGTTTGTAGGAAGGGAATGAAATCTCCCGGTGCTTTGAATACGAAATGTTGATGCTGCAATCACCCTTATCGCTCATCATACCGCAGACACTGTAATCGACCCTTGCCTCATCGCCCTGTCGCTCGCCCCAAAAGCAGACAAAGCTCGACGCGAAACTCGAATACTTCTCGTTTGACTTCGTGTGCCGTTCGGCCACTCGGCGAACAGATTCCTTCGCCTCATCTTCCGTATCCTCGCTCGTGTACTGCATCGCGATGCCCAACCGCTTTTCCATGTCCGCGACGATCTTGCCGACCGTCTCACGACATTCGGCATACGTCATCTTCTTGTCGGAGCCAAACAGCCTACCACCGAACGAGAGGCTACAGCTTTCGAGTGCTTTTTCTTCGCCCTTGAACGAAAGAAACATCCGTTCGCATCCGAAGTAGGGCGTGGCCAGTCGCGCCTCGGCATGATGATACCAGTTTGTGGTCGTCGTCTTCGTGCGCGGATCGTAGTTCGCATGCACGGAGGTTTGGATCAGGTCGCCGAATGATTGCGCATATTCCGTCGATCCAATCTCAAGGTCAAACGGTGAATCGACGATGATTGAGCCACGCTCTACACGGTACTTCGGTGCGCACACGCACCCCGACAGGGCTATCGCCATCCATGCCGCAAAGGTCATTGCGCCCATCATCCTGACTATCTTCATGCGCACCATTCCTTTCTCGAATTTTTTAGTACAGGCATTGTACCATAAATTCCATTTCACCTTCGCCACAATTTCCCGCCCTACGACATAGTGTGACACATGATAACGTCCAGAAGCCCCCCTTCACTAACGAACATTCATCCACCTAAACCCACATTTTGCTATAATGTCCAATGTTTAAGTCCGTAATTTGCGATTCCAAAAGGGAAGCCTTCAATGGGAACAGTAACATCTTTGATCCCGATCTCAGACACGGATATCCAATCGCGAATCCTGACGATTCGTGGCGTTCAGGTCATGCTTGATAGCGATCTTGCCTTGCTGTACGGTGTTGACCTGAAAGTCTTCAATCAAGCAGTAAAGCGTAATACTGCGCGTTTCCCCCTACGCTTCATGCACCAATTAACGGATGATGAGCTTGAAGACTTGAAGTCACAAATTGTGACTTCAAGTTCCGAATCCAGTCTTTCGCATTTGAAGTCACGATTTGTGACTTCAAGTTGGGGTGGTGTTCGTAAACGGCCTTATGTGTTTTCTGAGCAGGGAGTCTCGATGCTGTCGGCTGTCTTGCGCAGTCCAACAGCAATCGATGTGAGTATCCGCATCATAGATGCCTTTGTCGCCATGCGCCGCGCCTTGGCTTCACTTGCCCCGCTTATGACGCGCATTGAAGCCACAGAACGTCGCCAGATTGCCGATCAGTCGAAAAACGACGCAAACCAAACCCACAACGAAGAACGCTTCAAGCTCATCTTCAACGCGATGAACGACAAGAAGTTTCCGC
>CAVJWR010000150.1:0-4782 GCA_963653155.1 Limosilactobacillus gorillae
AGGATGGAGACATCCTCACCGTGCTCTTCTGGGACCGGAACGACAATTTCAGCCACCTTTACTATGTTGACGGGAATGGCCAGCCGACCGACAGGATGGTGGATGACACCTACGTCGTCTCCGGCATTTCGGATGGCGTCTCAACCTTGGATCCGTTCATCTTTGCGAAGGACGGTAACTTCACGACGGTGACCCCGGAACCGACGTCGGGAGTGCTTCTGCTCGTCGGTCTTGCGGGCCTTGCGCTTCGCCGACGTCGCACATAGTACGTGTCAATGTCACAAATGGGGGCACATCCGTTGCCCTGTAAGCGGCTGGCAATTCCGATTTGCTCAGAACCTATCAGCTTTTCTCAGTTGTTATAACCGTTGCTCCGTTTGCCGTTTGATATAATGGGGGCATGAAAAACTGCGAGACAAGACCCTTGAAGCTTCTCCTTGGCATCGACTACGGCACTGGCGGATGCAAGACGACTGTTCTTGACGAGACGGGACGTTTCGTCGGAGAGGCATCCACCGAATTCGCGACGCACCATGACCATCCCGGCTGGAGTGAACAGGATCCGTCCGACTGGTGGAATGCCCTCTGTGCGTCGCTGAAGAAGCTTGTGGAGAAAGGCGTAGACCTTCAGCGTGTCGCGGCCTGTGCGCTTGATGGCTCGACGCACAATGCCGTCCTTTTGGATGCGGGCTACAATCCTGTACGCCGCACGATCATGTGGACAGACCAGCGCTCAACGGCGGAATGCGATGCGTTGCGGGCCGGATGGGGCGAGAAGATATTCTCTACGTGCTATCAGATGCCGGCACCGACGTGGACGCTTCCCCAGATGATGTGGCTAAAGGCGAACGAGCCGGATATCCTGAAGAAGACCGAACACGTCCTTTTCGTGAAGGACTATGTACGCTATCTCCTTACTGGCCACGCTGCGACGGATTATATCGAGGCACAGGGGACTCTCCTATGGGACATGAAAAAATCCTGTTGGGATGCCGATCTCGTGGGGTTGTCCGGGCTTAAGATGTCCGCGATGCCATCAATCGTCAGCCCTACGGATGTCGTGGGCGGAGTGACGGTGGAAGCCGCCGTCGCTACTGGCTTGCCGGAGGGAATGCCAGTCGTATGCGGATCGTCCGACAGCGCGGTCGAGGATTACGGAGCCGGTGCGGTCGAGCCGGGAGACCTCATCATCAAGCTTGCGACGGCGGGCAACGTAAACGCGATGACTGCCGTGGCGCATCCTCACCCGAAGACGCTGACATATGGGCACATCGTCCCCGGAATGTGGTACTCGGTCAGCGCGACGAACGCCGCCGCGCTCTGCCAGCGGTGGTTTCGCGACGGCTTCTACAGGGAGCCGCTGGACGGACAGAACGTTTGGGAGGTGATGGGTCGGGAGGCCGAAGCGTCGCCAGTCGGCGCGAACGGCGTATTCTTTCATCCGTATCTGCAGGGCGAACGGTGTCCGTACTGGGATTCGAATCTGCGGGCCTCGTTCACGGGCGTATCGATTTCATCGACACGCGGTGACTTCTCGCGTGCGCTGATGGAGGGTGTCGCATTCTCGCTCCGGGACTGCTACCGCACGCTGGAGGAGATGCGGCTGGACGTGAAGCGCATCTTCCTCATCGGCGGCGGAGCGCGTTCGCGGCTCTGGAGCGAGATCGTCGCGAACGTCTTCAACTGCGAAGTCGCGGTGCCTACGCCTGGGGACGCGAGCTTCGGCGCGTGTCTGCTTGCGGGAACGGGCATTGGCGTATTTCGCGACGTGAAGGATGCCGTGGCAAAATGCCTGCACGTCGACCGGACGATACGCCCCGATCCTCCGACTGCGGCGAAGTATGACCATCTCTTCACGTGCTACCGCCGCATCCACGATGCGCTCGCGCCTGTCTACCGTCCTGTGAAGGAATCGTGATTTTGTGGTAGAATACCCGTATTGACAATACAGGAGGGTTGTGCCATGACGAAAATTGCGCTGTTTGACGCGAAACCTTATGATCGCGCATCGTTCGATGCGGCGAATGACGGACGCTACGAGTTCCGCTACTTCGAGACTCGGCTCAGGGCGGCGGCAGTGCCGCTTGCCGAAGGGTGCGCTGGGGTCTGCGCGTTCGTCAATGATGAGATAGACGCGGCCACCATCGAGGGGCTTGTCTCGCGTGGCGTTCGTGTGCTGGCCCTTCGGTGTGCCGGGTACAACAATGTGGACTTCAAGGCTGCATTTGAGAAGGGCTTGACTGTTGTGCGCGTACCGGCCTATTCGCCGTATGCCGTCGCGGAACATGCGATGTCGCTACTCATGACGCTCAATCGCCATTTGCACAAGGCCGTCGCGCGGACGCGAGACTTCAACTTCTCGCTTGTCGGCCTGACGGGCATGGATCTCCACGGCAAGACGGCGGGAGTTGTAGGCACGGGACGGATTGGCCGCGTCTTCTGCGACATATGCCGGGGCCTCGGCATGCGTGTGCTGGCCTATGACGCCTATCCGGATCCCAAGAGCGGACTTGAGTATGTGCCGCTTGACAGGCTTCTTGGCGAGTCGGATGTCGTATCGCTGCACTGTCCGCTTACGCCGGAGACGCATCATCTGTTCAACGCCGAAACCATAGGAAAGATGAAGCCGGGCGCATTGCTCATCAATACGTCGCGTGGTGGCCTAATAGAGAGCGAAGCTCTCTTGGACGCATTGCGCGATGGTCGGCTCGGCGGCGCGGGGCTTGACGTGTACGAGGAGGAGAGCGAATGGTTCTACGAGGATCGGTCGCAGCGCGTGAAGCAGGACAAGGTTCTCGCATTGCTCGTATCGATGCCTAACGTCATCCTTACTTCCCATCAGGCGTTCCTCACTCGGGAAGCGCTTGCGAACATCGCCACGACGACCTGCGCAAACCTTGACGCATTCTTCTCTGGGGCGCCACTGGAGAACGAGATCTGCTACCGTTGCACAGGTGCTCCAACTGCCGTAAAGCAACCATGCCCATCGCGTCGCAATGGCCGGTGCATAACGCGATAGCCACAAGGCAGATGCGATAATTCGGTGCCCTAAGCGTTGCGGCTTCGGCTCATTTCCCGCCAGGTCGTTGCGGGGATGCCTTTGGCGGCGGCAAAGGCGCGAGAGAAGTATTCGAGGGACGAGAACCCTGAGCGAGACGCGATTTCCTTGATCGGAAGGGTCGTTGCTTCCAACAGGCGGCATGCTTCGGCAATGCGCGACTCCGCAATCACGGTCTGCACAGTCTGTCCGAACAGCTCCTTGAATCGTTTCTCGACGAGCGTGCGGGAAAAACCGACATGACTGAATACATCCGAGGCGGAGATGCCGCCGGATACGTTCATCTTGATGAACCGATATGCTTCAGTAACCCAGTCTGGCGTTCCAGGCATGGTGTCGGTTGATGCCCTTGCGACAATGCCCTTGGGAGGCACTATGCGATTTGGTGGCCTTGTCCCGATGGGTGCATCGAAAAGTTCCGCCAATGTCTCGGCGGCGGTACGGCCGATCATGGCGCTGTCGGGATCTATGCTTGAGAGGCGCGGTGAAGTGAACATGCAGTATATCGGGTCGTCATCCACGCCGAGTATAGCGATGTCGTCAGGGACGTCGAGTGAGAGTTCGCGACATATCGAGCGTACCTGCGAGGCCCGCAGATCGTCACAGCAGAAGATTCCGATAGGTTTTGGAAGCCTCAAGAGCCAGTCTGCGAGATCGTCTGCGTCGGGCGGCGATTCGAGGCGGTTGCCGAGAAGGAAGTCCCGTCCAAATCGGTTCCTTTTGCGAAGTGGCGGACGGTATATCGCCGGACGAAAGCCTTTCGCCTCAAGGCATTGCGTGAACGAGTTCCGCCTTCTGTCGGAAAATGCGACGCGTCTGTACCCGCAGAATGCGAAATTTGCGAAATGGTGCGCGAGCAGATGTTCTGCGGCTATCCGCCCGATTGCGTCCGCATCTGTCCTGACCGTGGCGAACTTGGGGTTTGGAACGATGCATAGGCAATCGACGACTGGACGATTGGATGCCGCAAGCGCGGCGGCTGATGCGGTGTCGGCGATGCGGCATATCCATGCATCGAATGCTTTGGCCTCCTTGGGCGTGATCGGCGCCGGCTCTATCAGGGAGAGCTCCCAGTCCGGATGCCTTTCGGCCACATCGGCGACACCGCCGATGAAGGATCGTCCATAGGCGCTTGAACGCTCCGCCATTATCGCGACCTGTCGTTTTTTCGTCATGCCGTTGGAGTATACCAAAAAGAGGGAATGATGTTGCGTATTGTTTAAGCGAATTGTATAAAGTACAGTTGTGTAGAGGATGGCGGTGTGGTAACATTTCCCCATTAAAGGAGAAAGACCAATGACGTACAAAAAACTTTTGACGGAGAAGGAACGCGCGAAGGAAGTGCGCGTGATAAACGCGCTCGAACCTGATGAGGTGATCAAGCGGGCCAATGGGCAGCTCGTGATCTTCGATACGCTTGACGAGGTCTATGATTATCTCGCCGAAGAGATGGTGAAGGAGTTTGCCAAGGCGGCGAAGGGCAAGAAGGTCGTGAACTTCATCATGCCGGTAGGCCCAACGCAGCCATACCGACTTATGGCCGAGAAGATCAACTACCGCAACCTCTCGCTCAAGAACGTGAGGTTCTTCTTCATGGACGAGTATGTCGATGACGAGAAGGACGAACTGATACCGATGACGAATCCGCTCTCCTTCCGGGGGCAGATCGGCCCGTTGCTCTTCAACAGGATCCGTCCCGAACTCCTGATGCCAAAGGATCAGAT
>CAVJWR010000151.1:0-798 GCA_963653155.1 Limosilactobacillus gorillae
CTACAGAGAGAAAGCGAATCTATCCGCGCACTGCGGCAAACGTGGCGCCCTGCCAATTCAGACACCAATAGGCCTGCTATTGGCCCTGTGAAATTAGGCGCGTCAATCTATGAAGCGGCATTACTTCTGTGCCATGAAGATTACATAAAAATGGGAAGCATAAACACGAAGTCGGAAACACATCCAGAACGAGTGTACGCCATCTCGCTACTCGGACAGCAAGGGGATGTGACACTGGAGTTTATGGGGACTGCGACGACGCAAGGCATGTTCTTTGTGCGCGGAACCTATACCGTTCCCAAATCATTTTCTTATGACACTTTCGTCAAGCACTGTGCGCAAGAACTTGGCGGGAACCCTCAAAAGAAGACGGAGAAAAAATTGATCGGATTCGACATGGACGATTTGCGGCAACGCAACCATTGGGCTGTATGGCAAATTGAATACTACGAAAACCGCGCGAAGCAGCTTAATGCCCAAAATCGCCAGCGAGCCGCAGCAAAACAAGAATCCCTTGTGAACAAAGCAGGGAAGCGCTATAAGGCCAAAGAGCTGATTGTGAGCACAACCACGCTCTCGTCCAACGGATACGAGACACGCATCCTTTCCGACATTGGAGGGAAAACGGTTAACAGCGTGGTGATCGAGGACATGACAGCGTTAAAAGAATGCGATAAAGCTGACAAAAAATGAAGCAAGAGAAATGAACACTATGGCAAGAAGAAATTCACGAATTGCCAAAATCCATAGCATGACAAGGAAATGAAATGAAGACTATCAGTGAAGTTTACGGGCCTC
>CAVJWR010000151.1:808-4742 GCA_963653155.1 Limosilactobacillus gorillae
TTCCTCATCCGTTTCTCCCCGAAATAGGGCGTAATTATCGATTGGCCTTGAAGCGTATTGCCATTGTGGGGAAAGAAACTCGAGGATGGGGTCTTCCGCTTGACGAGTTTATCTCGACATATCAAAAGAACGGGTTTAACTTTGCAGAAGAAATGGCTGAATTTCAGAATCTGGATTTTAAAGACCCAAGTTGGATGGGAGGCGTACCAACCCGTTCATCTTTCTGGGGCTTCTGGATGAACGTTCTTGCTAAAGTATATGGCATCGAAGATTGGGAGGAACTCAAACAAGGTCAATTTGACATTCTTCTTGACAGTTTTGCGTGGGGGAATGCCAATGCGATTGAGACCACAACGTCAATTGGCGTCGATTCCTCTGCTCCTGGTTATTGGAGGGCAAAGAGAGTCGCTGAAAAATTATTTGACTCTATTGATCTGCTTGTCCGAGCGGTGGATCCGTGGTGATTTTGACTTGCAGTAATTCTGAAAGAGCCAGATATCTAGGGCCTGCGTTTCAATGTGTGGAACAAGTCGAGAACAGGGTTTCCGTGTACAAGCGTGATAACCTAATCGTGTTTCACATGCCCCATCCGAACAAGCAACGGATGTGTGCAGGGGGTTCGGAAAGATATGCCATTATTGTGCGAGAGCTACTAATGAAATACGGCATGTTCTGCCCTCTGCCAAATGTCTTGACAGAAGGACTTAAGCCTGAGGCACAGGAGATTCTTGTACGAGAATGCACAGGAATCGATAAATTTGATGCCGTTGCAAAAATCGCTGCAGAACTCCGACGCCAGCGTTCACTGATGACGGCCAGAAGCCTTTGCCTAGACATCCTTAATCCCGCAGGGCATAAGACAACCCGCGGAGAGGCGTTTACAGGGAATAGCCAAGGCCCTTGTAAACTTGTTTCTGCGGCATGGAAGCATTTTCAATTTGTACGGAAAATGCCAGATGTTGCAGAAAACATTGCTCTTGCATTTACGAATGTCCATGGGAACTATGCTTACGAATCGTGACAAGGATGATAGAATGGGAAATAGTACATGGACATCTCGCGTTGCGGCTTGCGAAGGGATGTGCCTTCTGCTTCTTGTCGGCTGCGCGACGCCGAACAGGGACTCTGGCACGGAAGACCGCGACCGATACATCGACTTCTGCCGTGAACTGGCGACATCGCCTGTGCCGGAGCGGGAAGACCCCGACGACTTCATGTCGAAGCCGGACTGGATGGTCCATCCGTGTTCGGCGACCGATCAGGAGTTCAAGAAGGAATACAAGGTGGTTTACGCCGACCGACAGTATCTCAGCTTCCATTGCTCGGAATACGCCTACACGGGAGGTGCGCACGGCAATACGCAGATCACGGTCGGGACAATCGACCGCAAAACGGGCAAGATCCTGACGCTTGCCGATGTCCCGGCATTCGCGGATCGGGATGCGCTGAAGAGGCGTCTACAGGATGCCGTTGTCGCGAAGATCGGCAAGGATGCCTTGCAGGGCGAGGTCAGCCCGCACGACAACTTCTACCTGTCCAAGGACGGCTGGCACTTCATCTTCAACGAATATGAAGTCGCCTGCCATGCCGTCGGTGACGTTGAGGTGGTTATTCCGAGGTGAAGAAACTGGCGGCAAGCTACCGCCCACACAAACTTACGCACGGGTGGACAACGCGAGGCCAGACTTGAACGCCGCGCCGACAGCCTCACCGAGCCTGTGGTAGACGTGGTTGATCGGGTCGAAGGTGATCGGCGCAAGCCGTGCGACATCGACCTTGCCGTCCGCCGTCAGGACGGACTCGTCGATGCCGACGTTGACGATCTTGCCGACCATCCGGCAGTCGGACTTGTCGTAGCTCACGAGTTCACATTCCAGCACCATCGGCAACTCTTCGATCACGGGCGCATCGACGAACGCGCTTTTCGTAATCGTCCATTCCGTCTTCGCCAGTTTGTCGGGCGTTTTGTTTGCCGAAACACAGCCCACGTAATCGCACGCGACAAGGTTCTTCACATCCGCGACGTGTACCGTGAACGCCTTGCGCGCAAGCACGTTCGCCGTCGTCTTGTGCGAATCGTCCACGCAGATCGAGATGCGGTCTTCGAGCGAGATGCCGCCCCACGCCGCATTCATCGCATCCGCGTTCCCGTTCTCGTCATACGAACCGATGATCAGCACCGGCATCGGATAGAGCCATGCCTTGGGTCCAAAGTTCTTCTTCATCCTGTCATTCTCCTGATTGTCTGTTACCAAATATGCTCCGCCTCATGAAACGCGGAACCGTACAAGCGAACTGTTCACGATGAATTATATCAAAAACGAAACCGTCGTAGTGAACGGTCAAGCTTGTGCCGTTCGCCATCGGCACGGAATCGCTGATTCCGATGTTACTTTGTCAGAATTCGTTAGGAAACTTGCCTTGTTCTCTTGTAAGGGCAAAAAGCCCAGAAAGGTTGGTTGTAAGATGAACAAGAACATCCTAAAGACAATGACAGTTGGCCTTATGTGTCTCACGCTTTGCGGCACATCACTGGCCGCGCCCGGCACACCCAGTAATCGCGCAACTCGAAAAGCGCCTGTACATCAGCAGACACCCGCACCGCGTAGCGAACGCCCCAGTCGTGCGCCGACGCACAACAGCACCCATCGCGTTGCGCAGTCGAAAACCGCACCACGTCCAACGCCGGCTCCGCGACATTCTGCGCCTCGGCCAGCGCCAGGGCGCCATCACGACAACCGTCCCACAGATACGGCCAGCTGGCTGACATTCGGCGCGGCCGTGCTCGGCGGAATCGTCGGCGGGCTGATCAGCACCAGCAACTGATCAGGCTACCCAATCACTTCGATGGTTCTCACTTTTCAAGAAAAGTGAGAACCCGCGTGACACCGCCCACTAACACTGCATCGACCCTTCGGACGATAGAGCTACATCGTCGGCGACATCCTTTCGCCCCCACCACGCCGCCCGGCAATGGCGTTCACGTGTTCCACGCCGCGTGGGCAGTCTTGGGGGAAGACACTGTCTCCCGCCATGTAAGATTTCATTCACTTGTTTTTGATATCACACAAATCCGCCAGAAGCTTCGGAATATCCGTCAACGCCGTATCCCACATGATGTCTGGACTTATGCCCGCATAATCATGAATGACAAAATTGCGCATCGCAATAGCCTGACGCCACGGGACTAACGAATGCGCAGATTTGAAGTCTTCCGAAACTTTTGTAGCCGCCTCGCCGACAATCTCAAACAGTCGTTCCAGTGCGAGCTGTTTTTCTTCTGATGCGTCAAAATCGGCCCGTGACACAGAAATCAGGCGTCCTATCTTTTGGCAAGCCTCAATCATGTGCTCAATGCAGCTCTCATCTCGATAATCGCTCATACCGGCACCAGTTCCTTTCTGACGCGACGTCCAAAAGAGTCTTCCTTAAGTGCCTGAGCCGACACGATATCAACGGGACGCCCCAAAAGGGACTGAAGTTCTGACTGCAACTCCGCCAACCCAAAAAGCGTGGCCCCCGGAGCGAAGTCAATCAGGAAGTCGATGTCGCTTTCGGGCGTTTCCTCCCTGCGGGCGCACGAACCGAAGACTGCGACCGAACGGCCTCGATGGCTTCTCGCCAATCGACGCACTTGCTCGCCTTGTTCGCGCACTCGGTCTAACACATTCATCGACGCAGATTATACCAAAAATAAACCTGCCGCGACAGAAGATGCCAACGGCAATCTGGATCGTTCGCCATCAGCATGGAATCGTCAATTCCGATGTTACTTTGTCAGAATGTGTCTAACGCTTTGCGGCACATCGCTGGCCGCGCCCTACTCCGAAGATTTTCATCTAACACTGCGTCGACAACGCCATTCGGATTGTCGTTATAATCTTTTCGCGCTCGCAACTGCCATCCGTGCGGAACCTCAGAAGGCGAAACCCAC
>CAVJWR010000152.1:0-714 GCA_963653155.1 Limosilactobacillus gorillae
CTTCAGATAGGCGGCATTTTCCTCTTCTTCAAGATTGAAGTAGATAAACTCGCCATCTGGGGTTTTCGGCTTTACCAACAGATCACGAATCTGTTCCATGAGAACAGATTTCCCCGAACGCCGAATCCCCGTCAAGACCTTGACGATGTCAAGATCGACATAAGGCCGCACTTTTTCAAGATAATCATGGCGAATAACCATAGTATTCCTTTTTTCGGACATTATACCATAGATTACAGTCGAATGAATGAGCGAAAATCAAGTTTGTTCGACCATAGTCGAACAAACAGTATCCCGATGGGTGACTACAACGCGTGAATCAAACAATGGCGTCCACCATCGTGATGTTGGAGAATGTACAGTCTCTCATCATGCCGTCACGTCACGCCGTATATGATCTGCTTCATCTTTTCCATGCCCATATTGTGGCAAAATCACAGCGGACCCGTGCGGATGTGTGCAAGAATTGGGCATCCCGCCTTGCCGAAGCATTCCGTCGGAGTGACGACAAAGGAGAGTTCGGCGTTGGACGGCAAGTCTGCCGCGCGGACAAGATAAAGTTCCTCGCCCGTCTGGCACGAAGAGGGAACGGGGAAGCTGTTTGCAAAGATCCTTTCGCTCCTGACCGTGCGCCCGTTTGACGTGATTTCGATCCTGTAGTCAAAGACACGCCCGTTCAACGTCGATGCTGGAGGGAAGCGCACGGAATAGCAC
>CAVJWR010000152.1:724-4581 GCA_963653155.1 Limosilactobacillus gorillae
GAATAGCACGGCACCTTCGAGAATTCGGGCTTCGCCGCACGATGCCCTTCAGGATGGAATTCAACCTCTACGCGAGCTCCAGCCGGAAACTGTGGCGCGACAGTCAGCTTTTCGCGTACATTCGGATCGAAGCCCCGTCCGTACGCCGCCGGCAACGGCACGGCCCAGTCCTCGCCGAGAGGCGCATTGTAGCGAACGGAGTGACGGTGAATGACAAGATGATCCTCAAAAACGTCCATGGCCATCGCGCAACCGCCACGATCGATCCAGTCCGTGCGTCTCATGAGCCTGTCCTTCGACGGCTTGTACCAGCTGTAGCTCACGTTCGCGTAATCCAGCGGTGCGACACCTTCGTGGAGACATCCCGCGCCAATTGACGTGAACGCACCCTGCCAGACCGTCCGATCGTCCGCAATCGAGCAATGGCTGTGTCCCGTGATCGCGATGGCATTGGGGAAGGCATCGAGAGCATTTCTCGCCTCAACGCCTCCGCTGCCGGACATGGCATACGCCCCATGGCAGGTGCCTTTCGGATGCGCATGCTGCACAAAGAAGAAGGGACGATTCGGATCGATCTTCCCGCGCTTCGCGAGAAAGTATTCCTCGACAGGCGGAAGCTCCACTGGCGGCTCCAGGCACCGCCATTGAGCGCCGATGAACGTGACGCCCTTCACCCGCTTCTCCCAAATGAGCTTGTACTCCTCATTGAAAAGACGTTCCCAGACCTTCTTCGCGTTATCAGCGTAATGGAACCGTTCCGCACGAAGCCGCGCCTCCGACCATCCGTCCCAACGTCCATGCCAACCGTCCAAGCAGTGATTCCCCGTCACGAACAGCTTCTCAACATGCCGACCGTCGCCGCCGCGATCGTTCGGGAACACGCGGTTCCAGACTTCCGCGAAACGCTCCATTTCGCAGATCAGCCCCGAATCCGCGATGTCGCCGGGCACCATGACGGCATCGACGCCGCTTGCGTCGAAATACCTGAAGACTGCCTCAAGATCCTGCGCGATGCGCGGGCCCCGCTCGACATGGACATCACTGACGACGCCAAGCCGCAACAGTTTTTCCGCCTTCACCCCGAACGCCGAGACGGGGAAAACCGCGCTGCCCAGCGAGGCAACCGCCCCGGACAGGAACTCTCGACGACTTGCAAGACTCCACTCCATGATTTTCTCACCGATCCCGTATTTATCGAATCAGAAACAGGAATCCCCTCGGATCCCACGGCGAGGGACTGTTGACGATCCAGGCGCACCCCATCGTCGGCGTCGAAGCAGAATCCTTGCGGAAAACGCCGATAAGGTCTTCGGCGTTGCCGCGAAACGCAGTAGCTTCCTCTGCCGTCGGCGCACTGGCGAGCGACCACCAGTTTTCCAGCCCAAGTGCACATGAACCGTAGACGGTGCATGGCTTGGCTCCCGTCGTTTCGGGCAGGCTACGGAGCATGTTGGCCAGACTCTCACGTGTCGGCGGTGGCCCGAAGAAACGCACCTCCCGTATCGGGCAACCCGAAAGCCCAGACTGTGGCCACGTCGTGCCCTCCGCTTGATTCAAGGTGATCTTCTCCAGCGAGAGGCAGTCGGCAAAGGCCGAGGCGGCGATTTCGGACACCGCCTCATTCCGATTCGTCGCCAGATGCAGCGCCTGAAGGCTGATGCAGCTGTTGAACGCATGCGCCCCTATGGACTTGATGGACGGCAAATCAAGTTCGCCGCGCACGCCACCGCAGAAATAGAAAGCCTGTTCTCCGATGTTCGTGACACTGGAGAAATCGCAAACCGAGAAATTGATGTCAAACGGACTTGCCCCATGCCGGTTGAAGGCGTTCTTGGCGATGCTTGGCAACCTTGGGACAATGAACTGGAGGTACTGTACGGCTGTTCCGCTGAAAAGCCAACTGCCCGTGAATCCACCCGTAACCGAAGGCTCGTCCACGACAAGCACCTCCAGATCCGAATCTTTCTCGTCCGCACAAAGGAAATGCTTGTAGTTCAGGAAATCCTTCGTGAGCGTCCCAGGCGAGACGAATACCGACGGGCCCGCTTTCGTCGCCGTCGATCCCAACCCCGAATTGCCGCCCTGCAAATTGGCTATCGTGTAGCTGTTGCCGTTCTTGTCAGTAATCGACCCACCAAGATCCAAATAGCCAGAGCCAGTTCCCGTCAAGGCGCGTCCGATCTCGCCCCATGTGCCGTCCTTGTCATTCCCAAGCGTCAGTTGAGTTGCAGAGGCATGGAAGACATGCAACTCCCAGATTTCATTGCTGATCGTCTTAGTAGACGTATCGAATGTCCACGGATGGGTGATTCGCGGCAACAGCCATCGCACATCGACAAGCCTGTCGCCTGAAACCTCAATCGTCTGCTGTCCGCAAAGTTCATTCGGCAGATCGCCATACCAGCGCGTGAACGTGCCACCGTCCCCAGCCGTCGCCGTAATGCGGAACCTGTTGTTCGTCGGCCACGACCCGTCGGATGCCGCCGGACAGGGGCCAAGGCTCTCAAAGGTCGCGCTATCGCCCAAACGTGCGTCAAAGAAGATTTTAGGCTCGCGGACGCGCTTCGCGTAGAATCCGATATACTGATCGTTCGCCGTATGGAATACCTCAGCGGGGATGACACCCCAAATCGGCAAGCTATCGGGATGAGCCTCGCTCCAGGCGGACATTTCCGCGTCCGTCGCCGGTGTCGCCTGCGCAATCACATCCGCCCATTCCGCATTGTCCGGCACATAGAAGGCCATGCTCCTGGCAGGACTCGACTTCGTTCCGAACACGATCCCGGCATAGTCGATGTCATAGGTCGGCTGGGCACCCGTGAACGAGACGGACGCGAGTGCCGACTGTCCGTTAAAGGCATTGGTCTTGATCGTAAAGCCGAAAGCTCCGCCCATGACAATCTCCTTGAGCGTACTGTCATCCACATATCGATTGCTGCCATATTGGAGCTGATTGAATGCATACTCGTCAACAACCTTGAGTTGTTTCAGTTCGGGCGACAGCAGAACTTTCGTCATGTTCGTGCACTCGTGAAACGCACGTTCGCCAATCGTCACAACCTTCGGGAGGTCGAGCGTACCGTGGATATGCCGCCCGAAAAATGCCCGGCTGCCGACAGTTGTGACGCCCGTGAGATCCCATTCGTCGTAAGAACTGCCCCAAAGCTTCGGTTGCGTGGCATTGTCAGGATTCGCCCACGATACGGAAAAGCCATTTTTCGGGATGGTGGCCAAAGCCGGCGTCTTGAAGACAAGCCGATTCAGGTTCGTGTCAACGCCACTGGTAAACACCTGTTCGGAGAGGCTGGTGAACTTCGCCGATTCAATGACAACATTGGTAAACGACTGACAGTAATTGTCCGTCGAGACGAAGCAGCGGTTCAGCGCCGTCAGCGTGAGAGGCGCGTAAAGCGAACCCTGTTCAAGGAAGCCAGTCGATGCGCCACGTCCAAGGGAGCCATAGGCGAGATTGATGAGGCTCCAGGTTTCGGACGTACTCTCGCGCGTGACGGCACCCCGCAGGTCGAGGTCGCCCGAACCCTTTACGAAAGCATGTCCGCCACCAGTAGCCTGCGTGTCCGTATACGCCCCCAGACTGATCGTCTTTTCGGAGGCCTTTACGATGCGGACATTCAGTTCCCAAACGCCATCCGACGAGACGATCGTTCCTGAACCGCCATCGGCAAGGCTCCCGCTTGGCTTGAAGACCCAAGTCGGCGTTGACGCCTGAAGCGCAACCACGCTCCCCAGCGCAAAAGACATCGCAATCAGTTTGTTCATCTTGACCTCCTGTGTTTCCCTTGTTTTTATCGTTAGTTGCCTTTGGCCTTCAAGTCAATCACGGCATATCCCAATGC
>CAVJWR010000153.1:0-4559 GCA_963653155.1 Limosilactobacillus gorillae
GTTAAAAACCATCCACAATTTTTTTGTTTAACACAGAGGCACAAAGGCACAGAGTATTTTTCCTTTTTGGTGGAGGCAAATGAAACAATCCTCAAATGACTAAATTACCAAATGCAATCGTAAATCCAATCCTGTAAATCCTGTCAAAAACACTCATCTACCAACTACCATCTACCAACTTCCACTAAAAATCGCAAATCGTAAATGAGGCCAATAAGGCCTCTATCGGATCGTCAGGCGAAGCCCCCTAAACTCATGCAAATATCCCTGGCCATCCATCTGCACACGGTTCCCGTTGATGCGAATTCGGCTTAGCTGTGCCGATGTTAGCCCTGTCGCGCTTGTGCCAAAGCGTATGGTCGCACCCGGCTCTGCCGCTATCGACAACCGCACGTCGTTGCCCCACGTAACGCCGGATGAATCCGCAAATGAGAGCGAAGCCCCTTCATCGAGGGAAAGGCTTCCGCTTGACGCTACACTCAGCAAACCCAAGCCGTTCTCCGTACCTCCTTCAGCCGCAAGTGTGCCGCCCTGAATCGTGAAATCAAGCTTGCCGTGCGTGATGGACGATGCCGCAAGCCGCCATACGCCATCCATCAGCACCGTCGTGGCGGAAGACAGTATCCCGTAGTCCAACGCCCCACGACATGACATCGTACCTGCGCCGGTTTTGACGACTTTGGTAGGTGCACGCTGGTGGTCCGAAAATTCCCTTATGCCGGCCTCCAGCACAAAATCGTCTTCTGCCGAACCTGTGACATCTGCCACGTTAAATGTCACCGTCTGCTCTATGCCCTTGTCTAAAGCCTTGCCAACCAGCAAGAGCGGAGCCGCCGCCCTTGACGGCGACGAGCCCTCAACGCGAAGCGTCGCTTGCCTAACGTAAGAAAGCGGATCGTTGCCCATGCGAAGTGCCGCGCCGCGAATGACCGCACCCGAGCGCAGGGTCAGGTTGTCAAGCGGAATCTGCGCATCCTTGTCATAGGAAAATCCCCAAACTACGATCTCGCCACCGTCACAGGCTACTGGCTGACGGGCGACAAGACTGTACGGTCTCGTAATCGCAAGCGAGCCACCCGAAAGGATCGATATGTCCAATGCTCCCCCACAAATGCCGTCCGAAGCGCCATTGGCCGCATACGAGGCAAACAAGCGGCTGCCTGAACCCACCGTCACGAAACCATTTGTCGGCAAACTGTCACGTGCGGCGGCAACGCATGCAACACGACCTTCCATTGAAAACGTTCCCGAATCGAAAGTCGTTCCGCCAGGCAGGTTGACCCTTACCGCCTGTGCCGCATTCGGGAATTCCACGGCGATCATGGCCAGGCAATAGCCTACCGACGTAATGTCCGCCGCAATCTTGGTATCCGTACTGGCCTTCCCTGCGGCAATCAATGCATCCAGATCAACGCCATAATCGTAACGGCCACCTGTAGCGGGCTGCGAAACATATCCGCGGCACTCGGCCGCAACATAGACATCCGGTCCGACCTGGGTAAAGACGGCCTTGACGGCTTTCAGCATCTCTGGATTCGCCTTGCTGTCCAGATACTGTAGCCAGACTGACGCTTTCTGTCCCTCATCCTTCAGCTCGGCGACATAGGCATCCACGCCAGTCGTCGATATGGCGGCGCCGCCGAGACGCGCCGACAGGACTTTCATTCCGGCGAGAGACTGGTTGGCCATGAACAGGCTCGGCTTTGTGGTTGGCGGATTGGATTCGTCCCGGGCTACAGAGACTGGACCCGCCTCTGAATCCAGCCCAACGAACGTAACGCAGCCCCTCGCGCCAAACACCTTGCTCGACCACGCCGCTAGTGCTTCATTCTGCACCTTCACTTCCACAGATGGCGAAACGTTAATGTCGCCCGCCACCGCACCATTCAATACAACAGTTGCATTGTTCCTGAGAGACACCGTAAGCTGATTGATGCCATAGCTGCTTTCGTCATCCTTGGACAATGCAATGCCGTATGAGCAATATTCCCCAGCAACAGGACGGCCACCAGTCTTCTCGTTCAGCGTCTCAAAATCAGGAATAGGCTCCCCGTCCTGCGGAACTGGCGCATAACGCGCCCAGACCACTGTGCCAACGATATCGTCACCTGCCTGCGAAAGGCGAATCTTGACGCACTTGAGCCACCCGTCGATGATCGACAGTTGAGCCTCAAGGCATCCCTCTGAACGCACAACGTAATGTGGCTTTCCCAGTCCATGGTTCGCAAGCGTGTCAAACATCGTAGAGACGATGTCATAATCATCGACACGGGCATTCCGAAACACAACCGCCGTCCCTTCGTGCGGCAGGAACGCACCCTCGTATGGTGCCAACGCAAGCGCATTCGTCAGCGTAAGCGTATCCGCTACCGCCAATGCGCCATTAAGGATGAGCTGATTCTGACCTTCCCCAGTCAGGCAAATCCGGGCATCCGGCGCGAAAGCCATGTCGCCAGAGAAAATGGTATCATCTACGCCGCCACCGGAAAACGTCAGCGAAACGACACGTCCCTCGTCATCATATGTGAACGTAGCCTCGTCGCCATATGCGGTCTTTTGGGAAGCACCGTCATACTGAAACTGTCCGGCCTGCACCGAAAGCGCAACCGCACAGGCAAAGATGCCAAGCTGCAACATGCCGGATTTTGCCGCCCTAATGGCTATTCCCGTTCTCACGACCATTGTCATGCATTCTCCTTTTTTCCCTTAAAAAATAATGTTTGCATAATAATGGTTTTTTTTTCCTGTCAACAGAAATTGATGCCTACTAAATCGCGTAGAAGCGCTCGGCGATGCCATTGAAAAGGCATTGCCTCGTCAATCGCTATAGGCTGTCGCGATGTTCTGCGATGGTTCCGTCAAGAAAAAGCGAAAGCCCCGCGCCACGACCATAGCGTTGGCCAGTTCGATCCCAAAGCAGCTCCACCTCATGTCCGGCAACATTGACGTTCGCCACTCGGAAGTAATCCCAATCCTTAGGTGCGAGAGGCTTGATTTCCACCATGCCATCTGCATGGGGATGAATGCCGCAAAGCCCCGAAAGGACGAGATCGCAAAACGTCGAGTGGTTGTAATCCTTGCCGCGACCGAAATTCGCCCCTGAGCCCTTTAGACGATATATTCTTCGAGCGACCCACTCCCCTGAAAACGGATCGAAGTTCTCATCAATCCATGAAATGACCCGTCCGTCATCCAACTGGAGCCTGTGCGCGGCCGCATACTGCCGCAGGAGAAGAAGGTAGTCGGTTGAGGTTACTCCTGCCGTATCCAGCCCAGTCTGCAGCGCATTCGCAAGTGCGGTAAGCACAAGCGACGTCTCATATGGCCAGCTTGGGCCATCATGGCGGCATGCCGTCTTCTTCAGGTCGCGATAGGCGATGGTGAAGTCGGGATCAGCAATCTCGGGATTCGCCAGACCGCACGGGGCAAGGAAGCCATCAGTCTTCATCACGAACCGCCAAGCACCACCGCATTCGCCAACATCAAGGCCAAAATACCACGGCGCATAGCCAAACAGTTCTCGCACCCGCTTATGCTCTCCGGCATCGTTCAACACAGTGAAGAATGTGCGCTCTGGATTCCACAAAAGCTCTTTCATCTTGCCGACAAGCGCCGAACTGCGTGCCTCGAACGATGCGGCCAGCGACAAACGCCCCGCACGCCGGGCGATTTCCGCAATCGCCTTAGCCTCGCCGGCCATCGCCGAGTTGACGAGAGGACGCTGCCCATCGCCGCCGAGCGAATTCTCGCCGCCTTCGCGGTCATCGGTTGCGGCGAACAGCCCATTCGGACGAAGCCCCATCTGAAAGCGTTCGTTGGGATCCTTGAACGGATACGGACGCCGAGGCCACCCCTTCTCCCACGCCTCGTAATTCTTTGCGAAATCATCCAGCAGCTCGATGGCGAGGCTCCAGTCGCCCGTAATCTTTGCCCGCTCCACCGTCGCATGCGCAAGCCAGCACACATAGGCATAACGGCCAGTCATGGCCCCCTCTCGCATCAGAAACCGCACATAGTCGTCGATGTAGCGAGGATTGCGCAACCACCGTCCCTCCATTACGTGATGCCCAGCCGCGCAGTTGATGGTATTGTATTTCCCTGCCCAGCTTACGTCCGGAAGGAACTCTGTGACAACATATCCCGCCGGCGTCTTTTTCAGATGGTGCCGATATGTCCACCACCGAAAATAGTATGCGCGTTCGATCTCCTTGTCCGGGCACTCGAAGATCGGAATGTTTTCCCGCATGAAGTCGTACGCTTTGGATGCAGGAATGGCATTCGTCTTGCTTTCGACCGTCTCAGACCTAAAGATATTGGCATACATTTCAAGCGGATCCCGTTCCAACCTGAAGCGGCAAGTCTCCCCCGCCGTGAGATTCACCATGAAGGTCTTGCCTTTCACCGTCTCATACAGGCCGTTCTTGAGATTCCTTACGCGGCAATCGAACGGCAACGAGATCCGATATTCGCCTGGCCGCAGGCAATGCAGAGAGATGAAGTCTCCATTCAGGTTAAGCTGCAAGCCATCCCGCTCAACCGCGACATAGGCACCCGAATCC
>CAVJWR010000154.1:0-4357 GCA_963653155.1 Limosilactobacillus gorillae
GCCATTTTCGACTTTCAGCTTTGATCCCGTGCGGAACTTCAGCTGATCTCCCGACAACAAGGCCGTACCTCCAGAAACGGAAACCTCGGCTCCGGCATTGAGCCAGAACAGCGCACCCGTCGTCGCGGCCCGTGAAATGATTGTCGGCCCGGAAAAGGAGAAAGCACCATTGCCCTGTAGTCTGTCGAGCGCCAGCATCTGCGTATTCTTGAAAAGGCCCCAACCGGCATTGACTGTTCCCGCCGTCGCGGCATCTGACGACTCCGTCTCGACAGAAAACGGAAGCGACCGCACCGACGAAACGGAAAACGACATGTTCCTTGCGGACAGGAGGACGAGCCGACCTGTGAATTCAGCCAGTTTCGCCACGATGTCATCCGTCAGGTTAGAGCCGTTCGGGAAATTCTTCAGATCGCCAGCTCCTGTGACGGCGGCAAAGGTCTGCTTGGCCTCACCCCAGTCCCAGACGCCCCCATCGTCCACCGAAACAGTGAAATTCGGATGCAACGAATTCGCGCGTGCCGTACGCAGGATAGCTCCAGAGCGGATGTGGACATCACTCACTAGACTGTACTGCGGACTGATGTCCGCGCACGTCGAGACCGTGCCTTCGCGAATGTCGAGCGCATCGAAATAGCCGTATCCCGTCCCCAGCGGCGCGGCGACCACGATCTCGCCCGGCCCCTCTTTTGCAAGGACAGCACCCGAACACCCGTTGAACACGTTTGAGATGATGCCCATCGCCTCAGCGGCGACGAACAGCATGTTCGTGCCGGTCGGCAAGTCAAGCGGCGAACCGGCGGGCGAGCCCGTGACGTTTTCCAGCATAGTCTGGAGAATCGTCGTACCGCGCTCGAAACGCAAGCCGCCAAGGCCGGTCGGCTTTGACGAAAGCCTGACCAACAGCGTCCCTTCGGAGCGAAAGATCGCCGTGTCGGCCTTTGTCGGCACACCTTCCGGACGCCAGTTTGCCGCCGTGTTCCACTCGCCTCCGCTTTCGCCTATCCAAAGTCTGGACTCGGCTACCGCCGGAAACGCCAACAGGGCAAACGACATGAGAAGAACATGTTTTCCCATCTTTCTCGGCCTTTCATATGCCGTAACGCAGTCCTCGTCGCCTCTACAGCCTCACGCCGAGGATCTTCTCGGCGTTTCGGTAGAATATCTTGTCCTTGTCCGACTGCGGGTTGTCGAGCGATTCGACAAGCTCGGCCATGAACCGCATCTGCATCGGCCCCTGCAGCGGCGCATCCGTGCCGAATACGACGTGATCGGCCCCGGCAAGGTCGACCATCTTCTGGAGAATCGTCGGATAGCAGTACAGGAGGTAGTGCGCCGTGTCGACCCAGAGGTTCTTCGGCAGTCCCTTCGCCGTCTCGCGCTCCAGCGAGTCGAGGTTCGGGAAGAACGGATAGCTGCCATTCTGGAAAAGGCCCGCGCCATGCGCCGCGACGACCTTCGTCTTCGGATTGCGCCGCGCAAGCTCGACGATCGTCGCAAACGGCGACTTGCCGCTGCCCGGCATGCAGGAGCAGTGGAAGAGTGCCATCGGAACCTTCTTCAACACCTTGTCGACGAACGCGAAGTTCGACGGCACCGAGAGGTCGTATCCGTGATAGTCGGGATGTATCTTGACGCCACGGAACTTCCTGTTCGTCTTGAGGTACTTGAGGTCTTCGAGCGAATCGGGGAACGTAGGTGAAACCACTACGTAGCCATAGAACTCATCATGCCTCTTCAGGCATGCATCAAGTTCGGCATTGCCCTCGCGGATATCGTACATGATCGCCCGCGAAGCCGAGAGGCATAGCTTGTCTACGCCTGATTCCTTCAGGTATGAGACGAGCCTGTCGCCATCCGCCGCCCAAAATGGCACGAAGTTGATGTTGCCAAGATGTCCATGTATGTCAATTATCATAAACGCCTTTCCCCCTATTTGTGCGATGGTGATTCACGCAAGCCCACATCAGCCGAATTTCCTTATTATCGGCTCTACGATTTCAAAGAATTCACGATGCTTATCCAGACACGACTTGTACGCGGCAGTGCGCTCCCAAGTCTCGAAGAGGAATCCGAGCAACCTGTCGGGATTGATTCGCCGTGTGCAGTATTCTGCCACCTGATACATGTTCTCGCGGCTGTTCCAGTTCGTTGCGCTCGGCAACTGGTCGAACCCAGCCCGGTCAAGCTCAAGAAACGTCCGCAGCTCGACGGTCGGGTTCTGTCCAGCCCAACGTGGACGCTTCTCGTCCTTTGGCCTGGGGAGGTCAGCCTTCGGCTCTATCTCGGCGACATTCTTCCAGTAGTACCAGTTTGACTGGACGACGCTCTTCGGCATCCTCGCCGGGAAGTCATCCATGTACCAGTTGCCGTCACTCCAGACTATGGCGCGAGATCCGTGCTTCTCCACCTCCCTTACAAGGAAATTGAGGTCGTGCCACCACAGTTCGCCCTGCCGCCCATGCGCATAGTCGTAGGCCTTGTTAAGCTCCACCACTTCCTCGTCCATTCCAAGATGGATGAAACGCGGAGACTCAAAAAGCTGTAGGGCATCGCGTATCAGGTCGGCGCATACCCGGTAATAGGTGGATGTTGACGTCATCTTCCTGTATTCGCCAAGCCAGGCATCGTGGCAACACGAGAAGTTCATCTTGGGGATTGGCTCAAGCCCAAGGCCGCGCAACCGCGCGAGTTCCCGCTTCAACCTGTCTGGCGACCAGCTTCCACGGATCGCCAACTCCGGATGGCTCGGATACTCCAGCCCCTCGCCGAGATCGATGATGATCATGTTCATGCCGATCGATGCGGATTTGGCGGTAAGCTCTTCCCACACGCGGTCATCGAAGCGCATAACGTCCGTACGGCCAAAAGCATACGTATCCTTGACGTTCTTCGGTATCGTCTTGCACGGATGCTCAGGCGTGTTCAGCCGGTCGCTCCACATGTTGGTGCCAAGATGCAGAAGGTTCGCCCAGATTCTCTTTCGTCCCATGGCTCAATCTCCCTTAGCGGTCAAGGATGTCGATCTTGCGCCCATAGCTCGACAGCATCTCGGCCGGCCCCTTCGCCTTGACGAGCAGGCCATCCTCCCAGCGGAAGCCCTGATTGCCGCGATGGAGGAACATATCCTGCATGAACGTCATGCCGGCCTCCAGCGTATATGTAGAACTCGTCTCAAGGAACGGATATTCGCACTCCATCTGTCCAGTGCCGTGGCACGGCCCATATAGGATGGCGTCGCCATAGCCCTTGTCGATGACATACTGGTGTATCTTCTTGGCGACATCACCAGACTTGCATCCCGCCCGCATCTCGTCGAACGTCATGTTCGCCGCGTCAAGGCCGACCTGAAGGAACTTCAGCGTCTCCTTCGGGCACTTGCCAAGCACGACGGGACGCCCAATGGAGGCCGAGTAGCCCTCAACCTTCGCCCCGATGGAGAAGTGTATTATCTCGCCGCGCTTCACCTTGCGCATTGTCGGACGCGATATCGCCTGGTTCGAATTAGGGCCAGAACAGCACCATATCGGATAGCCTGTCGCCTCAGCACCCGCCGCAGTCATGGCCTGCGTCGCTATGCCGCAAAGCTCGGCCTCCGTCATGCCTGGCCTTATGGCCTCAAGTATCGCCCTGAAACCGGCCTCGCTCGCCTTTGCCGCCGCCTTGATGCACTTCACCTCCGCAGGGGACTTCTTCATGTAGAGCGGGCGTATCATGTCATCTGCCGGAACGACATTCTTTATGCCGCCCATCGCCTTGGCGAGCGGAACCATCATTGCGTACGGGAAAAGGAAGTAGCCGGAAAGGCCAATCCTCTTCAGGCCGTACCGCTTCACAACATCCGCCCATGTCGGGAGCTTTGAACCGGGATAGTCCGGCTGCGAAGATTCGCGGAAATCCATGAGCTGGATTACATTCGGTATCTTCGTACGCGCAGAGGCGTATGTGAGAGATTCTGGACCTATCAGCAAGGCGGCATCGCCCTTTGCGGGAATCAGAACCGCCGCCGTCTCGAAGCTCGGCCAGTAATCAGAGAAATATCGCACCTGAGCCGGCTCGCACTCGGTGGAGAAAACCATTATCGCGTCAAAGCCGTTCCTCTTCACGATCTCTCGCGCAGCCTCTATTCGAGCATTGAAATCAGCCAATTTTAGAACACCCATTTTATGCACTCCTTTCAAATGTCCGCAATTGTACCATTGAACATCTTGCTTTGGAATGCAAAAATCAACTATTCATTTGCTCTTTTCGCCTGTATCCGACCGCCGCAAACCGCGAAATCAAGTCAAGGAACCGACAAAAAATGGAGCGGGCGATGGGAATCGAACCCACGTAAGAAGCTTGGGAAGCTCCTATT
>CAVJWR010000155.1:0-4333 GCA_963653155.1 Limosilactobacillus gorillae
ATGCCGTGACGGGCGACATGGTATCACGCGAGTGGGAATAATAGCAAATGGTTTTTTTTTCAACAGGATAATTTTGGTAGTGGGTAGATGGTAGTGGATAGTCTTCAATCTCTACACTTCTCCACGGCTAAAACCTACCCTCTACCCCACTACCATCTACCCACTACCAACTACCAACTCTTCCCTACCTATATTCCTTAAGGATATCGACAACGCACGTTCCATCGTCCATAGGCTCTGCGGCGAACGTGAACTTAGTCGTCTTGCCAAGCACGGGCAATGCGGTCTTCAGCGAGCCGCTTCCTACCACAGTTCCATCCTTGAGCTTTTCCACGAACCACGTAGCGCCATCGCGGCATACAAGGCGTTCATCTGCCGCGATCTTTGTCTCGAATGCGCAGACGGTCTTCTTCAGCCCAAAGAAACGCCTGAAGGTGAATGTCGGATTCGCCACCGGACCGTATATCTCAACCGAAAGCGAAGCCCTCTCACCAGGGCGAACAGGTATCTCGCTCGGTGGATTCAGTCCCTTCGCCGGATTGTACTCGAACGGCATCACGCCCTCATACCGCATCGTCTTCTTCATATCCGGCGTAAGCTTCGATACGAACGCGGGACGCCTCTTACCGAACGCGAAAAGCGTCACCTCGGCGCGGATGGACGCATTCTCTCCACCGCTTACCGACAGCGCATTCGCCCCTGCCTTCAGCTCCACGGCGTTCGCGGCCACTTCGCGCCTAAGCGCATCCCCCATGGCGGAGTAGTGGGTCCAGCAGCCATCATCGAGTTCCGCATACTCGCCGGAAGCCAATTCAAACGGCACCTTGAACGCCGTTCCGTTAGCCGTCACCGTGATGCCATTCTGCTTCGTCGCCACCATGTTGAGCGCCATTACCTCGCCGATCTCGACCGTAGCGCGTTTGCCCTGCGGCACGTCATTGAGGTACGCGCTGAACGTTCCGAGATGGCCCGGCTTCAAGATGTTGCGGTAGATGTTTGCATATCCGCCGCCATACGGCCAGAGGAAGTCGCCGTAGCTGGCGGCATCCCGTTCGCGCAACAGCACTGTGACATAGCGCCATCCCTCGAAATCGAGGCGCACGTAATGGTCTGAAATCCCGCCGCCGAACGCACCGGGTGTAGTGAACTGGAGGTTGAGCAGTGCGCCAGATCCATCGCCCTTCACCCATGCGCCAAATGCGATGCGCTCCCCGCCAAGGTCAAGGCCGTTGAAGCCATAGGACTTCTCAGCCCTCGCCCAGGCGCCATTCCTTTCCGCCGACACGTTCTCTGCGGAAAGCCTGAACGCCTTGCCTTTCGGCCCGGCGGTTTCCGCATCGAACGACACATTTACGCCTTTCGCCGATGCCGTCTTCATTTCCTTGAACATATCCGCCTTGAGCAGCGGTTCACCGTCCGTAGCCGGACCTGCGGAATATAGCGCCTCCACGCGCATTGCCGCCGATCGGGCTGCCGCGCTCTCGACTGTCCACGCCATCTGCCACGGCAACCCGGCGCGATGCGTAAAAGTCTCCACATCCGTAAGTTCCCACACGCCCTTCGCGTTCTGGCGAAGCCTGGCCTCGGAGCGGGGTGACGCGAGGCGTTGCTGTGCCTCCGGCGCAAACGCGCGGGCGAGCCTCGGCCATTCGTACCAGCCGAGCACCGTGAGCTGCCGCCTCACGCCGGTCACGCCCTGGCGCGGCGAAATGCCCTGAAGCGACATCGCGGCATCGAAGCCGGCGTTCTTTCCGGCGAAGTACTCCATCTCGTCAAGCATGTGCCCGCGAGCGAGCGGCACATCTGTACGCGGCTGCCACCACCCCATCTGCGGTTCGAGGAAATTGGAGTACCGTCCGTTGTCTATCGCCCACCTGATGTGCCAGTCGTGGAAGCGCTTCACGCCATACACGCCATGATCCACCGTGGCCATGCGCGTTTGGAACCACCAGTTGTTCGCGCCGCCGCAACTCGCCTCTATCGAAGGGGAATGCCCGTTGTTCGGCTTGAGCTTCGCGTATATCTTGTGGCGCATCGCGTCTATGCCGTAGCGTGTGCCCATGCCTTCCGAGCCATCGAAGTAGAATTCGTCGAGGTTGCACGTGTTGTACACCTCGGCAAGGCGGCTTGCAAGCTTCTCCGCAAGCTCCGAATCCGGCTTCGGGTAGAACGCAATGTACCGCTGGTGCAGGTAGTCGGCCTTCGTCCCAGCCGGATACACGCCGCCCTTCCTTGTGCCGAACGCGCCTCGCTTCAGCCCCGTGAACGCATAGGGCTTGCGCTCGCGGTCTATGCCAGTATACTGGATAAGCTCGTTGCCGATGCGAAGCACGTTACCGTTCGAGGAATACGTGAATACGTTCACGTGCCTGGAGATCGGCATCTCGTTCACAAGCAGCTCCTTCGCGTTCTCGGCGAGCGGGGCCGCAAGCGTGTATGTGGCATCCGCCACAAGATCCTCGCTGCACAGCGGAGTGATCCACGGATCGCGCGGGCATATGCATGCCGTGAGCGTGTGCATCCCAACGTGCAGACCGGCGGCATGCGCCTTCTCCGCGCAGGACTTCATCTCGTCAAGTCCGCCGGGGAACGCCCGCCTGTTCACTGGACACTGCCCAAGGCAGTCGGTCCAGCTTGAGTTGAGGTGGAGGTTCGCGAATCCGGCCCTCTTCACGAACTCGATCCAGCTGTCGATGTCGCCGTTGACTACGGACGTGAACACGTAGCTCCACCGCGCCACCTCGCTGTCCATCGACCATGCGCCACCCGCATCGCTGCGCGGGACGCCCGCCGCTACCGTCATCGCCTTCAGCTGCTCGCGGAATCCGTCGCGCGGTCCGGCAGCAAGGCCGGCCCGACGCCCCACGACGGGGAACTGCGAATCGACGGATACGCGCAGTGCGCCGCTGACGCGCGGCTCTCCCTTGATGTCGTAGGAGCGAACGCATACGGCTGACTTTTCGTCGCTCCACGCATTCGCGAAGTCGCCTTTCCATTTGCCGCACACCGGCTGTACCCGACAGAATTCAAGCTCCTTCACGCCCTTGAGGCTGCTTGACTCGACCGCAAAGCTCCAGCCGCCCTTGAATTGCGAAACGGCGATCACCACCTCGCCCGCCTTGCCGAAGGCAAAAGCAAGTTTCCCATCCCCACGCTTCTCCATTCTGCGGGCCGCGACCATGCGTCCGTCATCAAGCCGCGCCACCACAAAGGCCGTCGTGTTCGAGACGAGTTCGCGTCCAGTGGCCTTTTCCCTGAGGGACGATATGCACCCAAGCGTATCAAACGTGAGCGTAGCCGCATCCCCATCCAAGGTCAGCGCCGGAGTGCCGCCCTGCCCAAGAAGGATGGTCTTTTTGATTCCGCCGGTGCCGTCATCCTGATACCCGTCAATCTCGTCATAGCGCGAGTCTCCGGCGAGTTCGGCGATCATGGCCGGATCGAGAGCACCCTTCCACACGCGCAGATCGTCGATGAATCCACCGAACGAATCACCCCCCCAGCCGCCAAGCTGGACTGTGCCGCCTACGGCAAACGGATGATCCCATTTCCCGTTCGCGACAGGCTCCCCGTTGGCGTATACGGTCACGTTCGGGCGGCTGAACACGAACGCTACGGAAGACCACTTCCCCTGCGGCATTTTCGCGAAAGCCGTCCACGCCGCCTCCGGCCCCTTGCCGCCGGCGCGGAAACGCACGGAGAGCGACTTGCCTTCAGGCGAGAACAGCATCATGCCGCCCTTAGGTCCCCATGCGGAACTCGTCAAAAGGTTGGGGTAGCGTCCAAAGCCAGACCCGTTCTTGCGGAAGCGCAGGAACAACGTGCAGCTGTTCGCCCCATCAAGTACGGAAAGGTTCGGGATGAATGCGCCAGCGCCCTTCTCTCCCGTTGCCAAAGCCCCGCCGAAAGTGCCACTCGCCCACTTGGCCGAAGGCGTCAACTCCGCGCTCTGCCCGGAAACGCCGTCGTCGGCATATGCTCCCGCGACTTCCTCGAAGCCGAACTCCGCCACCGGCACTGCGGTCCCGGCGACAGCCGCAACCGCCGCCGCAAACATGGAGGCAAACATTATCGTAACTCTCATTTCGTCGTTTCCTTTTGCTGGATGTACATGCCTTGAATCGACACTTACTTCAACTGCCTGATGTCCGATGAACCGCAGAGATCCTTGTAGGTGCCCGGCTCTTTCTCATAGAGCGAAAACACTATCTGGAACGCGCCATGCGGCACTTCGGCGACCACCTTGCCGTCCTCAACCTTCGCCGGAACGGTCTGCCATTTGCGCTTCCACTCGGTAGGCTCGCCGCCATCGCACGTGTACGCGAGATAGGCC
>CAVJWR010000156.1:0-4331 GCA_963653155.1 Limosilactobacillus gorillae
GTGGAGGAATACGCTCTTCTTCCGGGTCATAGGCATGAACTCGATCACGATATACATGATGAACTGCATCATGGGCTTTGGGCTGTTCGCAAAGTTCTTCTTCGGGGGAATGGCCGGCGCCCTTCCTGATGCCTGGGGGCGGGTTGTGCTGGCTGCGGCTACATTTGGATTCGAATGGATGTTCCTGTATGCTCTTTACCGGAAGAACGTGTTTCTTCGCGTGTAGGTGCAAGTGGTGAAAGGAAGATGAAATGAACGTTACGAGAAAAGAGATGCTTCTGGGATTGGGTGCGACATCTGTCTCGCCTCGGCTTTCTGCCGTGCAAGACCTCCCTCTCATTAGGGTCGGCATCACAACGGATACCCATTTCGGGCGCAAGGATGTCAAAGGCGTTGAGGCTTGCGAGGCGGCATGGAACCTGTTCAAGAGGCATGGATGTCAGGTGATCGCCAACTGTGGAGACATTGCCGACAAGTTCTATCCGAAATGGTATGAAGAGGTGTGCCGTATGCGTTCGCGTGTCTTCGGCGATTTGCAGACCGCTCCGAAGGAAATATGGGTATATGCTGGGCATGATCGCATTGACATGCCGGATGATACCGACAAGCAAGGCCTTGGCAACTATGCGCTGCTGAAGAAAATGCTGAAGATTCCACACGAGGCCTATGACAGTTTTTCGATGGCGGGCTTCGAGTTTCTTGTCGTGCCGTCCGTGGCGAGCCCCAGGCGCTACGAGGAGATGCTTTCAAAAGCCTGCTCGAAGACGCCAGGCAAGCCTGTCTTTGTGTTTGATCACCATCCTGGACGAATGACCACGGAAGGATCAGAGCTCATGGGCGATTGGGATCGCCTGAAGATGCTGTCGAAGTTCCCGCAGGTCGTTCATTTGACTGGGCATTCGCATGGTTCGCTCTATAGCGAGCGGAACATCCATCAGGGTGCCTATACGTCGGTTAGTGCGGGGTGCCTCACGTATTTTACGGGAGCCTACACTGGCACCTACACCTCGTCCGGGCAAAACCGTGCGGTACTGATCTTGGAGGTACATGCCGACTATGCGATTGTGCGTCGTTATTCGATCCTTACGGGAGATGAAATAGGCGCAGACGAGCCGTGGACAATCCGTTGGCCGTATGATCCGAAGAAGCCGTTTTATTCGTATGAGAATATGCGGGCTAGGCACCCTCCGGCGACATTTCCGGCAGGTGCGGTGTTGTCGGTGTCGCCCGTCGTTTTGAATGGCAAATGGTTCGATGGTCGGGGCTCCAAACTGTCCGTGCGATTCCCCGAAACTGGGAGTCGGTTCACGTGGTTCTACCGTCTTGAAGCGTATCGAAAGGATCACGCGAGTGGACGCGACATAAAGATTCTCCAGCAAGACATACGCGGCGAGTACTGCAAAGAGCCAAAGGACAGGACTGGCAAGGTAAAGGTGACGCTTGATGCCGCCTACTTTACGGATGGCGAGCCGATCTGCATCAAGGTGACCCCATGTGACTTCTGGGGCGGAGAGGGCAAGCCGTTGACTTGGCGTGGCGTTGCTCCTGCGGACGATGGCGTGTTGGTCTGTCGTGGCAAGTTGGCGGACGGACAGTATGTGTTGCCGCCAGTGCCGCAAAGCGCAGACGGCAAGGATGTGAAGGTGGTGGTAGACGCGGAGTTTGACCAGCCTGGCGTGACACCGGTCTGTATCGGCGTTAAGCCTTGCGACTTCTGGTGGGCGGCCCGGATGACAACGCCCTTGGGACGAACTAAGCTTACCTATATATTCACTATCTATCAGATTCGGGCAGATAGGCGATACGAGTTTTCGTTCGCCGGCGGCATAAAGCCTTGGACTGTTAGGTTTTCCAACCTGCGCATCATTGCAATGCCCCAACCTTCTATGTCGGTTTGACGTTCTCGGCGAAAAGTGATACAGTATTGTCAAAATGTAGTGATGGCTAATACGAGAAGGAATTCGCATGAACCGACTCATTGCATGCTGCGGACTGGGCTGCGAGAAATGTGACGCCAGAATCGCGACGATCACAAACGACGAAGCCTTGCGAGAGAAAACCGCCGCCTTGTGGTCAAAGCTCAACGGAGTCCCGATCACGCCGGAAATGCTCATCTGCACCGGCTGCCGAACCGAGGGTGCCAAGACGCCTTTCTGTGACAGGCTCTGCCCCATACGTAGCTGCGTTCGGGAGAAAGGGCTGGATACCTGCGCCGACTGTTTGCGGATGACCGAATGCCAGACGTTGGGACGCATCGCCACAAACAACCCATCGCCACAAACAACCCATCGGCACTGGAAAGGCTGAGGCGTCAGGAAAGCAGGTGAATACTTATCCTAAATGTGGCGGAGGCGGAATGCCTTGTGGTCTGTTTCGAGAACGCCTGCGCGGACGAGCTTTCCGATTTCGGCGGAGAGCGCGGCTCGCGCGACATTGAGGTAGTCCGCGAGCTGCTGGCGCGTGTAGGGTATCTCGAAGACATCCCGTCCGGCGGTGCGCTGAGTCATGCGCAAGAAGACGAGCAGCTTCTGCCGCGTCGTCTTCTGCGACAGGCAGACGATCTTGCGCTGGAGCATAAGGCTTTTGCGAGCCATCTGCGAGAGGAGTCGTCGCAGCAGAACGTGATGCGCGGGCGGGGAATCGTTTGCGTCATCCAGAAGCCGCTGTGCGTCCAGCGTCAGAATAACGGCATCCGTTGCGGCGAGGGCGGTGGCCTGAAACGTCGCGAGGCCTGCGCACGCGAAGGCAACGCCGACGGGATCGCCGCGCACGGCCTGTTCGATCAGGCTTTCGCGTCCGTCCTCGTCGTTGCGGACGATGTTGACGGCACCGGACAAGACGATTGCGATGCGGTCGATGGGTGCGCCCTCTAGGAAGATCATTGTTCCCTTGGACAGAGACTGGGCGCGAGCCTTGAGGTGTTCCAGTGTCTGTGCCAGTTCGTCGGTGCGGATGTCCCGGAAAAGCTCCAGTTCACGAATATCGCTGAGGTCAAGTTTCATGGTTAGAATTCTAACATATTCTCCAACGCACATCCAGTATACTGCGCATCATCAAACAACCAAAAGAAGGAGGATGCGAAATGAAAAGGAAAATCATTCAGATCGACGAAACGAAATGCAACGGCTGCGGTGCATGCGCGAACGCCTGCCACGAGGGCGCCATCGGCATGGTCAACGGCAAGGCGAAACTTCTGCGCGACGACTACTGCGATGGCATGGGCGACTGTCTGCCGCAGTGTCCGACGGGGGCGATCACTTTCGTGGAGCGCGAGGCCGCTGCCTATGACGAAAAGGCCGTTCAGGCCGCCCGGCAGGCGCGTGCTCATGTGCATGCGGAGGGTGGCGGATGTCCGGGGATGAAGATGCGGACGCTGCATCGTCCGCCGGGGGACGCGGCGGCGCGTGCCGAATCGACCGAGCCATCGTCCGAGGGCGTTTCCGAACTCGGCCAGTGGCCGTGCCAGATTCGACTTGTGCCGGTGAACGCGCCCTACTTCAACGGGGCCCGTCTGCTGATCGCGGCGGATTGCACGGCCTATGCCTACGCGCACTTCCACCGCGACTTCATGCGCGGCAAGATCACGCTGATCGGCTGCCCGAAGCTCGACGAGGGCGATTATGCCGAGAAGTTGACGGAGATCATCCGCACGAACGACATCAAGTCCGTGACCATCGTTCGCATGGAGGTCCCGTGCTGTGGCGGGCTGGAGGCGGCGGTGAAGAAGGCACTCCAGACGTCCGGCAAGTTCATCCCGTGGCAGGTTGTCACGCTGGCGCTGGACGGACGCATTCTGGATCGGTGACGAGGCGCGATTTATGGGGACAGATCCTCGTTCGCTGGGGGCCTGTCCCCAATAGTAGTGGCCACACCGCAACGAATGCGACAAAATTACGGCACCCGTGCCATGATGTCGGAGATAAATGCCTCATCCAAGATCGAGAACGCGAAGCATTTCTTGCCGAGACAGTTGAGTGACGCCCCTACGTGAATCAACGTCGCATTGTCGATGATAAGATAACGGTCGTGAAACTTGTCCGTCAACTTGACCGTGAGCGCGTTCGCATGCTGTTTGTTGAACTGTGCGACATCTACCGTGTGAAGCGTGTTCGCCGCTTTCTTAACTGAACGCACAACCGTTACCGCCACACCGGGGCGTTTTTGCGCAATAAGCGGCAGACAGGAATCGTCAAAGTATGGGTCGATGACCACGAGTTCCTTCTTCGCCTGACGGATGAACTTCTTCATCTGGATGAACGCATCAAAGAACTCACCATCGAAGAAGACCTTCTGCGGCGGAAACTTCTTGTCGTTCATCGCGTTGAAGATGA
>CAVJWR010000157.1:0-4229 GCA_963653155.1 Limosilactobacillus gorillae
GTTCAGGGCGTACCGTACGACCTTCCGATCGTTGGCTACAACCATGCCGTGAACACCCTGCGGCTCTGGAGCGCCCGCGCACTCGACGAGTTTGACCTTGCAGACTTCAATCAGGGATCTTATGTCGCCGCAGTCGAGACCAAGGTCTTGGCCGAAAACCTCACGAAGGTGCTCTACCCGAACGACAACACCATGGCCGGAAAGGAACTGCGCCTCAAACAGCAGTACTTCTTCGTCGCGTGTTCGCTGAGGGACATACTGCGCCGTTTCCGCCTGAGCAACGACAGCTGGGATGTGCTTCCCGACAAGGCGTTCATCCACCTGAACGAGACGCATCCGGCGCTTGTCATCCCCGAGCTCATGCGAATCCTCGTGGATGAGGAAGGCCTTGAGTGGAACCGTGCGTGGGACATAACGCGCAAATCCACCGGATATACGAACCATACGATCCTGCCAGAGGCGCTTGAGAAATGGTCGGTGCGCATGATGGAGACCTTGCTTCCACGGCACCTTCAGATCATATACGAGATCAACAGCCGGTTCCTCAAGGAGCTTGTGGGCGAAGTTCCCGTAGACCAGGATCGCATAGCGCGCATGTCTCTCATTGATGAGCACGGCGAACGTTACGTGCGGATGGCGAACATGTGCATAGTGGGTTCGTCCTCGACCAACGGGGTGGCCAAGCTGCACAGCGAGATATTGAAGAAATCCCTTTTCAAGGACTTCTACGAACTCTATCCCGAACGGTTCACGAACGTCACGAACGGGATCACGCCGCGCCGTTGGCTCCTGAAGGCGAACCCGTCGCTCTCCCAGCTCATATCCGAAACGATCGGGACGGAGTGGATTACGCACCTTGAAGACCTGCGGATGCTGGAGCAGCACGGGGACGAAGAGGATTTCCTTTGTGCGCTTGAGAAGATCAAGGGTTCGAACAAGCGCTCTCTCGCAAGGTACGTAAAGGAGAGCCTTGGTGTGGTCATCGACCCCAACACGCTTTTCGACGTGCAGGTCAAGCGTCTGCATGAATACAAGCGTCAGCTGATGCTGGCACTGTACATCATAATGCGCTACAACCGCATCGTATCCGATCCATCGTACAATCCGGTCCCGCGCACATTCATATTTGCGGCGAAGGCCGCCCCCGGATATTGGATGGCGAAGCTCATCATCCACTTTATCCACGACCTCGCAAAGCTGGTGAATGACGATCCGCGCACGCGTGAGCTCATAAAGGTGGTGTTCCTGCCGGACTATCGCGTATCACTCGCGGAACGCATAATGCCGGCGGCGGAGCTATCCGAACAGATATCGCTCGCAGGCATGGAAGCCTCTGGCACCGGCAACATGAAGTTCATGATAAACGGCGCATTGACGATAGGCACGTATGACGGGGCAAACGTTGAGATACACGAGCAGGTTGGCGATGACAACATGTTCCTCTTCGGAATGCGTGCCGATGACGTGGCAAGACTCAGGCCTTCCTACAATGCCCGCGAGTGCGCGGACAAGGATCCGGAGATAAGCGAAGCCCTGCGGTTCATCAAGAGCGGCGCAATCTCTCCGGGCGATCCGTCTCGCTACGAGCCGATCCTCAGGTCTTTGCTGGACTACAACGACTACTACATGCTCATAGCGGACTTGAGGTCGTATGCCGACACCCACGACAAGGTTGACGCCACGTATCTTGATCGAGGCAAATGGAACCACATGTCGCTTGTGAACATAGCCCGCAGTGGGTTCTTCAGTTCCGACCGCGCTGTCGCGGAATACGCGCGAAACATCTGGCATGTCGCTCCGGTGATGTTTGGCTGAGGCTTGCGAAACAGTTGCAGATGGATACGATTAACGGAAAAGGGGAAGGATGATGAGAGGTTTCGTTGCGATGGCCGCCATTGCGGCCGCAACCATGCAGCTGAGCGCAGCCAAGGTGGTGAGCGTTTCTGCTCGCAGCACGACCACCGATGATGCCGATGTGTCGGCGGTCACGTCGCGGTGCGAGGTGAAACCCGGATTGGAGTATGATCCAGCCGCCTGCGCGAGGGACGTCAAGGCCTTGAGGGATTCCGCCGAATACGAAGACATAACGGTGGAGGCCAAGCATGTGGACAGTGGCATCAGCGTTGTGTATGTGGTGACGCCGAAGCCCCGATACCATGGCCCATTGAACTGCAAAGGCAATGAATACTGGAATGCGTCCAAGATTGCGAAGTATGCCGACCTCAAGGATGGATATGCCTACGGCGAGGCGGATATCGCGGCGGCGGCGAACAGGATCCGCGACGAGTATCGCAAGAAGCAGTTCCCGGATGTGAAGGTGACGCCTGAGGTTGAAAAGCTTCCTTCTGGAGGCGGCATTTCGGTGACGATGGTCATAGATGAGGGCATCCGCAGCAAGATCAAGTCCTACACATTTGAGGGCAACGAACATGTTGAGGACGATGCCCTGCGCGAGTCTTTTGGCTGGTATCCGTGGTGGAACCCGATCAGCTGGTTTACGGATGACCCGGTTACGAAGCAGGAGCTTGCGGAAGCGGCAGAGAAGATAGCGTCACATTACCGCAATCTTGGATACCTTGACGTTTCGGTAGGTGAGGCCGAGCGCATACCAAACGAGGATGGCGAGTCGGCGGATATTCGCTTCAAGATCGAGGAAGGCCCATGCTACAAGGTGAATTCCATTTCCGTAACGGGGGTGAAGACCTATCCGGAGGCGGCGGTTCTCGCGTCTGTAAAGGCCGTATCCAGCGGGGATGTGGCGGGAGAGGCGTCTTTGAAGTCGGCGGCGAGGGAGATCGAGGTGTTCTGCGGATCTGGGGATAAGCCGCTCGCAGATACGCACGTTGAGACAATATGGGTGCCGGCGAAAGAGGGCACTGACGGGCTCGACATTGTGTTCAAGGTGACGGAAGGCGTTCCTGTGACGATTGACCGTGTGCTCGTTCGCGGCAACGACTATACGAAGGACAAGGTAATCCGTCGGGAGATTTCACTTTCTCCGGGCGATCCGATGATCGAGGACAAGGCCGAACAGTCCAAGCGCCGCCTTGAGAACCTGCGGTATTTCGACCGGGTCAGGTTCTATCTCGAACGGAAGAACAACGTTGTGGCGAAGCCCGGCGAGCCGGAACTGAGGGATCTCGTGTACGAGGTCTCGGAGAAGAACACTGGGCAATTCATGATCGGCATTGGCGCATCGAGCGTTGATTCCGTGTACGGCACGATTGAGCTTTCGGAATCGAATTTCGACCTGTTCAACCCCTGGCGTTTCCGTGGTGCCGGGCAGAAGGGTCGCATCCTCCTACAGGCCGGTCCTCGCTACCAGTCGTACGAGGCATCAGTCACCGAGCCTCATCTCTTTGACAGGCTTCTTGAGCTGACCGTGGAGGGATACCGTCGCCAACGCTGGTATGACGACTACGACATAATCCGCAACGGGGCGGCAGTGACACTCTCGTATCCGGTCAAGTTCTGGCCCACTGCAAAGACGATGGGCCGTCTAGGATTCCGCCTTGGGGCCGAATTCATCGAGTTTGATGATGTGGAGACCGACCAGTATGTCCTTAGCAAGGATTTCGGATCACACCACAAGGGTGACTACGGTCCTGTCTTCAAGTGGCAGGAAGACGAGTACGGCGACAATTGGGAGATTCCGTTCAGGATATTCTGGGAGGACGACACGCGCGACAGCTTCAGGTTCGCGAAACGCGGGCATCGCATATCCATCTACGGCGATCTGGTCGGCGGCGACAACAACTACTGGAAGGTGGGATTCAACTTCCGCCAGTACTACACGGTCTGGAAACGATTCAACCATGTGCTTGCCATTGGGCTTCGCGGAGATACGGTCGATACGTTCTCCGACGAGTTGCCAATCTACGACAAACTGTTCCTCGGTGGTCCGCGCACGATTCGCGGCGTTGAGTACCGCGACATCGCCCCACGTGTGTGGAGGCAGGCTGGCAAGAAGGGCAAGTACGCCGCTTGGGGTGGCCAGACGAGCTGGTGCCTGAATGCCGAGTATGCGGTGCCGGTCGTAAAGTATGTGCGCGTTGCCGCATTTACGGATTTGGGATCTGTCGGCGAAGATGAATTCGATTTCAGTACCGATTACTTCTGCTGGTCTGTCGGCTTGGGATTGCGCCTGGACATAGAGAGCTTCCCGATCCGACTCGATTTCGCAGTTCCCGTGGTTGAGCCAGACGATGATGTGGACAAGAGCTGCTTCT
>CAVJWR010000158.1:0-4216 GCA_963653155.1 Limosilactobacillus gorillae
TTCCGGCCACCGGCGCATACCACGTCCAGCTCCCCGCCCCGCTGGCATTCAGCAGCACCTCGCCGTTGATCGCAACGGAGGCATTCCGGCCCTCAGTCGGCGCATATCCGAGAGACACCTTGCCGTCAATGGAACTGCCGTCGGCGCAAATGCATCCCAGCGCAAACTCGACCGTCGCTACGCCCGCCTCAGCAAGAGTCCGGGAGAGGCGGAAGCCGTGATCGGAGTATCTTATCGACGGGCCGTAGTCGCGGCCCCTGTAGGACGAGCGGCAGATGTTCGCATCTTCGTAGTAGCCGCCGCCGCGCCGCACCCGGCTCGAACCCGACGAAGAACCTCTCGGATCCGTGCCATACGACAGCGTTTCATACCAGTCCAGACACCCCTCCCACACGTTGCCGTGCATATCGTAGAAGCCCCACTTGTTCGGCAGCTTCGTGCCGACCTCGTGCGTACTTCTGGACGAGTTCGACGAATACCACATGTATGCGCCGTCCGCGCTGTCGCCGTAACTGTACGTCGTTGTCGTACCCGCGCGGCACGTGTATTCCCACTGCGCCTCCGTCGGCAGGTCGAAATCGAGCTTCGTCCTGTCGCGCAGCTTGCCTAGGAACGACGACGAATCGACCGCGTTCGACTCCGGCCACATCGCGCCATTCACCGAACCGCGAATCATATCGTAGGAAACGTTGTGAACGGGATGCGCATCGCCCTTGCCACATGAGGTCGATGAGCACGGATTCGAGCCCGTCACGAGTTCCCACTGCCTCTGTGTCACTTCGTAGAGACCCATGTAGAACGACTTGGTGAGCATGACAGTCCTCCAGTTCTGCATCTTGAAAGAACCCGCATCGACTCGCTTCAAGACTAGTTTCGTCGTCTTATATTCGTCTGCGGTGAAGCCCCCGCTCGGTGGCGCATCCATGTACGCGACAGGGTAAAAGTTCGCTTCCGGACCGCCCGAAAGGTCGATCACGCAATAGAGCGGATACTGATATCCGTACGTCACCGTCAGGGAAGCAGTCGCCGGATCGAGCGCAATCCCGTCCTTCGCCATGTTCCAGTAGACGCGATGCGCACCGTTCACGCAGTTCGTCGCGCCGACAAGCGTCTTCGCCAGATAGCTCGTCCCATTCACAGACATCGAAACCGCAAGCGGCGGCGCATTGTCAAAGCCTGTATCGGATGCCCCGCTCACGTTAAAGTCGATCGCAAGCCCCAACGGCTCGACGGGCGTCACCTTCAGGTCGCTGATCATCGGCATCTCTTCAGCCTTTGCATAGCCATTCGTGACAGCGTATGTCGCCGACATCACGTCCTCGCCAACCACATGCGAGACCGCGTACGTTCCGGCCACCGGCGCATACCACGTCCAGCACCCCGCCCCGCAAACATTCAGCAGCACATCGTTGTTGATCGCGACGACGGCATTCCGGCTCTCCGTAGGCGCATATCCGAGAGACACCATGCCGTCGATGGAGCTGCCGTCGGCGCAAATGCGTCCCAGTGAAAACTCGACCGTCGCGGATGCAGTGCCCGTCTCTGCAAGCGCCTGCACCGCGCCACCCATGCTCGCGGCAACCGCCACCAGAAGGATTCCTGTCATTTTGTTCATCGTTCGTTTCTTTCTTTATGTCTGTTGTTGTCTGTTGACTGAAAAGGTGACGCGCACGACGTTGGCTATGGCTACTGGTCGACGCGTCTGTGCATGTTAGTTTCCGTCTGAGCGGAACGCCGGCCATTCGGGATGGGACCCTTCTATCCTGGAGACGCACCTGTCGTTCTCATTCATGAAGGTGCTGGAGAGGCGGAAGCCGATGTTGTTGTTGCTGTTCGACGGGTTGTTGTTGTTCCGGTTGGACGAGGTGCAGTTGTCCGCATTGTTGTTCCAGCTACCGCCGCGTTTCACCCGGTTCGAACCCGAAGACGAACCTTCTCCCGAGGCCAAATCACTTAAAATCGCATCGTTCAGGATTCCCTTAAACCCGAACCACCGCGATGCACCGTCGCTCGACGCACAGCACTGCGCGAATCGCGCCTCGTCGAGTCGACCCTCAGCATACTGCCGACACCGCGCCATGAACGTCCGCCGCGTCCGCAGAAACCGCCCCCGCTGCAAGCGCCATGCGCTACCCCAGATCCGCAGTCCAAGAAACGGGACACCCTCCGTCACTGGCGCAACCACCGTCGCCTCGCCCTTGACCTCAAGTGCGCGCTTCTCCGCAAGCCACGTTACCGCCGCGTCGTGGAGATGCCAGCACACGGCCTTAGTCGCGCCGAAGAACACGAAGTCATCCATGTAACGAAGGTACCCCATCGGTTTCGCGCCACCGAACCCCGCCAACGCCGCATGGTCGAATGCGTCGAGAAACGCATTTGCAAACCACTGGCTCGTGAGGTTCCCGATCGGAAGCCCCGTCCCCTCCGCCAGTCCCGGCACGGGATGTCGCACAATACGTGTGATGAGCACTTTCATCTCCCGCTCGCGGAACTGCGGCAGCAACACGCCGAGCAGACGGTCGTGACTGATCGAGTCGAAGTAGCGCCGCACATCCATCTTGCAGAAGAACGCCGCCTTGCCCGCATACCGCCGCGCGAGCGCACACGCCGCATGCGCACCGAAGCCTTTTCGACACGCAAAGCTGACGGGCACGAACCGCCTCTCCAGAAGAGGTGTAATTACGCCACATAGCGCATGATGCACCACGCGATCAACCACGGGCGCACAGCTGATTGTGCGAGGCTTCGGGTCGTAGACACGGAACTGGCGATACGCACCCGGCACATACGCGCCCGTGAGAAGAGCCTTCCTCAATGCGGCGAGGTTCGCCTCAAGACTCTCCTCGTACGTGCGTACGGTTACGCTCGCGGAATGTCCGCGCCGAACACGCCCCCACGCCACGCGAAGATTCTCTTCGCTCGTGAGAACACCCCAGAGATGTCCGTAACTCCTCACAACGGCAGACCCTCCTGTTCAGCCGCCTCGCCCACCTTCGCATCAGCCGCGCTCTTTTCTCCGCCAATCTCCTTGGCGACGACCGGCGTTTCCGCCATGAGCGACAAGACCTTCTCGCCGTACTTTTCGCAGAACGCCTCGCCGAATCCCTCGATCTCCTTCAAAGCCGCCTTCGTCTTCGGCGCGGACTTCACAAGCGCAGCGAGCTGCGTATTCCGCGCGATGGCATATGCTGGGCGCCCCTCTTCCTTCGCCATTTCGTTGCGCCACGTCTTGAGCGCAAGGAACACTGATTTCTGCGAATCCGTCATGCCCTCCATCGGATCCGACGCACTCGAATCGTGTGGGCGATACGAGCCGGAGTTCTCGTATCTCGGAGCGTCGCCGACCTGTAGCACCAGCGTGAGATGCGGAACGTTTCCGTGCACAAAGAAATGCTCGGACACGCTCAGGACGCTCTTCCCAAACGTCGCTTTCTGAAGCTGGTCCTCCGAGAAGCTCTGAAGCCCCTCATTGTATCGCATCGTGATCACTCGAACTTGCATGTCTCTATTTTCATTTCACCGCGCTATCCATATCTCCGCGTCTCGCGTCCGGGCGCTACCGCGCCCTCGACCGCTCGCCGCTTGTGCCGCTTCCGCGGCGAATACCTACCGGAAGATCAAGGAAGGGTCATGGAGAGGCGGAAGCCGATGCTGACGTCGCTGACCGACGGGTTGTAGTAGAACCGGCTGGACGAGGTGCAGCCGCCCGCATTGCTGCCCCAGCCACCGCCGCGCCGCACCCGGCCCGAACCCGAAGACGAACCCTTTGGATCTGTGCCATACTCCAGCGCCCCACGCCAGTCAAGACACAACTCCCACACATTGCCGTGCATATCGTAGAAGCCCCACCTGTTCGGCAGTTCCGTGCCGACCTCGTGTGTACTTTTGGACGAATTCGACGAACACCACATGTACGCGCCGTCCGCGGTGTTGCCATAACTGTACTTCGTTGTCGTACCCGCGCGACACGTGTATTCCCACTGCGCCTCCGTCGGCAGGTCGAAATCGAGTTTCGTCCGATCACGCAGCTTTCCGAGAAACGACGACGAATCGACCGCGTTCGACTCCGGCCACATCGCGCCATCCACCGAACCACGGATCATGTCGTATGAAACGTAGTGGACAGGATGCGCATCGCCCTTGCCATACGAGGTCGATGAGCACGGATTCGACCCCGTCACGAGTTCCCACTGCCTCTGGGTCACTTCGTAGAGGC
>CAVJWR010000159.1:0-436 GCA_963653155.1 Limosilactobacillus gorillae
CCGCACGTGTGGTGGCACTGGATGAACGGCAACGTGTCGCGTGAGGGCATTACGCTTGATCTGGAGTCGATGAGGGACAATGGATTCGGCGGCGCGACTATCGTAGATGCCGGGCACGGGAAGGCGGGCGACGTTCCTTTTGCGTCGGAGAAATGGTACGGCATGGTAGAGCATGCCGTGCGCGAGGCGCGACGGCTCGGACTCGAAATCGGCCTCGCAAACTGCAGTGGCTGGAGTTCGTCTGGCGGGCCGTGGATCACCGCATCCAACTCGATGAAGACTGTGGTGTTCACCGAAACGCAAGTGTCGGGAAGAAAGAGGTTCAAGGGCCGTCTGCCGCGCCCGGATGGATGCAACGGGTTCTATCGCGACATTGCGGTCCTTGCGTTCCCTGTGCCGGAGGCGGACAGAACCCCGTTGCCGGAAGCCAAGGTGC
>CAVJWR010000159.1:471-4162 GCA_963653155.1 Limosilactobacillus gorillae
AGCCAACGATGGTATCGGGCGTTACGGTGGATGTCTCCGGTGGATGTGGCTGGATAGAGGAAGCCTCTGTGCGCGTGGAGAGCGAGTCGGACGGGAAGTGGAATCCTGTTGGTGATTTCGGCTTCAAGGTATGCGACAGCGGGAAGCCGCTGGTTGGAGGACAGACCTTTTCGTTCACGCCAGTCTCTGCCGGTAGGTTTCGGGTGTCTGTGCGTTCAGTCCGTTCCTACCCGCCGCGTTCAGTGCGGCGTCCATATGAGTTCCGCAAGATTGCGCTGGAAAGGAAGTTTCGCCTGCCGAATGCGGCATCGAAGGCGTATTTCCGCAGTGGCGCGACCGCTCGATCGACGGCGATTGCCGCATCCGGGCAGATCGTAAGGAAGGATGCCATCCGTGCCATGCGGTGCGGCGAAAACGGCGAAGTGTCCGTTACCCTGCCATCCGGCGAATGGATCCTGATGAGGATCGGCTATGCGTCAAACGGCATGATGAACCACCCTGCAACGAAGTCGGGGCTTGGACTTGAATGCGACAAGCTTGACCGCAGGGCCTTGGATATCCATTTCGACGCCTATGTCGGACGCATGGTCGAGAGGCTTCGGAGCAAAGGCCTGTTCGTGCCAGGAGAATCCGCAGGGCTTACCACAGTGCTTGTCGATAGCTACGAGGTCGGTCCGCAGAACTGGACGCATGGCTTTGTCGACATCTTCCGTGCAAGGCTTGGCTACGATATCGTGCCGTGGCTTGTCACGCTTACGGGGCGTGTCGTGGATGGTGTTCCCCAAACCGAATCATTCCTCTCCGATTTCCGCAAGGTCATTGGCGAACTGTTTGTCGAAAACTATGCCGAAGCCATGGCTGACAGATGCCATCGCCTTGGGCTGAAGTTCCAGCTTGAGCCGTATGGCAACATTCCCGCCGAAACCGCCGCCTATGCGAAGACTGCGGATATCCCGACAGGTGAGTTCTGGATTGGCAAGGACTTTTCGATCCATCGTCGTCTTTGCAGGACTGCCGCCATGGCGGCACGGCAGAACGGCCGCAAGATCGTCGGAGCCGAGGCATTCTCATCGGATGCCCATGGCGACCGCTGGTCGTGTGCCCCGTTCGACATGAAGGCGCAGGGAGACCTCGCGTTCCGGGCTGGCATAAACCGTCTGTATCTCCACAGTTACGTGCATCAGCCGTGGAAAGATCGCCATCCCGGAATGACGATGAGCAAGTGGGGATCGCATTTTGACCGCAACTCCACATGGTGGCCACAGGCTCGCGAATGGGTAAGGTACCTTACGCGATGCCAGTATCTGCTCCAGGAGGGAGCGCCCATACAGGAGAAATCGGTGGATAGTCCGCGCCGTCGGTATGCGGATGGGACGGAGGGGTATTTTGTCGCCGTGACGAATGCAGTCGGCACTCGCCGCGAATTCACCTTCCCGGTGGCCGGGCGCGTCCCGGAACTGTGGGATCCCTACGACGGTTCCATTCGCATTGCGCGTGACTGGCACGAGGGCGACGGAAAGACGTCCCTCACCATTGACTTCGGGCCGTGCGGTAGCGTTTTCGTGATGTTCCGTCCAAAGCGAACTGCGGACGCACCGGTCGCGCTTGTGCGCGAGACGCGTTCGGTTACGCCCGTGACTGACGGGTGGTCGCTCGATATAGCGGGCAAACGCATCAATCTGGACAGGCTTGCCGACTGGGCGGATTCGGAAGACCCTGATATCCGCTACTTTTCGGGCACAGCCACGTATCGTGTCCGTGTGCCCATGCGGCAGATGCGGGCTGATTCGCGTGTGCTGATTGATCTTGGGAAGGTGAATTGCCTTGCGACGGTGGCCGTCAACGGGCACGAGTATCCGGCCTTGTGGAAACCGCCTTTTCGTGTGGATGTGACGGATTCCCTTAAGGCGACGAACGAAGTGGTCGTAAAGGTGACGAACCTGTGGGCAAATCGGCTGATAGGCGACGATTCCCTGCCGAAGGAGCGGCGCACGACGTTTGCGACGTATCGGCACTGGACGAAGAATGACAAGCCACTTTCGTCTGGATTGCTTGGTCCGGTCGCTTTTGTCGAAGAGGGCGTTGCGGAGGAAGAGCGGCCTGGCGAGTATGCGGTTGCGACGATGAGTTACCGCCCCGGCTCAAAGCCGGTCGAATACCGTGGCTTTGCGAAATTCCGTCCAGAGGCCGGTGACAAGTGGATTCCAGTCGAGATGATGAAGGGCGTATCTCCGGGAAGCGTCGCCGATTTCTCCGGCTTCGGGCTTGCGGATGCCCCGGCTGGAAAGCATGGATGGCTAAAGAGGGTGGGCGACCACTTTGAGTTCGAGAATCGTCCTGGCGAAAGGGTGCGTTTTTGCGGGGCGAATCTGGTCACGGATGCCTGTTGCCCAGATACCGAGGCACGCGCGGATGAGCTTGTGGGCCGCATTCTGCGCAGCGGCTACAATGCCGTCCGCCTGCACCATTTCGACGAGACATTGACCAAGGGGACGGACGATCCGTCCAGGACGACTTTCGACCCGGTGATGCTTGACCGATTCGACAGGTTCGTGGCCAAGCTGATCTCGCACGGCATCTACATTACGGTAGACCTCTACTCGTACCGAAAGGTGGCATGGAAGGCTCTCGGTTCGGATAATCCCGACAACGTCCATTTCCAACGGATGAAGGCGCTTATCCACCTTACCGATGCCGGATTCGAGAACTGGAAGGCCTATGCGCTAAACTTCCTCAACCATGTGAACCCATACACCGGGCGGGCGTACAGGGACGAACCTGCGATAGCCCTAATCTGCCTCGTCAACGAGGGCGCACTCACCCAGAGCTGGGCACACATCGTGGGTACGCCCGAAGTTGAAAAGGCCTGGGGTCGCGGTGACACGCGGCGGATAAGGCAACGTGGCGATCCGGAATTCGAGAGGTTTTGCATGGATGTGGAACGCAAAAGCTACACGCGCATGAGGGAGGCGGTGAAGTCCATCGGGGCGAAGGCTCTGCTGACTGATCTCAACAACGGACCGAACTTCAGGCTTAAGAACGAGTTTCGCGAACGGGAATTCGATTACTTCGACAACCACGGCTATGTAGACCATCCATGGTGGCTCGGCGCACGGCTTCAGCTGCCGGCGAGGATTGCTTCGAAGAATCTCGTCGATTACTGCGGCACGAGCGCTTTCGACGTTTTGGCGAAGGAACGCATACCGTCAATGCCGTACACGGTGACGGAGTGGAATGCTTGCGGATCGTCGCCGTGGCGCTCCCAAGGTGGCCTTTGGTTCGGTGCGTTGGCCGCGACGGGCGGATGGGACGGCATCTGGCGCTTCACATGGTCACATTCGCTCGCAAACCTCTTCGATCCGCCGCGTCGCGGCATCGCATTCTTCGATGTCCTGTGCGATCCGGTGATGCAGGCCAATGACAGGACCGTCGTGTCGCTCTTCCTTCGCGGGGATGCGAGTAAAGGCGGGAATGCCCTGCGGATTGACCGCAAGAATGGTACATTCGTCGTTGAAACCCCTCGTACGCAAGGCGGCTTTGCCTTTGCTGGCGGCACTGTCGATACCTCTTCGGTTGTGGCGCGGATATCAGGCTCACCGGCGACGGTGACTGTCATTGCGGTTGACGGCGCACCTTCCATCTGTACGTCTGAAAGGCTGTTTGTGTCGCACCTGACGGATGTGAAGAACAG
>CAVJWR010000160.1:0-4151 GCA_963653155.1 Limosilactobacillus gorillae
TTCTCCTTTGCTTTCGTACACAGGGCTTTCAGGCGAGTGTCCGTCCAGAGTTTGTCCCACTGGCTTTCAAGCGCTTTCGGGAGATAGGTCGGGTTCGCCAAGATGGTGATGGGCTCGTCCAATATCTTCATGTTATGCGCGAAATAGCGTTCCATCCACGCTTCGGGATCGGGAATCGGAAAGTCTTCCCAAAGTTTCTGGCCGTCCATGATCAGCGCATCCGCGAGGATGAAGTCCAGTCGGCTGCGCGTGGCCGCGTCAATCTGCCGATACCAGTCACGATCGTTGACCTGCGCGCCCACACGGATAAGGCGACCCTCCGCAAGGCCCGTTGCGCGGGCCGCGTCGATGAAGGCGTTGAGCTTTTCGTTGGTGTCGATCTCCCAGCCGCGCCCGTGATTGGCGATGAATGCGGACGCGATGCCGGAGGCCCGTTCGCGCGCCAAAGCCTTCTCGACGGTCATGCCGCCGCGCAGGTGGATGTGGAAGTCGCAGAGCCGAATGCCTTTTCGCAGAGAGGCCTGTGCGCGCTCGGTTATCGATTGCGGATAGAGCCAGGGGGTATCCGCTTTTACGGCGAGTCCACCAAACAGAATGCCGATGGCCAGAAGCGCGCCGATTGCCGTCTTGTTCATATCGTTTCTCATTTTTGTTTCCCTTTCTCGTTTTCGGATTACTGCAATCCTTTGGCCTTGAGAAAGTTGTAGGACGGCATGACGGCCGAGAGTCCGTCGCCATGACGTTCGCACTCAACGACATACCATTCGACGCGATCTTTTTCTGTCGCGGCAATCAGACGATCCCAATCGACAGGAACCGCACCCGGTTTACCCGGACGACCCAGGATCGCGTCGAACTGCGTCACGTCCTTGCCCATGCCATTCTCCTTCGCATGCAACGTCGGCGATCGATGCGGATACTTCATATATTGCTCGCAGGGATCAACACCCGCACAGATTGTCCAGCCGACATCCTGTTCCATGCAGACGGCAGGATCCGTATTTGAGAAGAAGTAGTCCCAATAGGTTGTGCCGTCCTTCATCTTTTGATGGAACTCGCCCATGTGGTTGTGCAGGCCGATACGGCAGCCGAATCTCGCCGCGTCCGCAGCACCCCTGTTGTAGAGATCAACGAGCCGCTTCAGAAAGTCGTCCAACGGTTGTCCCTTACCCGGAAAGTTCCCGCCGCCCGGACAGATGAGAAGATTGTTGCCATACGATAGGCTGAACTCGCACAGTTTCTTCATCACGTCCGAATTATAGGCCCATTTCGTCGTGTCAAAGCCATATTCATTGTTGCCGACGTGTGCGCCACAGGCCTTAAGCCCGACATTCGCGAGTGCCTTGCGAAGTCCTTTGGGGTCAGCCGAATAAGGGGTTTTCAGACACCACCATGCGATTTCAACGCCTTTATAGCCGATTGTCGCGACATCCTCAAGTGCACGGTCAAGTCCGATTCGATCAATGTAGGCGCGAATCGAATAGAGTTGTAATGCAATCTTCGCGTTTTTCTGTCCGTAGGCTGGCGGCGGACAGACGCATCCCGGAAAGGCCGCGAGGGCGGAACCCGCACCGAGAACCCCCAACATTTTTCGACGTGTCATGTTCATTCTTGAACGCTCCTTCTGATGGTTGATGAAAGTGAACAACATGATACGTTTTCAACCGTCCGACCACAATAGACGATAATCCAAAAGTGTTGTACAATATTCGCAATGTTCGTTGACGCAAAAAAGAACTTCTGGATCGAGGAGGCCGTGCTTTCGCCGTCCGCGCAAATCCCGCCGCACGTGCATCGCGACACGTGGGAACTCAACTTCACCAAGTGCGGGAACGGCGTCCGCACACTCGGCGACTCGACGGAACCCTTCGCCTGTGGCGATGTCGTCCTGGCGCCGCCACGTGTCAGGCACTTCTGGGACTTTCGTCCGTGGAAGAGGAAATTCTGCACCTACTGCGTCTTCATCCGCGAACGCTGGATCGATGAACTGCAACGGATCATTCCGTCGCTCGCAAACGACCTTGCGCCGCTTCTGCGCACCCCAGTCTCCATTGTCGCGCACGGAAGTCTTCGTGCAAAGGCGCGAAAGATGCTCGAAACGCTCAGTACGCAGGGCGAGTCGGAACAGTCCCTCCGCATCGTCAAGCTCCTCCTCCTTTTTGCACAGGCTTCATCGGACGCCGAGCGCATTCGGCATCCAGCGACGCTTTCGCCCGAGGAACTGGCACGCGAGAACCTGCGGCTTTATTTCATTTGCAATTACACGCGCCCGATCCGGCTTGACGACGCGGCGCGTGAATTCGGGAAGAGCCGTAGCGGGTTCTGCGACTATGTGAAGCGTGTAACGGGAAAGACGCTTGTTGCGTGCCTGATGGAAACGCGCATGGAGAAGGCGTGCGAACTACTTTCGACGACGACGGCGTCCGTCGCCGAAATCGCCGCGCGCGTCGGAATCGACGATGCGGCGTATTTCTCGCGGATCTTCTCGCGGCACATGGGGATGAGTCCGGTCGCCTGGCGCAGACGGGGTTGAATCAAAGGCGTTCGTGGACGAACGTCAACACCCCCGCCGATTACCGTGCCTTACAGGCACAGTCCACCGTCGGCCTTTTTGGTATAATCTACACCATTTGCACGGTGTCGTCGGCGGTCTGTATCGAACCGCCTTGAAACGGAAGCCGCCGTGCAAAGATGTGAAAGAAGGAAGAAACGATGTTCAAGGGTAGGGCCTTTGGAGCGCTGTGCGGAATTCTGGCGGCCATCTGCTACGGCGCGAATCCGCTGGGGGCCGTCGTCCTCTACCACCACGGCTACACGACGGGGAGCGTGCTGCTCTACCGCTTCGGCTTCGCGGCCGCGCTCCTCGCGGCCTACATCGCCGTGCGGCGCGGCGTCTTTTGGCCGAAGCGCGGCGAATGGGGCGTGGTCGCTTCACTCGGGCTCCTCTTCGCCGTGTCGTCGTTGACGTTCTACGAAAGCTTCCGCATCATGGACGTAGGCATCGCCTGTACGATCCTCTTCGTCTATCCGATCCTGACGGCCCTCATCATGGCCCTCTTCTACCGCGAACGCCTGGCGCTGCCGACAATCGCCGCGATTGCCCTGGCGCTCGCGGGCATTGCCTTTCTCTCGCTCGGCGGCGGCGAACACCGTGTTGGCGCGCTGGGCGTGGCGCTCGTCTTCGTCTCGGCCCTCACCTATGCGGTCTACATCGTGATCGTCAACCGCGCGCGCTTCACGCTTCCCGTCTCGGCGATGACGTTCTGGGTCCTGGTTTTCTGCGGACTCGGCCTCGCCGTCTGGTCGGGGCTTGCGGACGGTCCTTCCGCCTTTCATCTGCCGTGCGGCGGCACGGCCTGGCTCGCGGCGGTCTTCCTGGCCGTCGTCCCGACGCTCCTCTCGCTCGTCTTCATGACCTACAGTTCGCGTCTCCTGAGCGCGACGCCCACGGCGATCCTCGGCGCGCTTGAACCCCTGACGGCCGTCGCCGTCGGCGTGTTCGCCTTCCACGAGGCGTTCACCTTCCGGCTGGCCGTCGGCCTGTCGCTCGTCCTCTCCGCCGTGATCCTCGTGCTGGTCCGGCGGCGGGCGTGATGCGTCGGCACATCTAGACGACAAACCGCCATTTGCGGCGCTGGTCGCGTGCGGAGGCGTAGGCGATGCCGATGCGCGGCGTGCGCCGGTACTTCGGCGCAAAGCCGTCGTCCTCCAGCCAGAGGCTCGTCGAGGTCGCCAGGTTCATGCGGTTGAATGCGCGCGTGATGTGCAGGAGCTTCGTCAACTTGCCGGGACCATTCGCGCCCTCCACGCCGCGAATCAGCACCGCCTCGGGGTGGTCCTTCGGACCCGTCACGACGTTGAGCAGATCGTGCATGCCGTAGCAGAGGTAGACGTAGGCGCATCCGCCCGGCTCGTACAGGACGTCCGTTCGCGGCGTCCGTCCCCGATGCGCATGGCAGGCCGTGTCCTCTTCGCCGAAGTAGGCCTCCGTCTCCGTGATGCGCCGCCGCAGAACCGTCCCGTCCTCCAACCGCCGACAGAGGAATTTCCCGAGCAGACGCGGTGCCAGCGCAACCGCATCGGCTGAGAAGTCCGTCAGGCGTCTGGGAACGGAAAGCGTGTTCATAGGCGGCACGCATTATACCATACCC
>CAVJWR010000161.1:0-4123 GCA_963653155.1 Limosilactobacillus gorillae
CCGAGGGTAGTGCGGGACTCGCCCGTGCGAGAGTAGGGCGCCGCCGGCTTTTTTTCTTTTTTCTAACCGCCAAGACGGACTTGCGGATCCGAAGGAGGAGAGGACATGGAGGTTGAGACAAACGAATATCGCGAGAACCGTTTGGCCGCGATGGCGGAACTTGAGAAGCTTGGGTTTCGCCCATATGGTCGTGCCTATCCGCATGACGACCTGAACAAGATCCGTGCCGAGTTCACGGAAGGTAGGGAAGTCCATGCTGCCGGGCGCCTTATGATGATCCGTCGCATGGGCAAGATGAACTTCTGCACCATAAATGACGGTACGGACAAGTTTCAGCTCATATTCAAGCGCGACCAGCTTGATGAACGCCTCTTTTCCGGCTTCAAGCTTTTGCACCTTGGAGACATCATTGGCGTGAAGGGTGATCTTTTCACCACCCAGCGCGGTGAGAAGTCTATCGTCGTCAAGGATTGGGAACTCCTCGCAAAGGCGCTTGAACAGCCGCCAGAGAAGTTCCATGGCCTTACAGATCAGGAGGAACGCTACCGTCGCCGCTATGTGGATCTGATGACCAATGACGAGTCGAGGAACCGTTTCTTCACCAGATCGAAGATCCTTGCGGAGACTCGCAAATACCTTTGGGGCAAAGGCTTCTACGAGGTTGAGACTCCCATACTCCAGGCACAGGCTGGCGGTGCCGCCGCCAAGCCGTTCGAGACGCATTTCAATGCCCTTGACCAGCACATGGTTCTGCGCATAGCCCCGGAACTCTACCTCAAGCGGCTTCTTGTCGGCGGGATGAACAAGGTGTTTGAGCTTGGCAAGGATTTCCGCAATGAGGGCATAGACCGCAGCCACAACCCTGAGTTCACCGTGCTTGAGGTCTATGAGGCGTATGGCGACCGTACGTCGATGGAGAATATCATCGAGGGGCTGATCCCCCACCTTTGCGATACGGTGATCGGCACAAGACAGATAGAATACGGAGAGGCGAAGGAAGTCATAGACTTCACTCCACCGTACAGGCGAGTCTCTTACAATGATCTCGTCAAGGCGAAGATGGGCGAGGATTGGTTCGATCTTCCGTTTGAGGTCCAGATGGAGAAGGCGAAGGCCGCCGGCAAGGCGGAGAACATCAATCTGGAACTTGACGATGTGACCACTTCCCTCATGCTCACCCATGAGGTGTACGACAAGATGATCGAGAAGACGCTTCGCCAACCGACGTTTGTCACGCGCCTTCCGCATGAGTTCGTTCCGCTCGCCAAGGCCTGCGAGGATGATCCTAAGCTCGTCGATGTGTTTGAGTTCGTTGTCGGAGGGCGCGAGCTGTGTCCGGGCTACACCGAACAGAACAACCCGCTTGAGCAGAGGAAGGCGCTTGAGAACCAGGCTGGTGAAGATACCGAGAAGATCGATGAGGACTTCATCTCCGCGCTTGAGTGCGGTATGCCGCCCACCGGCGGGCTCGGCATCGGCATGGATCGCCTTGTCATGCTGCTTACCGGCGTTGACGGCATTAGGGATGTCGTTCTGTTCCCGCAGATGAAGAAGGCGTAGCCTACATCTGGAGCTTTGGCGTGAAAGGCCGGTTCATCACGTTCGAAGGTGGAGAAGGGTGCGGGAAAAGCACCCAAATCCGTCTGCTGGCCGATCGCCTTCGCGACTGCGGCAAGGATGTGATTCTGAAGCGCGAGCCGGGCGGGACGGTATTGTCCGAGCGCATCAGGTCGCTTGTGCGAGAGAAGATGGAGGATCCGCCCAATGCCCGCGCCGAAACGCTTCTCTTTCTTGCAAGCCGCGCACAGCTCGTCGAAAGCGTGTTGCGTCCCGCCCTCTCATCCGGGAAATGGGTTCTCTGCGACAGGTTTGCGGATTCCACGTTTGCATATCAGGGGTATGGACGAGGCTTTGATCTCGCCGAACTTAGGCGACTGAACGACTTCGCCACAGGTGGCCTTGTCCCTGACAAGACGGTACTCTTGAGCGTGTCGCCGGAAGTCGCATCGTTGCGCATGCGGACGCGAGAGGCGGCTACGCACACGGTTGCGGATAGGATGGAATGCGCCGGCGAAGATTTCCACGAACGCCTTAGGAAGGGCTTTCTTGAGCTTGCGGCCGCAGAGCCGAACCGGTTCTCGGTGATTTCGGCTGACGGAACCGTTGACGAAGTGGCGGAGAAGGTATGGAACTCGATTCTGCCCATTCTCTGATCGCGACCGCGATAGGAAACGGACGCATCGCCCATGGGTACCTTGTCATAGGGGGCGTGCGCGGCATGGCGCTTGAGCTTGCAAATCTGGTGCTGCGAGACCTGTTCCCGGGCATTGGCGACGATGGCCTCAAGAAGCATCCCGATATCCATTGGCTCTTTCCGGAACTCAAGTCCAGGATCGTGTCGGTATCGGCCATACATGAAAAGCTGATAGCCTCGATTTCGCAGACCGCGTTTTCGGGTGGATGGAAGGCAGGTGTGCTGGTCGGGGCGGATCGGTTGAACGAGGCGAGCGCAAATGCGTTTCTGAAGACCCTTGAGGAACCTCCGCCGAAGACGGTGTTTCTCCTGTTGACGGAGGCGCCCGAACAGCTGCTTCCTACGATAGTCTCGCGCTGTCAGCGGATAGACCTCCCTGACGCCCGTGAACATCTCCTTCCTGAGCCATGGCGCACAAACGTGTTTGGTGCGCTATCCGCTCCTGGGCTTGCGGATGCGACTGCCGCCGGATTGCTGAACAAGGCCGCTTGCGCAGATCGCCTTGCCGCCGTCCTTGCGGAACTGAAGGATGCCGCCGAGCGTGAAGTGTCTGCGGAACTCAAGGCATCCGAGCAGGAAGGAACGGAACTTTCCGACACCGAATGTGACGCGCTCGTTTCGTCACGCTACCGCGAATACAGGCGGGATTTCCTTTTTACGGTGATGGAATTCTTCGCCCGGAAGATGCGGGCCACGCCCGGATATGCGGCCTATCGGAACATAGAGGCGGTCGAGGACATGGCGCATTCCTTCGACTGCAACATGAACGAATTGGCTGTGCTTTCGTTTTTCATGGATCGCGCAAGGTTTGCGTAGGAGTCAGGATGAACGCCGATCAGCACATTCTCGTCGCAAGGGTGCAGATGCCGGAGAAGGGGCAGTTCCTTGTGCGCGTCGAGGATAATCTGGTGCAGGATGGAACCGTCACGGCCGATACGACGGGACGGTTCGTTGTGGCACTTGACTATGGCGAGGATGTAGGATGCGTGGTGTGCGTTGAGCCGTATGACCCGCAGAGGCACGGGACGAAATTGCCGAGGTTCCGGTTGGTGCGACCGCTGTCTGGGCAGGATGAACGCATCGTCTCCGACAACATGAAGCTCGCGGAAGTGATGCGTACGGCGCTTCTTGGCAAGGTAAGGAATGCTCCGGATCTGCGCATTGCATTCGTCAGGCTGTCGTTTGGGCAGAAGCGGCTTTTCGTCAAGTATGTCTCGGACAGCGTGAAGCCAGATTTCTCCGACGCACAGGATTCCCTGAAAAGCCTATATGGCGTGGATGTAAGCATACGGGCCATCGGCCCACGCGATGAGATCGCGGAGTTTGGCGGGCTTGGCCCGTGTGGACGCGTGTGCTGCTGTTGCAGTTGGCAGAAACGCTTTCCGCAGCGCATATCTCCAGGCAGGTGCGCGGCATCCGTCATGTCCATGAACGGAACGTGCGGAAGGTTCAAGTGCTGTCTTGCATTCGAACGCGACGGCCAGTAGCACAATGATTGTGGTATAATGGCGCGTCATGTGAGTTGTGCTTGCTTTATGGGAATCGTACATCTTTCCTTATGCTATGCTGAAACGTTTGAAAGTCGATAATCTGGCCATCGTCGAACATGCCGAGGCGACGTTTGGCGACGGGTTGACCGTGATAACCGGTGAGACGGGCGCCGGCAAGAGCGTGTTCATGGGGGCGCTCACGCTTGCGCTTGGCGCGAGGGCGGACGCAAGCTCTGTCCGCGACGGATGCAAGGAAGCCCGCATAGAGGCGGAGTTCGATTCGGGCGATGCCGATGCGCTTCTTGATGAGCAGGGGCTACCGGCATGCGAGGGCGGCGTGTTGCTTGTGCGCCGGGTGATTTCCGCCACTGGGGGCAGC
>CAVJWR010000162.1:0-1918 GCA_963653155.1 Limosilactobacillus gorillae
CGCTAGAGGGGTACGCCCTCATCGTCGTGGATAGCCTGAAAAAAAAACTCTGTGTCTTTGTGACTTTGTGTCTCTGTGTTAAAAACTTATCCGCCGTTTTTGTTTAACACAGAGACACGGAGGCACGGAGTCACAGAGGGATAGGGGAAAGGAATTTACGATTTACGATTTACGATTTTTCGATTTACGATTGCATGATTTAGTTGGTAGATAGTAGTTGGTAGAGATTTAGGTCTCAGGTTTCAGGTTGGCGGCGTTGCGGCGATTTCATCGAAATCGCCCTACCAATGCATTGCGCATCACTGATACATTTCCACGGCGGTGGCGGCATTCCTCCATTTACGCATTCCCGTGAAACAATCAAATCCTCAAATACAAAAATAACTAAATGCAATCGCAAATCGAAAAATCGTAAATCTCTACCCACTACCAACTACCATCTACCAACTAAATCAGATTATGTAAGCAGATAGCCATGTCATTTACATTTTATGAAACTGCCACGCGGACGTTCAAGGCACATGGGAAGGGCGAGGTTTGGCACGGCGTTTGCATACCATTCCTTGGCATGAAAAGAACCGACATACGGAAGATATTGATAATAGGTGCGGGTCCGATAGTCATCGGGCAGGGATGCGAGTTTGACTACTCTGGTGTGCAGGCGGTGAAGGCCCTCAAGCGAGAAGGCTACGAGGTAGTGCTTGCCAACTCCAACCCCGCCACCGTCATGACGGATGCCTTTGACTGCGATGGCGTCAAGGCCGACAGGGTATACATAGAGCCGCTTACGGTCGATACCCTGCACGAGATAATACGCAGGGAGCGTCCCGATGCGCTTCTGCCCACGCTTGGCGGGCAGACGGCCCTCAACCTCGCGATGGAGCTTTTCAAGAAGGACATACTCAAGCGCTACAAGGTTGAGATGCTTGGCGCACAGGCCGATTCGATAGCGCGGGCTGAGGATCGCCAGCAGTTCAAGGACGCAATGCGCGAGATCGGGCTTGACCAGCCGCGCAGCGGCACGGCGCACACAATGGCCGAGGCCGAGGCGGTCGCGAACACAATCGGCACATGGCCCCTGATAATACGTCCCGCCTTCACGCTTGGCGGAACGGGCGGCGGCATCGCGCACGATCCGGATGAGTTCCGCACGATAGTCGGGCGCGGACTTGAGGCTTCCATGAACAGCGAGGTGCTGATAGAGGAATCGCTGATCGGATGGAAGGAATACGAGATGGAGGTGATGCGCGACAAGGCGGGCAACGCCGTGATCGTGTGCTCCATCGAGAACTGCGACCCCATGGGCGTGCATACGGGCGACTCGATCACCGTCGCGCCGATCCAGACGCTTACGGACCGCGAGTACCAGAGCATGCGCGACGATTCCATCGCAGTGCTGGAGAAGATCGGCATCGCGACTGGCGGGTCGAACGTCCAGTGGGCGGTGGATCCGAAGACTGGCCGCCGCATAATCATCGAGATGAACCCGCGCGTGTCGCGTTCGTCCGCGCTTGCGTCCAAGGCGACGGGATTCCCCATAGCGAAGATTGCGGCGCTCCTGGCCGTGGGGTATACGCTTGACGAACTGAAGAACGACATCACCGGGAAGACCTTGGCGTGCTTCGAGCCGGCCCTCGACTATGTCGTCGTGAAGATTCCGCGCTTCGCCTTCGAGAAGTTCCCCGGCGCCGATACCCGTCTCGGGACTCAGATGAAGAGCGTCGGGGAGGTGATGGCCATCGGGCGCACTTTCAAGCAGGCGTACCTGAAGGCAGTCCGTTCGCTTGAGGCCCCATTGAGGCATCATGACCCTTCGGCATTCGACCCGTGGTTCAAGCGCGAGCTCGACGAGATCGAGGCGTTTAGGAAAGAAATTGAGAAGTGGGGAAGTGGAGAAGTTGAGAGGCTGAAGGCCGGA
>CAVJWR010000162.1:1928-3927 GCA_963653155.1 Limosilactobacillus gorillae
GAAATCGCCGAGGCGATTGGGTGTGACGAGGCGAAAGTCCGCGCGATGCGCATTGCAGCCGGAATCCGTCCGTCGTACGGCGAGGTCGATACGTGCGCCGGCGAGTTCGCGGCCAAGACCCCGTACTACTACAGCTACTACAAGTTCGACGATTCTTCGTCCTGCAAATCGCAGATCGCAAAATCGAAAGCCTCAAAGATCATGGTCTTGGGCGGCGGGCCTAACAGGATTGGCCAGGGCATAGAGTTCGACTGGTGCTGCTGCCATGCGGCGTTCGCCCTGAGGGCTCGCGGCTACGAGGTGGTGATGGTGAACTCCAACCCCGAAACCGTATCGACGGACTACGACACTTCGGACCGGCTGTACTTTGAGCCGCTTACGTTCGAGGACGTGATGGAGATATACGAGCGGGAGCGGTGCGACGGCGTGATCGTGCAGTATGGCGGACAGACCCCGCTGAACCTCGCACAGCGCCTTAAGGCCGCCGGGGCGAACATAATAGGCACGTCGCCCGACGACATAGACCGTGCGGAAGACCGCGACTTCTTCAAGCAGCTCGTCTCGGATGTGGGGATGCGTCAGCCGGCATCGGGAATCGCGCATTCGGTGGAGGATGCCCGCCGCATCGCCGCCGATCTCGGATATCCCGTCCTTGTGCGCCCGAGCTTTGTGCTTGGAGGGCGCGGCATGGCGATCGTGTACGCCGAGAACGACCTTGAGAGATACGTCGCGGAGGCCGTTGCCGCAGCGGAGGGCAAGCCGATCCTCATAGACAAGTTCCTTGAGAGGGCCGTGGAGCTTGACGTTGACTGCATATCCGATGGCGAAACCACCGTGGTGGGCGCAATCCTTGAGCACGTTGAGGCGGCGGGCTGCCATTCCGGCGATGCGGCTGCGATAACGCCGCCGGTATCCCTGAAGCAGGGAACGATTGACGACGTGAAGCGCTACGCCAAACTCTTCGCGGAGAGGCTTCACGTGATCGGCCTCATGAACATCCAGCTCGCCGTGACGCGCGACGGGAACGGCGACGAGACCATATGGATGATAGAGGTCAATCCACGTGCGTCGCGTACCGTGCCGTTCGTCTCTAAGGCGATAGGAGTGCCGCTTGCCGACTACGCCGCGCGTTGCATGGCGGGTGAGAAGCTGAAGGACATCGGCTTCACGGAGCAGGTGATCCCACGGCACTACTCGGTGAAGGAGGCGGTGTTCCCGTTCGTGAAGTTCCCCGGCGTGGATATCGGGCTTTCACCGGAGATGAAGTCCACGGGCGAGGTAATGGCGATGGATGACGATCCGGACTGCGCCTACTACAAGAGCCAGATCGCCGCCGGAAGCCCGTTGCCGTCCAAGGGCAATGTGTTCCTCTCGCTGAAGGACGAGGATAAGGATGGCGCAGTGCCTCTCGCAAGGAAGCTTGTGGACATGGGGTATACGCTGTATGCTACGCGAGGCACTTCGACGCGCCTGTGGGAGGCGGGCATCGAGTCCCACGCCGTGTTCCGCATTTCGCGAGGCCGTCCAAACGCTCTCGACTTCATCCGCCGTCGCATGATCGACTGGATCGTGAACACTTCCGAGACGAGCGGCGAAGCCGAGGCCGATGGACACCGCATGCGTGCCGCCGCAGTCGCGGCGGGCATACCCGTGACCACCACCATGGCCGGATTTGCCGCCGCGCTGGCCGGCCTTGAGGATGAACGCCTCTTCGGCGGCACGGGAGTGCGCACATTGCGCGAGTATAGGTAGGTAGAGATTTGCGATTTTTCGATTTTCGATTTACGATTGCATTTAGCCATTTAGGGATTTGATGATTTGGTTGTTTCACGGGAATGCGTAAATGGAGGGAAGCCACCACCGCCGTGGAAATGTATCAGTGATGCGCAACGCATTGTTAGGGCGATTTCGATGAAATCGCCGCAACGCCACCACCGTGTACGGATCGGATCACGCGCCATACATTGGCGCGGCGACCTCATCGAGGTCGCCCTACCAT
>CAVJWR010000163.1:0-1631 GCA_963653155.1 Limosilactobacillus gorillae
CAGGTCGGCGGTTCGAATCCGTTACCTGGCTCCATCTTTGGCAACCCCCTTTTCCACTCGACGCATCTCGCATTTGGGATTTGTGCGTACGTCATCAGAAGCGAGGCATCTTTGCGAGGGAATCGTCAAGGCCGCCAGTGCGATTCCTCAGAAGCCATATCCGGCGATGTTCTTCCCGTATCGCGCCAAGGCGGCGGCTGTCGCGCCTGTGGCAAGCCGCATCTATCAGGTTCGCCATGTACACTATCTCCTCGGCCCACATCGCCCCCGTCCCGTAGATCGTGGGCGACGCGAATGCCGCCGCCGTGTGCCGACAACCTTCCGCCACTGAAGATATCTCGGCAAGCACCGAATCCGTAAGGTTCGGGTGCCGCGAATAGCCCCGGTCGTTAGCGAGTATCCTGTACAGTTCGCTCGCGTTCGCCCGCAAGGCACCGCCACGCAGATACAGCGTTCCGAGACGGAGCAGAGTGCCGCCCAGCGGCACCCCCATGACCGTATCAAGGGCCTCCTCCAGATCCATCTTGTTCGCCTTCGCGCCATATTCGGCGAACCATCCGCCCAGGACGATCCCCGGCAATGAGGCCGCAAGAGGCTGCCAATGTCCGCCATCGCCCCAATCCGTGACGAGAAAACCCTTGGCCCCGTTCATCCGCCCGGCGGATTCGGCCGCAGCCATGTTCTCCCGCATGTTCTCCACACGTCCCGCAAGCGAATTCCAGGAACTGGTTCCCGGGCATACATAGAAATCAAGGCCTGCCTGACGGAATCTCGCAGCCTCGTCCGCAAACGGGTGATTTCCCTCATATCCCCAATCCAATGCAATCGCGTCCTTCGGAAGCCGTGCTACGAATTCAGGGTGCTTCAGCACAATGTCGCCCCAGAACATTGGACGGTGCCCGTGCGCCCGCACCAGATCAAAGACCTTTAGCAAAAAGCCGAGATACGCCTCCGGATCACCTATCTCAAACGTCTCGTCGCAGCCGACGTTGAACAGCTTTGAGCCGAAGCATGGGAGCAGTTCATCGTACAGCCCAGACAGGAACTTCAGCGACTCCGGCAACGCGGGATTGAGGGTTGTGGGATCCTTCTTTATGGTTCCCCACGGGGTGATCGCCCCTCCCTTCGGCATGGCGGCAAGATGGTTGTATTCGGGAAGACGAAGCCAGCGCTCAAGGTGTCCGAACGAGTTCTGGTTTGGCACAAGCTCTATGTCGTTCATCCTGCAATAGCAGTCGAGTTCGCGTATCTCCGCCGGAGTAAGCGGTGACGCATCCTTCCATACGGCCTCATGTCCGGAATAGCGGAACGAATGCTCCACATACAGCTGGAGCTGGTTGTAGTTGCACACCTTCAGCAGATCGACGATCTGCCTGAGCGTGGACATGGTCGGCACCTTGTCCCGACTCACGTCAAGCATATATCCACGCGCCTCAAACATTACAGATACCGCTTTCGAATCTGCCCGGGAACGGATATCCGTCAAACCGATGCAATATCTTTTCCTCAAGTATCGTTTCTTTGACTGACTTCATATTCAATATCCATTCCACTCTGGCGACAGTTGCCGCATGCTCGTGCGCACCTACAGCACCTTAAGTGGACCTATGTTCTTGCGTTCCATCGCTTGG
>CAVJWR010000163.1:1641-3921 GCA_963653155.1 Limosilactobacillus gorillae
CACCTGGCGGAATGCTTCAAGCGCGTCAGCGAACCAAACAGGATCCTGTTCGTGACGCAAAACGGTCGCCCGACCACTTTCCTCGCCAATGTCCGTGACTGGGACGCCTTCGTCGAGTTCTGCGAGCAACGTGAAATGCGTGAAGACCTCGCCGCTGCCGAAGCCGAGCTTGATGCCGGACTTGGCATTCCGCATGGACAGGTCAAGCGCGAGATTTCAGCAGAAGTCGAAACGATGTTCGGGGAACTTGGAATATGATCCACTGGTCGCCACGCGGCAAAAAACGCCTTTTGGACTGCGCCCGCTACATTGCGGTAGAAAGTCAAGATCGTGCGACCACCCTCAACTGGCTTGCGAACGCCTACGCGGCGGTCGAGCCATTGGAGGACTTTCCGCTTTCTGGACGTGTCGTCCCGGAATTTGGGCGCGAAGACATCCGCGAGGTTTTTCACGGCGACTACCGCATCATCTATCGAGTGAAGCGCAAGCAGGTCGAGATCATCTCCGTCCGTCACGGACACTTTCTGCTCCGCTCCATTCATTCGCTATAATGCTTCTTACAGGATTGCGGAGCGACAGTTTCCGCATGCTCCAAGCGGGTTTTCCGCAACCTCAACCATTCGCGGGAAATCGTATCCGAAGTCCCGCACGTTGCCGCATGGACGTTGCACGAATCCGCAAGGCTGGAGCATCCCCGTATGCGACAAGAACGCAAACCCTCTGCCGCCTATGCACGTTCCCGCCTGCGGACAGCACGTTAGCTTCACTCGCTTCCCCTTAGACCATTCGATTGCCGACTTGACTTCCGAATCGTCCGGCACGAGGGCGTCAATGCCGCGACCGCGACCGGTGGGGACGAGGAAGAACAGGTCGAGCCTTGCCGCCCCTTCCGACATCGCCTTTCCATACACCGCATCGAGCGTATCGAGTGCCCCCTTCCTCACTACCGTGTTCACCTGAAACGGCATCCCAACGTCCCTTGCGACAGACATGGCCTTAAGTATGCCGTCCCACGCCCCGTCAATGCCACGAAATGAATCGTGCGTAGCCCTGTCCGGCCCATCCAGCGAAAACGAACACGCCATCACGCCGGCGTCTTTCAATTCCCTGAGGCGATCTTCGGTAACGAGCATGCCGCATGGGGCAAGCACGCTCCTGATGCCAAGCGAGGTAGCATGGCGAATCAGTCCCGGAAGGTCTTCGCGCGTCATCGGTTCGCCGCCGGTCCATATAATCATTGGCCTGATTGCGGCGAGGGAATCAAGCACACGCATGCATTCCGCCGTAGACAGCTCGCCACAGTACGCGCTATCGATTGCAGATGCGCGGCAGTGCCGACATTTCATCGGACACCGCCGCGTCACTTCCCATGCCAACACGCGTGGACTTGCGAAGTTCGTCCAGCCAACCATCAGTAGTTGTCGGCCTCAAGCTGGAAGTATGCCCGCTTGTGGAAACACACCGGGCATTCGTCCGGGGCCTTGTCGCCCTCGACAATCGCGCCGCAATTGCGGCACTGCCAACGCCGTGGCCCAACACGCTCCCAAACCTCGCCGCTTTCAACGTTCGCAAGAAGCTTGCGGTAGCGTTCCTCGTGGTGTTTCTCCACTCCGGCCACGCCCTCGAACTGCCTTGCGATATCCTCGAAGCCCTCGGCTCGCGCCTCTTCCGCGAACTTGCGGTACATCTCCGTCCATTCCTCATGTTCACCGGCTGCGGCGGCCAGCAAATTCTTTGCCGTATCGCCTATGCCGCCAAGATGCTTGAACCAGAGCTTCGCGTGTTCCTTTTCATTCAGGGCCGTCTCCTGAAATATCGCGGCGATCTGCTCGTACCCCTCCTTCTTTGCGGCGGAGGCGAAATAGTCGTACTTGTTACGGGCCTGAGACTCGCCTGCGAACGCAAATGCGAGGTTCCGCTCCGTCTTCGATCCCTTAAGCTCCATGTGAATCTGCTCCTTTCTGGATACGGCGCTAAGCCTCTTCTTCGAATTGGTCTTTGCCTACGCCACAAAGTGGACACACCCAATCGTCCGGCAGTTCGGCAAACGGAACATTGTTGTTCTCCGCCGGATCATAGACATACCCGCAAACCTTGCAAACATACCTCTTCATATGGAATCCTCCTGTATTGATAACGTTAACATTAATCGACCACTCACACGTAAGGTAGCAATTAAGGGCCGCAAGGTCAAGCACATTCGCAGGAAAGAGCATTTTCCTGCGTGGTCATTTAAGTAGACTTTTCTGACCAGTCGTGGGATGCCCCATCTCTTCGACC
>CAVJWR010000164.1:0-3797 GCA_963653155.1 Limosilactobacillus gorillae
ATGCCTTATGAACGAACGCCTATCTATGCTCATTTTCGCAACCTTTCCTTTTCGCATCACCGTTCATGAGGCGACAAAACTATCAGAGCGCAATCGTTGTCTTTCAGGTACAGAATGCGCATACCGTCAGGCCCCAACGCACACGGGATGCGCCCGTTCATCCCGAATACGGAAAGCTCGCCTTCGGTCGGCATAAAACGCACCTCGTGAGTGGACGACCGCACATCCGTTGGATCATCAGCGACAAAGACAAACAGCGCACGTGCGGCGTCGCCATTTTGCCTCGCCACCATCTCACCGACAATAAGTTTCGTCCCGTCGCATGACGCAAGATGGCGAAAGAAGCCCGTTTCGATGCGTTCTATCGGAACAATGCGATACCGTGCCAATTCATCCGAGTCCGCCCATCTGCCAACAAAATGCGTCGCAACATTCCGAAAACGCATATAGTCCGGCGCGAGCCGACGAAGCCCAAGGTTGACATCCTTCAATTTGTCATACTGTTCCGTCTTCTCGCCATTTGCCGTATAGACGTTATTCGTCCACCAGCCAGGGCACCAGCATTCCCACACAAGAGTCTCCGCCCCAAAGGCCATCGCGACGCCGGCCTGAAACATCAGGTTATTCCGCGTCAGGGTTCGCGCCCCATTTCGCGAATTGACCTGCGGGTCATACCACAGCGCACGTCCCGTTCGATGACCTGCGTCTGCGACCGTCTTGAAATTCCCGTAGTACCGCGGCAATTTCGCCAACGTCGTCTCATCCTTCTCGAAATAAGGGTAATGATCGAAACTTATATAGTCAAGCGGAACCGTGCGGCAATATGTCTCGATATGTTCCTCGTAACTGGAACATCCAAGCTGGCTCAGACTTTGGGAAGATGAGTTCTCATCCACTGAAGCATAACATGGATACAGGTTGACATATACAAGCTTCCTCGGGAAGTTCGCTTTCAACAACGAGGATATCTCTCCTATGTAATCCATATCCATGGCACTCGGCTCATCCGAAAGCATATGCCCCATGATCGCAGGATGATCCAACCCTTCATGCAAAGCCCGAATCTGCTTTGCATACATCTCTCGCGGATAGACACGCGGCATTCCCCCGGCTCGCGATCCGTTGCCGCCACACCAATAGCCAACGGCGCGTAGAGCTACCGCCGAAAGTCCATGCTTGTGCAGCAAGTCCAAGAATCCACGATTGGTGATCTCGACATCCGCGACAAAGTCTATACCTGCCTCCTTCATCTCAATCACATGGCGTTCCGTGCAGACTCTCGGATTCGTCCGGTAGTAGCCCCCCGTTCCAATCCGAAACATCGGGGATTCCGCACAGGCCACACACACGGCACCCAGAGACATCATTGCCAAAGCGATTCGTTTCATGCGCACCCCTTTCATTTCACGACAACCACGAGGCCTTTCTGCCTACGTACAAGATTGAGCACAGTACCACCATTCGACACAACAAGCTCGAACACGCGATCCGGACTATCGGAACGAACCGAAACATCGCCGATTGCAATACCTCCAGTGGCTGTTGCAATGGTATACTTCCGGTTTGTCGCCACCTTGAAGAACCGCCGCGTCTGCCGTACGGACACACAAGTGCCATCCGCAAGCGATAGGTATCCAGGCGTAACGAGCTTCGCCGAATCATGGAAATCTGCAACGTCCAATTCCCACTCGGACTCGATATGCAACTCTTCCGTGCCTGAGATAATCGGAAGTCCCTTGAGAGTTCCCACCCGATAGCGCATCACCCCACCGAAGTCCATGCCCGCACCCGGCGAAAACGCCAATGTATCAAATGTCGGCAACACGCCATTCAGATCATTCAACGGCACATCAACGCCAGGTCGCACTACATCTGCGGAGTTCAGCGGCACATAAGTAAAGACAGACCCATCGCCAGGATCCATAAGAGGTTCATAATCGTCAACGACGAGAGAATCTATGCCTTGTCTATTGACCGACAAGCCAAAATCAGGCTTCCACTTACCCTGTGCGGCGGCAGTTCCATCTGTGAACCATGAGTTCGGTCCACCAGAAAGCCCACCTACGTAAACGACATAGAGGAACTCGTTCGCGCCCGGCCTTAACGTCGCAACTCCATGGCCTATATACTTTATTCCGCCAATGTTATACTGCTGCTCATAGACCGTTGTCCCGTTGATGTCAAGGCGTGAACCCGCCGCTTCACTTCCTGCGAAAGCCCAAGTGGCGGGGTTATCTGCATCATTCCACAAATAGCCCTTGTAAGCAATGACCGCACGCGTATCGGCACCGGCGATATCGGAGACATTCCACAGCGCATACGTTCCATCATAGGAGCACATCGGCCCCATGGCGATTGAGTTCGTTGTAAACACCTTGCCGCCAAAGAAATCAGTATAGTCAGGGCGGGTATTCTTCCTGTATGCACATGAGCCTTCGTATAGGCCCGCAATCTTCGCCCTGTTCGTGGCATCCAAACGAACTACGCCACTCCTTACAAGCAACTGCGGGCCATCGACCGCCGACTTGTACAAAAGATCACCTTGACCGGTCTTTTCAAGCGAGTCAAGCCAACGACCTACGCCCCCTACGACCGTGCCGGCTCCGTCGAAACGTGCAGACGGCAATTCATAAGGCTCTATCGATTTTAGGAAAAGGCTTCCACCATTCATCACAAGCGAGCCTCCACCCGATGGCAACGCACCATTGCTCCAAAGGTAGACGTTTATTCCTGATGCCGCCGTCACCCCATTTGTGAAATCGTTCTGCGGATTGAAGAGATGGAATTGTGCCTCTGTCACGCGGGCATCACGTGCGAGTTCAAATCCGCCTCCCGAAATGCGCCCTTTGAATCCCACCGAACCACCGGACTGGTCATACGCATAATACAGCGGCACCACCGGATCGCCAAGAGAAACCAGGCCGCCGAACACATTCACATCCACATTTAAAGTTCCGGCAGAAATCTTGGTTTTCGTTCGCAAACGGCTCCCTGTCGACAAGTCAACTGCCCAAGAAAAATCACCGTACAGCGAAGAAAGCTCCAATGTCGCCGTGTTCGTTAACACAACGCAGCCATCACCCATAAGTGCAGCCCCAGGATTCATGAAGGTGAGCGATTCCCCGTTGACGAGAATCCGTCCGCCCTGTGGATCTGGCGTGTTCGGATACGCCAAGATAAAATTGCGAGAAGCAGACGGCTTCAGATGCAGAATGTTGCCGCACAAGCGAATGTATGTCGGCGAATTATTCCAATAAACATGGAAGTCTCCTTCCGATACAACAAGGGCATCCGAGCGAAGTGTGATGTCATTGCCGAGAGAAGCCTTGGTATAGGCTGAAACGCCATTATAGACAACCGCGCCACGGCCATCAACTCCATCCCCTCCAATTACAAACGATTTCTTCGGCATTGTAAACGGCTCCACCGAGCCATCAGCCGACAATTCGAGCGTTGCACCATCCGAAACCTCGACTGCGCCGCCAGCCCCTGTTGTCACATCGCCCAAAGCTGACGGAATCGTTGCGCGGTATGTTCCATTCGAAATCCAAATTCGGCCATTCCATTCGGAAAGATCCGAGAAGACAGTCAACGCCCCTGTACCGATCTTGACAATATCCGTAACATCAGATGTCACAAGCGACGGATCAAACGTCTCTTCTCCCGAAACGTCAACCGTCAGCACATGTCCATCTCCAGACAAGCTACCCGTCACAGCCGCAGACAAAGACACCGTAGCGACAATGGCAGGAACAAGTACCAAACATTTGTAGAGCGGCATTCTTTGTCTTGACGTT
>CAVJWR010000165.1:0-3768 GCA_963653155.1 Limosilactobacillus gorillae
CGCTTGTCATCGCGCTTTCGTCCCGTAACCTCAAATGGTCCGAATGGCGAAGCATCGGATTCACCACCATATCCGCAGGATCGGGAACTGGGACGAGCGGAGCCAGGGTACAGGTGTTGCCGGGAAGCGGAAACAAGGCCGGGTGGCTGGCATACCTCGATACGCGCGGAAGCGGCAGCAAGAAGACGTACTACGTGTCGTCCGATCCAGGAACCCAGGCCCGCTCCGTGTACAGTCGGCTTGTCGGTGTGGATAAGGACGGATGGAACCTTCCGGGAACCGTCACCGTTCCAGAAGGAATGACGTATGCGCTCGTGGCTTCCCGCGAGAGCGAGGATTCCCCGGTGATATCGCTTGCCGTAAGGTGTGTGCGGAAGAATCTCCGCAACACGCTCATGTCTCAGCCCGTGTTTGCCACTGAGGTTCACTTTCAGGGAGATCCGAATCAGTAATAGTTGGTAGATGGTAGTTGGTAGAGGATAGATGATAGTTGGTAGAAAGTAGTTGGCAGTTGGTAGAGGAGAAATGGATGAGAATTTTTGAAGACATAAAAATGAGTTTGAGGAGCGGTGGACGGTACTCGTCTTCCGCCCTACCCACTACCCACTACCCACTACCCACTTCTGACTACCAACTACCAACTACCAACTACCAACTACCCTCTAAATCCGCCTTTACTCTTTTGGAGGTGCTTGTCGCGAGTGTGCTCATGGGCATGCTCGTGACGATCCTTACGATGATCTTCAACCAGAGCGCGATCGCTTGGCGCACAGGCAAGGCCGGAGTGGCGGACCTTTCGGAGTCCGAAAGGAAGATGTCGCGGATTCACTCCCTTGCGGATAACGTGCTGCCGTACACGGGTGGCGACAACTACAGTATCGTCTCTCCGTGGGACGATGCCGCCACTGACAGTTCAAGCGTATTCAACCATCGCGGCGTTCGCAAGTCTTCGTCACTCCGCACGGGCGTAGCCTCCATCGGAGGAAACTACTACAGCACCGATGCCGGCAAGGGCAACTGGCAGCAGAGTGGGCTTGGCAATCCGGACATGAATGGCGGACGCGCATTCGTGGTTGGGGTGCGGAGCGCGGGGCCAGACCGCGATTGGGATACGGAAGACGACATTTCCACATGGCCAGACGAGGTGGACTGATGAAAAAGGGATTCACGCTCATAGAACTGCTCGTTGTCATCGGCATGATCGCCGTCTTGACCGGCGCGGCATCGTCCGCCGTGATGAAGGCGAGAAAACGTTCGCAGATCGCCCGCGCAGAGACGGAGACACGCGAGATGACGAACGCGATCCTGGCCTACGAGAACTGGGATGATGACCATTCCCTCAAGGATCACGAGACGTCGGGCAGCTGGAAGGACGCCACGGAGGATGCCCTGCAGTTCATACTCGGCGGCGTTCAGAACAAACAGGGCAAGGTGCCGGTGCTGTACAATGCCGCCATCACGGGTGGAAGCCTGAGGGATCCATGGGGAACGCCGTACCAGTACATGGTAAAGCAGTCGGGCGAAGCGGCCCAAGGAAGCGCGGATACGGTCGGACGCAGCCTTTCGACGTACATGTTCCTGCCAAACCTGTGGCGCCTGAAGCCAGGAGAGGCTGATTGACGGCGCATAAGCCGGTAGGGGATTGAGAATGAAAAGAAATTTCAATGTAAGGGGAATCGCGGACAAGAGGGGATCCGCGTTGCTGATCGTCCTCGGCATGTTCTCGTTCATGCTCGTGAGCGCCGTGGCGTTTTCCATCTACATGCGCGCGAGCCGTGCGCCGAGTTCCTTCCTGCGCCGCAACACCGCGACGCGCCAGCTTGTGAGGGCCGCGCTCGCGCGGGCGATAGACGAGATCGACACAGCAATCGGCAACGACCCGTTTCCGGGCGTAGGCTACAACCACGACTACTGGATCAACCAGGGGGGCGTCGGACAGCAGGGCAACAGTAGGAAGAACGACAACTGGCACGGTCGGGTGTTTGTGCCGTCAAACGAAGTCGCGCTCGCGGAGACGGTATCGACAATCACGCTTGAAGGCCTTGGGTACATTCCGTCGAGCCTCGTGAACGAGGCCCGCTACTGGAGCCGCCACACGCGCACCGCAAAGTGGCATCCGTTCAACTTCGGCATGGGGCGGTACGCCTTCACGGCGATAAACGTGTCGGACTTCTTCGACATCAACGCATTGGTCACGCCAGCCGGCGTGGGTGTGAGGCGGCAGTACCTGAACCGCTCGTCCGCGCCGCACGGGCGCGTGTCGCCGACGTACCTTTTCAGGGCATCTGAAAATGGCGACATGGATACAGGTGGCCTGACCGCTTTCGCGTTCCTGAACGTCCTCGCGGGTGGCGGCGTTGGTGGCGGCGACTATCCGTCCATTTCGGACGTGCCGTTCACGTCGTTCATGGACGTGAACCTCGCGATAGCCCAGGCTGGAAATTCCCTCGGTGGGCTGGCATCCCCATACGTGAACCTAATCAAGAACAACAACACGTCCACGTTCCTCTCCGGCAACGAGGAGGCCGCAAGGCGCACCCTTTTCGTCGCGGGCGGATGGAACAGCGACTCCAACCTCACGTATGAGGCGTACAGGACCGGGAATCCCGGACGCATCAACCTGCGCTATCTGGAGTTTCAGCCGTTCGACGGCTGCTCATGGTTCCCAGACGCCACCACGCTTGCGCACTGCTACAACGATGTGTCGGCGAGCCATCCCTTCTGGCAGCCGTTCAACAACAATTTCCCGATAATCTCAACGGCCCTCCTGTGCGACTATCTCGATATCGACAACGTCCCTCTTTCCCTCTGCATTCCGTGCGTGGAGGCGGTGCCGATGCTGTGTGGCGTAGAGCTGAACGACAACTGCGTGAAGTACAGCGTGTCGATGGTCGAGACGGAACTTCAGGCGGCGAACCCAGAGCAGGGGACGAAGAAGAAAATCAAGCGCACGTACTCGTTCAAGGTTGACGTAGACGGATTGGAGGCTGCGCTCACCGCCGTATATCCGTTCTTTAACGGGCCGCAGGGGCAGGCGGCTGGATATACTGCGGAGGCGTTCGCAAGGATATTCTTCGTGGTGGAGCCTTCCGGCGGCAGCCTGAACGATTCTGGACTCCGCACTTCGCTTTCGGCTTTGGGGACAATGGATGCCGGAGGCAGCCAGTGGGACTGGTCCGGGACTACGGAGGCCGCGTACATCCAGGCGACATGTGGCGATGCGGCAATCAAGGCAGAGGCCGTTAATGGTGTTGGCGATGCGGCGGAGGAAAGCGCAGTGCAGGCCGACATCGCGATGCGCATGGCAAACTCGCTCACGAAGGAAGCGATGCTCGCGGAACTTGTGTACGAGGTGAGCGAAGACGGCAAGGAGACCTTGATTGATGCCGAGTGCGTAAACGGTACAGGCATCAACTTCTATGACGGTAGCTGGAACGTCATGAACTTCCTTGAGGAACTGAAGAACGATGCCCATCCCGATCTCAAGTTCCGCCCGTCGGTCGCATTGTGGGCGCGGATAAAGAACTCGGAAGGGAAGACGGTCGATATGGTTCCGGCTGTCCCCGCGAATGACGACCTGAATGGCTTTGCCGATAACACCACCCTCAACGGATTCAGTTTCGCGGGCGGTGGCGAGGCGGGAACGCCGCTCCTCAGGTTCTTCCCCAAGGTTGACGATGCTGCCTCAGGGATTTTGCTTACCAAGGAGTATTTCAAGAACAATAATGGCGCAACGCGCGAGGCACAGTGGAAACAGAAGGCCTATGT
>CAVJWR010000166.1:0-3668 GCA_963653155.1 Limosilactobacillus gorillae
CCATTTTTCGCAATTGCGTGGCGTACGCTCGCAGCGCATGAATTGCGCCGCGTCAAGCGTTGTGCTCTCGTACGACCCGGAGGCGACTGGCGAAGAGGAACTTCTGGAGTCCGTTGAGAGCCTTATACAGATCCATTCGCTGAGCGCTTTGAGGAAGGAGCGCGAGGAACGCAACCATTTGCGTGTGCAGGAGCGCGATTTGCACGATGAGAAGCTTTCGACGATGCTGACGAGGGCTGGCATAGCAGGTACGTTGCTTGTCGGATCGTGGCTGTTCAGGCGTGCAGTCCCGGCGACGATCATCGGGCGGATATTCACGCCGACCGGGTTTGGCGCACTTGCGCTCGCCGCTCCCATATTCAAGAGTGGGCTAGGAGTCGTTGCGCGGACGCTTCTGCCGAACGCCGATACCTTGAGTGCACTCGCCATAGTCTCAAGTGTGGCGTCTGGACGCGCCAGCTCGGCGCTTACCGTCCTTCTTCTGCATGACCTCGCCGAATCCCTCACGGCCTACACGATGGATCAGACGCGCAACGCCATACGCGACATGCTGTCGGTCGATGGCGAAGAGGCTTGGCTCTCGGAGAGCGGTGAGCCGGGATCGCCATTGAGGAGGGTGTCGGTATCCGCTCTTCGTCCTGGGAGCTTCATCGTGGTGCACACGGGTGAGAAGATTGTGGCCGATGGCGAGATTGTCGCGGGAAGGCTGTTGGTGGATCAGTCGTCCATCACAGGCGAGTTCGGTCCGGTGCCGCGCGAATCTGGCGGCAAGGTCTATGCGGGCACGCTTGCCGTTGATGGCACGGCGACGGTGCGTGTTGAGTCGGTGGGTGAGGGGACTGCCGTTTCGCGCATCATCAGGATGGTGGAGGATGCAGAGGGGAAAAAGGCCGAAATCCAGACGTATGCCGACCGCTTTTCGTCCGCGCTTGTGCCGGTGAACATCACGCTCGCTCTAGCGGTTTTCCTCGGCACACGCGATGTGAACCGGGCGTTGAACATGCTGGTCATCGACTACTCGTGTGGGATCCGCCTCTCGACGGCGGCGGCGCTATCGGCCGCCATATCGACAGCGGCTCGCAACGGGGTGCTCATCAAGGGAGGCGGCTCCCTGCAGTCTCTCACAGAGGCGGACACGCTGATTCTCGACAAGACAGGCACCCTTACGGAAGGTAAGCCCCGCGTCACATCCATTGCCACGGTATCCAGCGACTATTCGCGGGAGGAGGTGCTTGCGCTCGCGGCTGCGGCGGAGGAGACGAGCCGGCACCCGATGGCAAACGCGATCCTTGCGCAGCTTCAGCGGATCGGCAGAAAGATACCGCGCCATCAGGAGATACACACGGTTGTCGGGAGAGGCGTATGGACGAAGGTCGGGCGCAAGACCGTTCGTGTGGGATCGAAGAGGTTCCTCAACGAGGCCGGAATCCACACGCATCCGATGCGTGACCAGGCTTCGAAGCTGTTCGCGAACGGGGAAAGCGTGATATACGTTGCGAGCGGCACGGAAATTGTGGGACTCATTGGCATACGGGATCCGTTGCGCGAAAACATGAAGAAGGCGCTGAACCGTCTCCGGTTCTCTGGCGTGGATGACATACTCCTGCTTACCGGCGATCAGGAGCAGCAGGCGGATGTCGTTGCACGTCGGCTTGGTCTGGACGGGTTCGAGTCGGAGCTGATGCCGGAGGACAAGGCCAAGGTGATCCTGCGGCTGCAGGCTGGCGGCAACGGGGTTGTGATGGTCGGCGACGGCATCAATGACGCTCCTGGGCTTGCCTATGCGGATGTAGGTATCGCGTTGGGGAAGACGCGCACCGATGTTGCGATGGAGGCGGCGGACATCACGATAGCTGGCGACAACGCCATGCTTCTCCCGGCGACATATGGCCTTGCCCATCACACGATGGACGTGATCAGGCAGAACTTCTTCGTGTCCGTTGGCGTCAACACTGTCGGGCTTCTGCTTGGCGGACTTGGGCTTATCCCCGTGATAGTCGGCGCCGTGATGCACAACGCAAGCACCATTCTCGTAGTGGGAAATTCACTGAGGATATTCTTCTACGATATGCATGAAGCGAAAAAATGATATACTACGCGCCAGATTCGGATGAATCGGCTGAACTTTCAAGGAAAGGAAATAGATATGGCAATAACAACAGATCATCTCGTCGGAGCCGCCGTCGGCATTGGCGTTGCCGCCGCAGGTTTCTACCTCTACCAGAAAAACCGCGACAAGGTGGATCAGTTCCTCCGTTCCCACGGCATGAACATTCCTGTGCGCGAGGATAAGCCCCTTGCTTCCATGAGCATTGAGGAGCTTGCCACCCTCAAGGAGCGGGTTGAGGATGTGCTTGCCGAGCGCGAAGTCGCAGCCAAGGCAACTGCCGCAGCCGAGAAGGCGGCGAACTGAGTTTCGCCTTGCCCCTTGCTCGATAGGGGTGGTTTAGTGGGGACGGGAGGCCGGATATCCTTCGGCCCCCCGTTCTTGTTCGGTTGAGGGCGCAACGCCGCGTTGTCTTGAGGATAGGCCGCCCTCAGCAGTGGACGAGCCGAAATGAGAGGAGTCTTTGATGGCATCTAAGGACGTATACTTCTCAAGGTACTATGAGCCGCGCAATGCGGCCTTGGGATGCACTTTCGGCGTAATGTCGCTTGGGTACAACCAATGTGCCCCAAAGCTCGATTATTCGGGCTTCCTCAGGCGTCATCCGTCAAGACACAGATTCTCATCGAAGAGTGGGCGTACGCTTGAGAGCCTTGTGCTTGTGCACATCTCGTCTGGCCATGGCGCATTCCGTTCCGAGGCAACAGGGGAACTCCCCGTTCCGGCCAACTCGATCTTCTTTGTGTTTCCGGGAGTCAACCATTTCTATCGGTATGACGATGAGACTGGATGGAACGAGGAATGGATGGAACTCGATCCGCGAACGGTGCTCCCGTTGCTTGCCGAGGCTGGGATCGCGCCGGAATCGCCGATGAGGACATTCCCTTCGGCGGCATCTGTCACTGAGGCCTTTCGTGACTTGTTTGATATCGCGGCATCGGAGCGTCGTGGCTCACGCTGGCTTGTGGATGCCGCCGCACATAGGGTGGTGGCGGAGACTTTGGCGCTTTGGCAGAAGGGAGATGCCGATACCGCTGCGGCACGTGCGGTGGAGAAGATGCGACAGGCGCTTGTGTCGGATCTCTCTTCCTCGTGTCAGGTAGCCGATGCGGCACGTCTTGCGGGAATGAGCCTTTCGCGACTACGGGACCTTTTCCGCAGAGCCACAGGCCTCTCCCCGAAGAAATATCAGATGCGAGCGCGTCTCGTCCGTGCCGGGCGGCTTTTGCGCGAAACGGATCTTCCTGTGGCGACGATTGCGGAAATGACAGGATTCGAGTCGCTTTTCGCCTTTTCGCACCGCTTTACCAAGCTGTTGGGGTTCTCTCCGACAGAATACAGGCGCCGAAAGGTCGGGCATGGCGCACTTTTCGCCAATGGAAAGCGGGCGTAGCGTAGATTTGTGATATAATATGCGCATTATCGTAAAGGATAATGGGGGTGATCCGGTTTCGACGGGGTGCGTTGAGGTCAGATCGCGCGTCGAGGATTCTCGTTGGCCTCGTTAAAAAACGGGAAAAACAGTAATTGCGAACAACGATTACGCTCTCGCGGCCTAACT
>CAVJWR010000167.1:0-2295 GCA_963653155.1 Limosilactobacillus gorillae
GCCCTAAACGTTGCGACGGTGGCATCCGACATATCGGCTTCCGTCCATACCTTTGCAATATCATCAATGTTGTGCGCATCGGAAGAGCGGATCACCGCAAGCCCACCAGACTTCGGCATCCACAGTGATTCGTCTGCGGTTCTGCTGAGTTCGGCAGCGTCAAAGCATCCTTCCGGGATTGCGCCCAGCTGCGAATAGACGCTGAAGTTCGGCCTGTCTATGTGGGCGGCGATGTATAGCCCTCCAAGCTCGCGGCACTTGCATGATGTCTCAGGAATCGACCTCCTGCACCCCATTGCAAGTATGCGCCACTCCATGTCCACTATCTCATCGTCACTCGTGACTATCGGCTGGTCGCCAAACACATCTGGATCGTTCACCCGCTTCGGCATGGAGGCATACACCCATTCAGTCATTGCGATGGCCTGTGGCACGGCATCGAATATGGCGAGGGTGTGTACCTCTTCAACCGTGCAAACCTCGATGCCAAAGAGGCACTTCATCCCTGCGCGTTTCGCGCATTCCGCAATCGCCGGTGCATTCATGGCGGACTGGTGGTCGGTGAGGGCGATGCAGTCCATGCCCGCAGCGACAGCTCGGCCCACAATCTCGGATGGCGACATCTCCAGACTCGCACATGGAGAGAGACACGAATGTATGTGCAGGTCGAACCTCATTCGGTCAATGCCTCACTCAATAGGATCAGATGTCCACCAGAACAGGTTGAAGAGAAACTTGCGGCGAACCCTTCCATCCGGCAAGTCTTCGGACGAATAGAAAGTCCAGAACGGCTCCCAGTTTCTCGTGAAACCCTCCTTGTGCCTGATTGGCAGGATATCCAGCACCTTCACCTTCTCCAGCCCGTTCTCGCCACTTCTGCTCCAGAATGGCCATATGCGCAGAAAGCCCGGCTCTTTCGTGAAGAACGGGAACACGCTAAACCTATCGCGTGTTTTTTCGACCAGTTTCCATCCAAAGCGCCATATGTCATCGTCAACGCCGCCGTCAGAGTACCGCTTCTGTACGCTATGTTCGACAAGCGGCCATACGCTCCAGCAATCCCGACGCGTTCCAATTTCCACATCAACAAATGGCCATGGACAGCGAAGCCGCCACGTCTCTGGCGTCTCCGCCAAAGAGAAGAACGGCGGCAGAATGAGCGTCTGGCGCTCCCGCTCCCGCTCGACCGTTCCGTAGAGCGGCCAGAACATGAAACTGCTTCCGGCACCCGACGTGTCCCGATCCTTGGCGTAGTCGGCACACGTAATGAAAGGCCAGAGCATATAGTAGTGGACGGACTCCCGCAACCGCGACCAGCCCCAGAATGGCCATACGCCTACCGCCTGACGGGGCGCTTCCTTCCACGAGAATATCGGCCAAAGTATTGCGTGAGACCTTACATCCTTGACCGAATAGTCCATGTATATCGGCCAGAGCGCAAAGTGGATGTCATCCATGAACAGGATATGTGGATGCTCGCCATAGAACGGAAATGCCGCCCAGTAGAATTCATCCGTTGCCCGGTTTCGGCCTGAACTCCACAATGGAAAGACATTGAAGCTCCTTTCATGGCCATGAACCAGAAACAGGAACCTGTACCAGAACGAATCTCCGTTCGTGTGCCATGTGCCAAGGGGCCACACGAAGTCCTCCGTGCATGGCGTGGTGGACCACAGAGGGCGCACGGCAATGAAATCCCTTTCCGAATCGTATTCGAAGAACGGACCGACATTGACGTCAAGCGCATGGGATGCACACGCATGCGCCAAGACTATGGCCAAGGCCGCTATCTTAAGGGAATTCCTCATCACGTGCGATAATGTACCAAAACCGATGCTGTCGAATCAAGTGCAACCATTTGCCGAGACTACAGGGAGAACTTTGCGCGATACCGCATTATCATGTCCTCCAGCATGAGAGACGGAGCCTCGATGTAGGCATCTTTCATGGCCCGCAGCGCACGGGGGGCAAAGCGCGGATCATCTACAGACTCAAGCATCAGGGTTTGATATAGCACCTGACGCAATTCGGCCCGGACTGCCCCTTTCGGTTTCTGCGCAAGCCCGCGATGCGCCCAGTAGAGGGCCGAGGCCTTTGGACTGCGCCAATCCTGCCGTCCATACTCGCGGTCAATGTAGGCCACAAGCGATGGCTCCATCTTCAGCTTTTCCCATTCGCCGCCGATAGACTCTACAGTCTCTCGCCACTTTCCGGCATACAAAGACGCCGCATCATCAATCGTGCCCCCTATCTTCGACAGGAATAGCCATGCTATTTCCCGGTGAAGCTCAGGAC
>CAVJWR010000167.1:2347-3520 GCA_963653155.1 Limosilactobacillus gorillae
TTCCCGGTCAAGCTCAGGACTCGACGGATTCAGCCGCAACCCATCGTCCCGCAGGAGCTTAAGCCCGGCATCGACCCAACGCCAGCGGTCTTCCGGCGTTGGCATCATCACGGAAATGTTGTAGGCGAGATTCCAAGCGGCATAGGCCCATACCTCAGGCGTATACGGCTCAAGCGACGTCAGCACATTCGCCAACTGGGCCATCTCGGAATATCGACCCTCGTCCTGAAGGCGGTCGGCACGAAACCACACGACTTCCGCCAATATGCCGCGAAAGCCTCCAAGCCCGGCGATTATCATGTCCGCCTCTGTCGATTTCGAGCCGGATCCGCGCTGGCAGTACCATGCGGTTCCACCAAGAACCAGCAGCGCGGCAAGAATGGTGGCCTTCCTTATCACAGAAAACCATTCTCCGCCAGCTTCTCAAGCGTTATGCCAGACCCGGATCCATCGGCATCATCCGCATAGGCCTGCGCGACTCTTGCGTATGTCCTGGCGTACTTGCCAAGAACGTCCGTCTCCAGATTTACGCCATCGCCTGCCGAGAGCATCCCAAGGTTCGTCTCGCGAAGCGTGGTTGGGATCACATCCACCTGAAGCCAATCCTCGCCAAGGCCACTGACGGTAAGCGACACGCCGTTTATGGCGATAGATCCCTTCATCACGCACGAGGCGGAGACTATGCGCCCACAGCGGAACCGCATGGCGAAGTCGCGCCCCTTTTCCTGTTTTGACAGGAATGTGCCCTTCCCATCAACGTGTCCCTGGACTATGTGCCCGCCAAGTCTTGCGCCAGCCTTCAGCGCACGTTCGAGATTGACCCTGTTGCCCGGACACAGGGAACCGAGGTACGAGCGTTCCTCCGTCTCGCGGAGGACATCTGCCGTAAACCGCGTCTCATCGCACCTTGCGACTGTAAGGCACACTCCGTTGACGGCAACGGACTCTCCCGGCTCAAGCGGTTCGGGCCAAGGCTCAAAAGATATTTCCAGCACCAGTCCCCTGCCTCTGCTGACTCTCTTGACTACACCTGTTTTCTCGACAAGACCGGTAAACATGGCGTTCAGTCCTGGACTTTCTTCACACCGATGTCGGAGAGCTTCATGGAGATTACGCGGGACACGCCCTTCTCCTGCTGGCTCACGCCATAGACGAGATCAGAACCCGCTATCG
>CAVJWR010000168.1:0-3383 GCA_963653155.1 Limosilactobacillus gorillae
GCCTTGAGGTAGGTCGTGAAATCATCAAGAGAGGTGCCTTCCTCCCCGACGACCTTCATCATCTGCCCGACTTCGTTCCCCTTGCGGAGAATCGAGCGGGCCTTCTCTACCCTTGCCTGTTCGATAACCGAGTTGTAGTGGCTCCAAGACTCCAGCGGATCGATGGCTGGATATCTGCGGGCATCCGAACGGGCGCGTGAAAGCCCGTGGAATCCGCCTACGACCTTTAGCGTTGCCTGCGTGACCGGTTCATCGAAGTTGCCGCCCGCAGGAGAGACGGTGCCGCCAATCGTGATGGATCCGGTCGAGCCGTCTTTCAGCTTCACGCGGCCGGCGCGTTCGTAGAATGCGGCAATGCGGGATTCGAGATATGCGGGGAATGCCTCTTCGCCGGGGATTTCCTCAAGCCGTCCGGAAAGCTCTCGCATCGCCTGTGCCCAGCGAGATGTGGAGTCTGCAAGGACAAGCACGTTGAGCCCCATCTGCCGGAAATATTCGGCAAGCGTCACGGCGGTGTACACGGAAGCCTCTCTGGATGCGACTGGCATTGACGACGTATTGCATATGATGATGGTGCGCATCATCAGGGATTTCCCCGTCTTGGGGTCGATGATCTGCGGAAACTCCTTCAGGGTCTCCACCACCTCGCCGGCGCGTTCGCCGCATGCCGCAGAGATTACGATGTCGACCTTCGCGTACCGGGCCGTAGTCTGCTGCAGAACGGTCTTCCCTGCGCCGAAAGGGCCGGGGATGCAGTAAGTGCCGCCGACTGCAACCGGGAAGAATGTGTCAATCGTCCTGACCGTCGTCTCCAGAGTCTCGCTCGGAGCCAAGCGCTCCGTAAAGCATTTGACTGGCACCTTTACTGGCCAACGCTGCATCATCTGGACAGGTATGGACTGCGCATCGTTCGCTTCAGGCGCAAGCGTCGCAATCTGGTCTGTCACGGTGTAGTCCCCCTCCGGGGCGAGGGACTTCACTACATGGACGCCACGCAGGGCAAACGGAACCATGATCTTGTGCCCAGGCATGAATACGCCCTGTTCGTTCGTCTTGTTGTTGAATATGCCTTCGGTGACCCAGCCGAGCTCTTCGCCTGCCGTGACGCGCTGGCCTATCTTGGCGGTGGGATGCCAGTCCCACTTGCGGGTTCTGGACAGTCCGGGTATGTACATTCCGCGCTGCAGGAAGAAGCCCGCCTCGTGCGATATCTTGCCGGCTTCATCTGCGAGTTGAGGAAGGGGATTCTGCAGCCCGTCATACACCTGCGCAAGCATGCCGGGGCCAAGCTCTGCGGCGAGCAGTTCGCCGGTGAATTCCACATCCCCGTCAACCGCAAGGTCGTTCGTAGAGTCGAATACCTGCATGTCGCACCGGGAGCCGCGCACACGCACGATTTCGGCCATAAGCTTCTTGTCGCCCAGTACGGCGTAACCGACTTCGTTCTGCGCCACGGCTCCGGAAAATGCGACCGTGATCATGTTCCCGTTTACTGCGACTATCTTTCCTGTTGCTGCCATGGTAATCCGTTCTCTCTTTGAATGTTGCCTTTTGCTTGGCTCATGCGAGCTGTATGCTTTCCGCCTCGGCAGTAAGCCGCGAGAACACCGCGTTCCCGCCATCTGCCGACACGCGGTTTCTCCTGATGACGATCTTCAGCCTCAATGCGTACGTCTCAAGCGCACCTTTGGAAAGCGGCGACGCCACTGGCGTGAGTTCGCCGGCGGCATCCCACCATATGCGATCTATGATTGTTGTCCGCTTGAGTGGGTCGCTTTCCTGAAATGCCGCCGCCATTCGGTTCTGCCAATAGATGTCGCACCCTTGGGCGGGACGGCGATACCTGTCCCCGCCCCGCATCGAGGCCATCGCGTTCCTGAGTTGCGTCTCAAGGTCGCGCCATTTCGGCGACCCTGTACCGGCAACTGCGTCGGGAACGGCAAAGCCCTCCGGCATCAGCGCAAGGAACTCGTCCCATGCGTAAGGGGCTGGACCGTCAAATGAAAGCGGTTTGAGCGACGCGACTATGTAGTCGATAGGCATCTTGGCGGATCCTGCGGGTTACGATTCCGACATCAGCTTCGCCAAATCCGGACGAAGGCGTTTCGCAAGTTCGGCGGCGATTGTCGCGCCAGTGAAGTCATGCTCCACGCGTCCGCCATCGAGCCTTACCGTGAAGCCTGAGCCGATGGTCTCGTCAAGCATGACCTTGAAGTTCCCCTTGGCTGCCAGTTGGGCCCTTAGCGACTCCGCGATCTTTGGCCCGGCGACCACTTCGCCATCTCCGGAAATGTCCTTGACCGCCGCACTTGCGATGGCGACGGCCTCTGCGGGATCCGCAAGCGCGGTCGCGACATTTTCCGCGAGCAGCTTTTCGAGAATGCGCGTAACGGCCCGTTCCACGGAAATCACCGCGTCTCGCGCCGCCTGGCGGATTGTCTCCTTTGCTCGCTCGGTGGACTGCTCCGCTTCCGTTTTTGCGGATGCGGCGTACCTTTCAGCCTCGATTCTGGCTTCCTTGACGATGGTGTCCGCCTGCGCCTTTGCCGCCGCAATGATTTCCTGCGCCTTCGCTTCGGCCTTTTCTATGCCGTCGCGATTTATCTTCTCAATGAGACTCTGAAGTTCTTCCGCCATTTCAATACTCCGATTAGGAATAAAACGAGCGTTGATTATACTCGTTTGCCTCACTCGGAACAAGCAAAAAAACAGAAAACGGAGGCTTGCCCCAGAATCATAATTTCCAACGGAATTGCCGCCTCTTGATTCAAGGGCGATTTCTGATATACTACTGAGCCAAACAAGAAAGGAAACTGAAATGATTCTTGAGAAGTTTAAGTTGGACGGCAAGGTTGCGGTGGTTACTGGCGCCGGTCGTGGAATTGGTCAGGCGTATGCGGTCGGTCTCGCGGAGGCTGGAGCGGATGTCGCGATTGTCGATGTGATCCTCATGGATGATACGATCGCCGCGATCGAGAAGCTTGGACGCAAAGCCATCGGCATCAAGGCAGACCTTTCCAAGGGCGAGAAGGAAGCCCCGAAAATCATCGCGAAGGTCGTGCGTAGCCTTGGCTCGGTTGATATCCTCGTGAACAACGCCGGAATAATCCGCCGCGAGCCGTTCCTTGAGCATAGCGCCAAGAACTGGAACGATGTGATATCGATCAACCTTTCCACCCCGTTCTTCCTCTCCCAGGCCGCAGCGGCGCAGATGGTCAAACAGGGCAAGGGCGGCAAGATCATCAATATCGGCTCGATGCTTTCGTTCCAGGGCGGCATCCTGATTCCTGGATATGCGGCGGCAAAGGGAGGAATCAAGTCGCTCACGATGCTAATGGCCAACGAACTTTCCAAGTATGGCATCTGCGTGAACGCGATTGCCC
>CAVJWR010000169.1:0-3108 GCA_963653155.1 Limosilactobacillus gorillae
GATCTGATAAACCGCACCTTGGCGGCGGCGGATGCCACGCCAGTTGATCCGGTTCGCATACGCGAGATAATCGCGAAGTCGGAATCCACCTGCGAAACGCTGGACATCGCCGATACAGCCGCGCTTATGCGCGTCACGGATCGTGACCTCTTCGAGGAGATGAGAGCGGCGGCAGACCGCATCAAGCACAAGGTCTACGACAACAGGATCGTCATGTTCGCGCCGCTGTACATGTCCAGCCTTTGCGTGAACGGATGCCGGTATTGCGGTTTCCGCAACGGCAACGACATACAGAAGCGGCGTGTGCTTACGATGGATGAGCTAAAGCAGGAGGTTGACGTGCTTGCCGGACGCATAGGGCACAAGCGCATAATTGCGGTGTACGGCGAGCATCCGGAGACCTCCACCGACTACATCGCCGAGACGATTCGCACCTGCTATGGGCGTCAGGTGAAGGCACCTAAGACTGGCGCACCCGTCGGCATCCGGAGGGTGAACGTGAATGCGGCGCCGTTGCCCGTGGAAGATCTCAAGGTCCTGCACGAAGTCGGCATCGGCACGTTTCAGGTTTTCCAGGAAACGTACAACAGGAAACTGTACGAGTCCATGCATCCGGCATGGAGCGTGAAGGGCAATTACGATTGGCGGACAACGTGCTTCCACCGCTGCATGGAGGCTGGCGTGGACGATGTCGGCCTCGGTGTGTTGTACGGACTGTGCGACTGGCGCTTTGAGGTTCTCGCCACGATTCTCCATGCGCGTGATCTCGAACGGTGGTTCAATATAGGGCCGCACACGATTTCATTCCCGCGCCTTGAGCCGGCGAGCGGAACGCGAGTCCCGGAGGAGTCGCCTTGGCTCATCGATGACGATACGTTTGCCCGCATTCTCGTGATAATGCGGCTTTCGGTGCCGTACACCGGTATGATCGTGACGGCGCGGGAGAGGCCAGAGTCTCGCAACCGTGTGCTGAACTATGGGATGACGCAGCTCGACTGCTCGTCCAACATCGCGATAAAGGGCTATAGCGATTTCGCCGACGAGGCCCATCAGGAGAAAGCCCGACAGCAGTTCATGCTTGGCGACAACCGATCCATCGAGACAATGGTCCGTTATCTCGCCGAACGCGGCATAATCACAAGCTTCTGCACCGCAGGATACCGTTGCGGACGTACGGGAGGGTGCATCATGGACGCGCTAAAGACGGGTCGGGAGGGTAAGTTCTGCAAGATCAATGCGGTGCTGACTTTCCGCGAGTGGCTTGACGACTTCGCGAAGGATCCCGAGACGATCCGCATAGGCAACGAACTCATAGAGAAGGAGTTGCGTGGCATAGAGGCGTGGGTGCCGAAGTTCTATCCGCAGGTGAAGCGGCAGTATGACGCAACCTGTGCCGGGTCGCGCGATCTCTTTTTCTGATGGTGGTGGAGGTATCCATGATGAGATTGCTCAACACACTCATGTTTGCCGCCGTGGCGTTTGCCGCAAGCGGATTCAGGCCATATGGCACTAACGACCTCGTGAACCTTACGGTGCCCGCGAAGTATCGCTCCGATAGGGGCGGCATCCTGAACTACAGGATATTCGTTCCCGACATACCGCAGTCGGCAACGAACGGAGTCCCGCTCATTCTGTTCCTGCATGGTTCAGGCGAATGCGGCACAAACAATGTGTCGCAGCTCATCCATGGCGTTGGCGGCCTCGTGTGGTGGAGCCGGAATAGGATGCCCGCAATCGTCGTTGCCCCGCAATCGCCTCCAATGATGGCCTGGAGTCCTGTGTTCTTCAGCTTGCAGGATGCAAGGATGCCATATTCCGTGCCTCCGATGATCAAGCTTGTCAAGGGGATGCTTGATGAATTGTGCGAAAGGTATCCGGTGGACACCAATCGCATCATGGTCACGGGCATATCGCTCGGCGGCTACGGAACGTGGGATCTGGTGTCGCGGTATCCCGGTCATTTCGCCGGAGCGATGCCCGTGTGTGGCGCGGGCGATCCCGGTACCGCCGAGGCGGCGGCAAGGACTTCTCTTTGGATATTCCATGGCGAGAGGGATGGCAATGTGCCGAATAAGATGGACCGAACGATGGTGAGCCGCCTTTGGGAACTTGACGCCGCAGTGAGATACATGGAATACCCGGATGCCGGACATGGCATATGGGGCCGGGTCTATTCCGACGATGCGGTAATGAAGTGGCTTTTCACCCGTAGCCGGGCCAGATAGACGTGAAGAAAGTTTGCTTGACGCGGAAAGTGGAAAACAGTATCATACGCTCAATTTTTCAACAAGGAGTCTTTAAGATGAATATGTCCAAATCAACGCTTGCAGCCGTTGCGCTTGCTATGTTCGTGTCAACTTCCTTCGCGGCGAAGTCCAATTCTGCGGCTAATGCGGATGAGAAGGAGCAGTCCGCAGCCGAGGCCTACGAGGGTCACTACAAGGCTCCCAAGTCCTACGGGTGGTCTGTGATTGCGATCGGCGTTGCCACGCCCGTGCAGCTTCCGTGGGGTATTGAGAAGTGGGATATCTTTGGGCTTGACCTCAACCTTGGCTATTCCGATTCCATGAAGATGTATGGCTGGGAGTTCGCCGCTGGCGCAAACACGGTGCGCAAGTGCTTCATGGGATTGCAGACTGCTGTGGGCTTCAACTATTCCAATGAAGATGCCTATGGTTTGGCCTTCTCGCTCTTCAACATGAACAACTACGAGTTCTACGGCGCCTCCCTTGATGCCGTAGGCTACAACCGCAACGTCTATGGCCTTGAGGTCAACTTCCTTGGCTCGATGACCGAGAGGACGATGGGCGGTCTTCAGATTTCCGGGCTTGCCAGCCTCGTGGGCGAGGATCTGTATGGAGCGGGAATCTCCGGCGCCGCGAACTTCGCCCGCCGTGTGCATGGTCTGCAGCTTGCCCTCGTCTATAACCAGACGGATCTCCTTTGGGGTTGCCAGATCGGTCTCGTCAACATGGCATTTGCCTGTGACCACGGATTCCAGATCGGTCTCGTGAATGTGATCATGGACAACCAGCTTCCGTTCCTTCCTTTCGTGAACGGCTACTTCTAAGTCTTGGTTGATCCGAATGCGGTCGAGCCGTATGTTGC
>CAVJWR010000170.1:0-2930 GCA_963653155.1 Limosilactobacillus gorillae
GCACGGCCTGGATGACGTCGCCCGTGCCGGGCTCGCCCTTCGTGCGGATCATCGTCGCGCCTTCGCCGATGCGGCGCAGGGCCTCGCCGAGGTCGCGCGCACCGCAGACGAACGGCACCTTGAAGGCGGTCTTGTCGATATGGTAGAGGTCATCGGCGGGCGAGAGGACTTCGCTCTCGTCGATGTAGTCGATTTCGATCGCCTCCAGGATGCGAGCCTCGGCGACGTGGCCGATGCGGCACTTCGCCATGACGGGAATCGTGACGGCCTCCTGAATGCCGCGAATCATCGCTGGGTCGCTCATGCGGCTCACACCGCCGGCCGCACGGATGTCGGCGGGAATGCGCTCCAGCGCCATGACGGCGCATGCGCCAGCGTCCTGCGCGATCTTCGCCTGTTCGGGCGTCGTCACGTCCATGATCACGCCGCCCTTGAGCATCTGCGCGAGGTTTCTGTTCAATGTCTGTCGGTCTTCTGCCATTGTCTTTTCTCCTTTGAAAATGTTCTTTCGCCACTATTTAGGTGAAACGGCGCGTATTCTATCATTGTGGTATAATACATACAAAGCAATAGATTGTATGGAGTACAGAAAAGATGCCGGTCAATTCGTTCGAGAACTATCCGATGAGCTGGAGGCCTGTGCGCACTGCACTTGGTCCAGGGCCTCTCTACCTTGCGCTTGCCGCCGCGCTTGAGCATGACGTGCGGATAGGCGCATTGCCGCCGGGGACACGCTTGCCGCCGCAACGCGAACTTGCCGACTTTCTCGACATCGACTTCACTACGGTCACGCGTGCATACGGAATCTGTCGTGCGAAGGGGCTTGTCTACGGCGTCACTGGACGCGGCACGTTCGTATCTTCTGTTCCGGGGATTACGGAATCTTCAGATGATGATGTGCTCATCGATCTCGGTGTTGTCCAGGCATTCCCGGAGGTCGGGGCGGCGGCTGTCGTCACGGCGGCACAGAAAGTCCTCTCAAGGGAAACGGCGCGACGCTTGTTCTCGTCGTATGGTGACCGTGATGGCCTCATGCGGCACCGGGCGGCCGGACGGCATTGGCTTGCGCGTTGCGGAGTGGATGCGCCAGAGGACGGCATTGCCGTATTCCCTGGCGTGCAGGGAGCCATTTCAACGGCACTTCTTTCGGTGTTTGGCGTGGGGGATGCGATTGCCGTAGACGCATTCACGTATGCGAACCTCCTTGCGTTTGCCCGTCTCGCTGGCGTCAGGCTTGTGCCTGTCGCGGGGGATGCGGATGGCATGTGCCCGGAAAAGTTGGATGAGGTTGCCGTACGCCATGGGGTAAAGGGTGCCTTCCTTATGCCCAACTGCGCGAATCCCACCACCATTACGATGTCGGAGCACAGGAAAGACGAACTGGCGGAAGTCGCTTCACGACGCAGGCTTGTCGTGCTTGAAGACGATGCGTCGCTCCGTCCGCCCAGTCAAAGGCGGAAAACGCTGTTTTCGCGTTTGCCGGAGTCCACTGTGTACCTTTCTGGGACGACACGACTTCTTGCGCCGGGACTTCGCGCCACATACGTCTGTGCGCCGGAATCGGTGCGTGATCGCTTTCTTGCCGGACTCCACCATGCGGCCATAAAGGCGAGTCCGCTCGATGCCGAGATACTTGGGGAACTTGTTCTGTCCGGCGAGGCCGAGTCGATCATAGCCGCCAAGGCCACAGAGGCCGCGAAAGCGGATCAACTATTCGACGGCATTTTTGGATGCGAATGTGTGGGCGATGGCGAGCCTAGGCTTTTCAGGACCATTCCCTTGCCGGGAACGTCTGGACGCGGACAGGAGATTGAGCGACAGTGCCGTGCGGCAGGTGTGCGCGTATTCCACTCGGATAGGTTCGCAGTCGTGCGTGGCGCGAAAGATGCGTTCCTCCGCGTTTCCGTAAGCTCCGCAGGCGGCATGAGCCGTCTGCGGCGAGGTTTGGCTGCGCTACATGACGGCATATATTTACAGTTGAAACCCGAAAGTCTCACACGGAGGTACGGAGACACGGAGAAATGAGCTAATAGGGTTATCGTGGGTTCTGGTAGCGGAAGACGGATGCGCTGTGTCCGAATGCCGCCTTGAAACGCGTGTTGAGATGGCTTGCGCCGCAGAATCCGCATTGGATCGCTATTTTGGCAATCGGTTCGGAGGTGTTGGATATTCGCCTGACCGCTTCGTTCAGGCGAATGCCGTTTATTTCCTCCTTGAGCGTCTTTCCCAAGACAAGTTGGGCCTTCATCTCAAGTGTACGCTTTGAAATGCCGATCGCGCGAGCGATGGAGGCTATGGTCATGGGATTCGAAAGGTCGTTCCGCACGAGCGTCAGCGCACGGGCAAGGAATGGGTCGGGAAGAAATGTCCTGTCCGTTGTCTGGCGCGTAACCACCTGCGGAAACGCCAGATCGACAAGCGGCTTCACCTTCCGCTTGCGCAAAAGCCTGTCGATGAGGCTGGCGCACAGTCGGCCGCAGTTCATCCCGTCCAAGGCTATCGACGAGAGTGAGGGGCTGGTGGATTCGCATAGTACGGTATCGTTGTCTGTGCTAAGTATTGCAAGCGTCTCGGGGACGGCTATGCCTATGTCGGCGCAGCAACCCAGCACCTGAAGCGCTCGGCGGTCACGCACCACGTACACGCCTGTGCAGGGGCGCAGGGACTTCAGCCATTCCGATAGTCCTTCGCTTTCTGCGGAGAAGTCGTCCGAATTCGCATTGCGCTTTGGTGCATATACGTCGCAGGAGAAACCTTCTTCCCCAATGCGTCTTGAGAATCCGTCCAGCCGCCGTTCGCACCAAAGCGCGGGACGGTGCGTCCCTACGAACGCGAAGCTCCTGAATCCGCGTTCGAGAAAGTATGATGCGGCCGTCCTGCCCACATCCTCCTGATCCCTGTTTACGTACACGGCGTGCGGCGGCGGTTTC
>CAVJWR010000171.1:0-2852 GCA_963653155.1 Limosilactobacillus gorillae
CCAAAACGGCCCTGCGGGCGCAAGGGGTTTCGGGAAGATTTCTCAATGTTTTTTCCGGGAGGCACGAAACCCCCGGAAAACGGGCACATGGCGCACATGGAGTTAGCGCGGGCTAACCGAATGGTTGGCAGTGGGCAGTGGGAATTTACGATTTGCGATTTGCGATTGCATTTGGGTATTTGAGGATTTGATCATTTCCAAAGCCCCCTAACCTAAAGCCACCTCTGTGGCTCTGTGTTTAAAACCCATCCGCAGTTTTCGTTTAACACAGAGGCACAAAGGCACGAAGGCACAGAGTTATTTTCCTTTGACAGGATTCCGGGACACACACTCTGCGCCCGCCTTGTGCCCTCTCTGCGGCTAAAGTCTGGAAATGAAGTGCCCCCCCTGGAGAACCCGCCAACCGTCCCCACCCTTTAGCCGCAAGGCGCGGCTTCGCCGCTGGCGCAAGGAGGGCGCAGAGAGTCTCGGAACCCTTTTCTACAGGATTCCCACGACGACTGGGCGGCTTCGCCACGGGAGGGACGCGATCCATCGCGTCCGCATGCGCCATGGATGGGCATCGGTCGCAACAAGTTGCGACCCTCCCGCGCAACGCACGGCGACGGGGCGTCGTCGCTACGGGAGTAAGTCCCAACTGCAAATAAGCAAATAAAAAATCCTCAAATGCAATCGTAAATCGCAAATCGAGAAATCGTAAATCCCTTTCTACCCACTACCATCTACCAACTACCCTGCTACAGGCAGAGGAGCGCGACGCCAGAGATGATCATGGCGAGCGCCAGACCCTTGCGTTTCAGGTTGCGCTCATGGAACAGCGCCGCCCCAAGCAAAAACGTGATCACGACAGAAAACCGACGCGTCAGCGAACAGATTGATATCGGTACATCCGGCATGGCAAGCCCGTGGAAATACAGCCAATCGGCCATGGCGAGCAGGATCCCCGTAACGGGGATGGTCCACCTCCACTCAAACCTGTCGCGAGCCATGCCCGATATGCGCCGAAAGCAAAGCATCGTGGCATACACCGCGACAAGACCGAGCTGGAACCAGAACTGCACGGCTTCGACAGGGATCTGGCACCTCTGCAGAATGAACTTATCCCAGATGCTCGACAGCGCACTCATGCACATTCCGCCTACTGCAAACCACACCGCACGGGACCGAAGGAAATCTATTCCCTCATGACGCCCCGCCCAGCTGAACGTGAAGTATCCCGCAAAGACAAGAAGCATGCCAAGTCCCTGAATCGCCGTAGGGATCTCCCCATACAGGAAGAACGCAAGGACAAACACCAGAGAGGGCGCAGTCGAACGGATCGGAGTAGCTATCGTTATCGGCAACGTGCGAAGCGCACAGAACGTCATCACCCATGATGTAGACACTATCAGGCACTTTATGCCTATTAGCGCAAGATCCTGCGGCGAAACGCATACGGCCAACTTGATTCCGCCCACGGCGCCAAGCGCGGCCACATATGCAGATGCCCCTGCGATGGAGGAAAACAGCAGTACCGGCGCAACCGCATTGTTCCGAACGCTCGCCTTTTTCGAAAGGTCATAAAAGGCGAGGAACACCGAACTCGCCAAAACCCAGAAAATCCACATCTATCCTTATTTCCCGACGGACGACAACCACGACTTGAGAAGAGCCACTTGGCGGACAGTGTCGTTAAGGACATCCCCGACAGGATTCTCCAGCGTAAACCACCCGTCGTAGTCCGTAGCGCCGATTGCCTTGACGATGCGCTCGTTCGGCACCGCCCCCAATCCGAGTGTCGCGTATGACCGATTGTCTGTCGGCAACTGATCCTTGAGATGGATGTGCCCGATGCGCCCCTTCGCGAACTCCATCATATCGATGATATCCTCTCCACGCCCGGCATAATACAGGTTGCCGCTGTCAAGCGCAAAGCGGATATCTGGTATCTCATTCAGGAATCGCTTGAGATATTTCGTGTAGGAACAGCAGTTCGCCGTCCCTCCAAAGTCCTCGACCGTCACCGTGATCGAACGTTTCTTGGCCTCGGCCACAAAATCCTTCATGTGCGACAGTATCTTCTCGAACTCCGCCGGGTTGTCCTTTCCATCCGTAAAGTTCGGCGGCACCACCATTATGCGCGGCACCCCGAGTCGAACCGCTTTCGCAAGGCATTCGTCTGGCGATACGGCATTCGAGTCCTTGCGTTCGAACCAATTGGGGAAATAGTAGAAGTTGATTGGCTTGAGCCGCGTCGCCGCCAATTCGTCAAGGTCGGATTCGCCAGGGCCTGCGTCAAAGCCCCTCACTCCAATCCCGTAAAGCAGATCTGCCGCCTCCGCTTTTGATATCCCACGCTGCCTTGCGATATTTCGGATGAATCCCGCGAATACGGATATCTTTGGTTCTTCTGCCGAGGCGGGTGCGGCTTCGCGCACCGGAGCCGGCACCACCGTGACGACGACAGTGGAGTTCGATTGGGTGCCGGTATACCACGCACAGCAGTCGGATTTTCCAAGAAGGCGCGTGGCCTTTACGTTCCCCGCATCGTAGCCGCGAGGCTCATGGCCCTCCGCCAAAATCTCCGGTTCCGGCCAAGAGGTTGGATGCGTAAATATGAAGTCGGCATCAACGACACGACGCTTGAGTTTACGCGCTCCGCGATGGTAATAGTAGTTCGCCACAAGTCCCGTCTTTGGATCATACACGAGGCTCGGCGTGGATTCGCGGACGTCATCGATGTTCGTGCGATGCTTTGTCCACGTCTTGCCGCCATCCGAACTCGTGACCTGGAACTGCGTCCCCAAGCCTTGCTCGCCACGTCCCACGATGAGGATGCGTCCGCCGCCGAGCGGGACGAGCGACGGTTCCGT
>CAVJWR010000172.1:0-2796 GCA_963653155.1 Limosilactobacillus gorillae
TCTCAGAAGGATGAGACTGCCGCAGCGGAGGATGTCCAGCGCCAGATGGACGAGGCCGCAGTCCCTCATGAGGTGCATCAGGAGCAGATAATAATCGAAGATCTGATGTGATGGGGGAATGGCAATGCTTCACGTTGTGGCGACACCGATAGGCAATCTTGGCGACATCAGCGCACGGGCGCTTGAGTGCCTGAAGTCCGCGCAGCTCATAGCCTGTGAGGATACCCGCCGCACGTGGCAGCTGCTTACGCACTTCGGCATACCGCGTCCGGAGATGATCTCGTACCGCCAGGGGAACGAGGAGCGCATCGCCGAAGTGGTGGTGGCGGCGGTGAACGCCGGAAAGGAAGTGGCTCTCTGCTCGGATGGCGGCTACCCCGGAATCTCGGATCCCGGATATCGTCTGATCAGGAAATGCGCGAAGGAGGGAGTTCCGTATTGTGTCGTGCCGGGGGCGAGCGCGGTCGATGTGGCTCTGCTGATGAGCGGACTCTCCACAAGCTCGTTTACGTTCAAGGGGTTCCCGCCACGCGGGCCGGGTGCCATCCGCAATTGGTTCGCCGCCGAAAGGGAACACGACCACACGCTCATATGCTACGAGTCTCCATTCCGCGTGTCAGCGACGCTTGAGGCGGCGTATGATGTGTTTGGCGACCGTGAGGCTGCGGTGTGCATGGAGCTTACGAAACTGCACGAGCGCGTCTCGCGCGGATATCTCGGCGACCTTGTGGTGGAGTTTAGGGATCAGAAAGTCAAGGGTGAGGTCGCTATCGTGATTGCGGGCAACAACCCCAAGTTCATGAGGGAAAACGTCTTAACAAAGGAGTCATAACATGAGATTTGCAACTGTGAAGAATGTGGCGATGATGTCATTGGCCGTTTTCGGCGCAACGCTGTTCGGGGTCTGCAATGCGGCGGATCAGGAAGTCGCGGGCCGGTGCGGCAAGAAGATCGCGGAGAAATTCGGGAAGGTCAGGCAGGATCGGATGCAGGGGGCGACACGCACCATGTTCACCATGGATGGTTGCGAGGCGTGGGTCGTAGAACCGGAGAAGCCCGCCGCAGACGGAAGGTGGGTGTGGTGCATGGAGTGGCCTACTGCATTTCAGGATCGTGTGGGTGTGAAGGCGCTCCTTGAGGCAGGCTACCATTGGGTAACGTTCAACCCGTCGCAGGGGAAGGTGTATGCGGGGAACCAGAATGACGAGATGATCGCGAAGCGCAGGGCGTTCCAGAAGTTCCTCGTCGATGAACTTGGCTTTGCGAAGAAGTGCGGTCTGATAGGCATGAGCTGGGGTGGCTATTATTCGGTGCGCTACGCCTCCACGCATCCGGAGTGCGTGTGTGCGGTCTACCTTGATGCCCCGCTTCTTGACTTCACTACGCTTCAGGGGTTCAACAAAAAGGATGGAAACTGGAGCCGCAAGGGTCTTGCCAAGTATTATCCCTTCATCACCGACACGTATGATGGCACGAACGATCCGTACCAGAGCGTGAACAGGGCGGAGCCAATCGCCAAGGCGGGCATTCCGATGCTGATTCTCTATGGTGGAGCGGATGTCGTAGTGCCGCCGGAGAAGAACTGCATGCGCTTTGCGGACTCATTCGAGAAGGCCGGCGGCAACCTCATGATAGAGCGTCGCGCGAAGTGGGGACACCACCCTCATGGCGTTGAGCCGAATGAGGTGCAGCGTCTCGTGAACTTCTTCAATCGCGGCTACGGCAAATAGCTGAAGATGGCAGATGACATGACTCAATACTGCGTGGGGATGTTCTGCTGGCGATCCAACAGGCGTCCCTCCGAGCTGATGCTGTGCGTCGGGCGAAACGAAATCGCCGGCGTTCCGGTAGAGGTGGTTCGCAAACGCATTCGGCGAATCAATTTGCGCATTGCACAGAACGGCTTGGTGCGGCTTTCACTGCCGGATCATGGAGTGACGCTCGCGCAGGGCGAGGCGTTCCTGAAGGCAAAGTGGGACTGGGCCGTGAAGGCGCGGCGCGAGATGCTGGCACGTCCGGCGCGTGTGCCCGTGACGGATGCGGAGCGTGTAGCCCTGTCATCGCTGTTGGATGAACTCAACGCCACTTGGGCGGCTCGGCTCGGCGAACGCGACGTCACATGGCGGATTCGCAAGGTGACGTCGCTCTGGGGCTGCTGCCATTGGAGCAAGCGTTATGTCACCTACAACGAAGCGTTGGCGCGTGCTCCGCGCGAACTGGTCGAGTATGTGGTTGTCCATGAACTGACGCACTTTGCTATCCACGGGCACGGCCCGGCGTTCCATGCACTGATGGATGCCCGGCTTCCAAGCTGGAAAGACCTTCGCAAGCGGCTCAACCGTCGCGACTGGGATAAGCGTGAACAGACCCTTTGATGGTGATTCCATCAATTGAGACTGTGGCTTTTGCGTGGAATCGCAGGGGGCGTAAGGTTCTTTTTCGACAGGATTTACAGGATTATCAGGATTGGCAAAGTCCCAAAGTTTTCTCTGCGTTTTCCTGTGGCGCTGTGTGTGTGGTGGGGGTGGAATATTTTTAACACAGAGACACGAAGGCACAGAGGCACGGAGTGATGGAAAATTGCGATTGCATGATTTAGTTGGTAGATGGTAGATGATAGTTGGCAGTGGGTAGATGGTAGTTTTGTCCCCACGCATAGGTGTCGTAGCGAAATATCCCCCCCGAACGAAGTGAGCCGCGCATGCGGTCGCCAGAGGGGTACGCCTCGTCGTCGTGCATGTACGGGAGGGTCGCACTTTGTCCGCCAACACCTGAAACCTACCATCTACCCACTAC
>CAVJWR010000173.1:0-2786 GCA_963653155.1 Limosilactobacillus gorillae
TCGGTGGGCGCGACGAAGAGCATTTCGATCTTCGTGCCGTCCACACCCATGAACGCCACGGCCTTTCCCTTCGCATCCGTGACGACGACAAGATGCGGTACGGCCGCCAACGCGCCGGGCACGAAGTCCCGCAGTCGCACAATCTCCTCTTCGTGAAGGAAATGATGCGTCGCCCGGACGGACGCCTCCCACACCTTCGTCAGCTTGCGAATCAGCTCGTCCGGACGATTCTCAACTTCATGCAATTCCATCTTCTTCGTTGTTAGTCTTCAGAACTTGATTCGACAGCCGACATACCACATGATGCCATCCAGCGGATAGCCCGGATAGTATTCGTAATGGCTGTTCGTGAGGTTTTCGAGCGAAACGAACAACTCGCCTTCAACGGACGTGAACGACTCAAGCGGAACGGCGAGCCGCGTGTTGAGAAGAAGGCCCCAGTCGAGTTCGGTGAGATTGGAGGCCTCGGATGAGGAACGCACTGAATAGGCGTACATCCTGTCGATGTACTGTCCGTCAAGCGTCCACTTCAGATAGGGGCAAATCGTCCACGTACCGCCCGCCGTCGCCGTCCAGCGCGGCAGACGCGAGACGGGGGCGGTCTCGGGATTCGTGTAGGTCAGCCCGGCGAAGAACGCAAGATTGTCCGCCGGCCGCCAGTGTGAGGAGAGCTCAACGCCCGTTGCCCGCATACCTCCGGCGTTCACATAGCCGCGCACCGTGCGGTCGATGCGGTTCTGCACATCGGTGTGAAAAGCCGTTGCGAGGAAATCAAGCGACTCACCCACGGCAATCTTCACGCCGCCGGAAAGATAGTCCATCACCTCCGCATCCAAAGTGCCGCGCGCGTAGTCCGTCGCGAGGGCGCGGGTATAGACACCGGGATAGTGAACGCCGCGCGACCCCGTCACGAACAGCTGAACCTTCTCGCGCCAGTCCAGCGTGAGCGCGGCATCGGGTCCCCACTCTCCATCGTATTGGCTGTGAAAGTAGCAGCGAGTCCCGACGGACGGCGTGAGCGTCCAGTCGTCCGAAAGGCGGAAGTCGTAACGCAAGCCGAAGTAGGGTGCAACGGTCGTGAGTGTGCCATCCGCTGAAAACGGAATCCGTCCATTTACCCGATTGCGCGTTTCAGTCTCGCCGTGCTCCTGCGTGAGGTCGAGTCCGCCGCGAAGCCAAAGATCGGCCCAGACATTCCACTCGTAGAAGTTGCGGAAACTGAAGTTGAGCCATTCGGTATGCGCATTTCCGTCCATCGTCCCCATCGGCGTTCGGCAGAGGCCGTCCTGATACCAGTCAATGGTGCCGCGTTCGAATGAAATCAGCGAAAAGCCCGTCAGACACTCGCGTTTCGTGTCGAACCGCAGCGTGTAGAGGTCTGTCGAAAGGTCGAAGCGGTCCGTGCGCGGCGTGGGTCTGTTGATTTCACCGGAATCCTCCACCTTGCTGTCCGTGCGCTGGTAGATGAAGCCAAGGTGTTCGTCGTCCGACAAGTCGAAGCCGAGCCGTCCGAACGCACTCTTGAGAATGGAGGTGCTATGGTCGCGGGAACCGTCCGAACACTTGTAGCTCACACCGCCGTACGCATCGACCGGGCCTTCCTTGAGCCCCGCCGAACCGGCGGAAAGGAAGGTGTTGTAGCGTCCGTAGGCGAGATCGACCTCGCCCTCGTATCCGGGCGTACGCCGACGGCGCGTTTCGACATCGACGGCTCCGAACGTACCCGAATAGCGGGCGGGGTGCGGACTCTTCTGCACAGTGATGGATTCGGCGAAGTCTATCGGCATCGAATCCATGAGCGGATGACTCCACATGCCGGATTCGCGCGGCGCACCGTCCGTGTAGAGCCGGACTTCGCCGCCGGGTCGCGCCGTGCCGAGTCCGCGAATGTAGACGCTGCCGCCCTGTGCGCCGCCATAACTGCCAATCGGCGAATAGCGCGAGATCGTCACGCCCGGCACCTGTCGAAGCGCAGTCGGAACATCCTGCGCATTCAGAAGAGCCAACTGTTCGCGTCCGACAACCACGCTTTCGGCACCGTCCTTCGTGACACGCTCCATCTGCGCAATGGGACTCGCCGTCACAACGACGGTCGGCAATGTCGTGACGCCATTCGTTTCACCCGAAAGGACGATGGGGGCGGCGGCACAGGCGACGGACAATATCAAAGGCTGGAAGCGTCCGTTCATCGTGCGGCGCCTTGCACGACGAATACCTTGCGTTTAATGCGACGTGAACTTCAGCCCCACAATGCCGATAAGGAGCATCGCGGCAAAGAACATCCGCCACGCCGTAACAGGCTCCTTGAAGAACACAAGCCCCACGATCACGGCACCCAGTGCGCCGATTCCCGTCCAGATACCGTAGGCTGTGCCGAGTGGCAATGTCTTCATGGCTTGAGCCAGGAATCCGAAGCTGATCAGCATCCCGATGATGGTCAACGCCGAATAGCCCATTTTGCTGAAGCCATTCGACAGCTTGAGGCAGGTCGCCCACCCAACTTCCATGATGCCTGCGATAAGTAACAGTATCCATGCCATATGCAAGATTTCTTTTTTTCTTTTTTTTGGCGTAGTATATCAAAATTCCGTCATGATCGCGGATTGGCTCGAAGCTCTGAGGGCTCTGCGCCTCTACGCGAAAATATATTCGCCCGTAGATTTTCGGCGGTGGATGCGTTCACGGCGCGGGGAATGCGCGCGAAGTGCGCGAGAATGGACGACGGCCACGCCGTTCGGTGAATTCGATGGCGCGTGTGAGGCGTTCGATTGCGTGAACCATCTCTT
>CAVJWR010000174.1:0-2626 GCA_963653155.1 Limosilactobacillus gorillae
CATCGGCGGGGAGTTCTTCCGTTACGCCACCCGCGCCATCGGCAAACTTCATAGCCCCGCCAAGCGCAAGCGTACCTGCGCCAGTCTTGATCAGCTTGCCATCAAGCGTGATTGGCCAATACACTTTCATCTCGCAGGCCTCGGCCACGACAATGGCCGCAACGTTCGTCACCCAGATGCCTCTGTTTACGTCGGCGGACAGCGTGAGATTCGTCTCGGCGTGAAGCGTCGTGCGCTGGTTGAGGTACACTGCGTCATATGCGAGTTCCGGCAATGCGCCGCCAAGCGCCCGTCCATCACGAATGAGAATGTTGCAGCACCTTCCGGGACCGTAGTCTGTCTTGCCGACCCCACCGTACAGATTTATTGCCAACTTTCCTGTCCATTTCGAGTTGTCGCCGTATAGCCCCAGGTATCCGGCCCATGACGTAGACCAGAATGGAGTCATTCTAATGTCATAGTTGCCATCGATGTCGGAATGGATGTTAAGCCTGTCGCTCGCGTACGTGGTCACGACAAGGTTTTTATTCAGCGTAAGCCTACCACGCAAGTCGAGCGTCGATCCGCCAATGCCCATCGAATGCGAATTGCCCGCAGTCCTCACAAGGTTGGATATCGTCACGTCGCACGTCTTGCGCTGTACCGTATAGTGGGTTACATGAAAGAGAGTCTTGCCTGGAAACACATAGGAAGGAGACTGCACCGGAAAGTTTCCGCAATGTCTAAGCACGTAATGCGCATCACCATGCGGCACCCTGCCGTCGCTCCATTTCGAGCCATCCTCAAAGACGGTTGCCGTCACATTCGCTGGCGGCTCCGTTTCAGAGGACGGATCGCCCGCGACGGAAACGACCATCGGCTCGACAACGACACAGAGCGAATCGCGTCCGTCGGCATCGGTCGTCACGATCAGGTGCGCCCTCTGTGGATATATGTCGGAGGTCGCAGCCTCATACGCCTCATCAGGAACGAACGTGAACTTCGCAGGATCGATCCTCGTACCTACAGGCCCGCGCAACACCACATTCGTCGTCTCATTGCCGCCAGACGATGCCACTGGCTTGTACTTGAGCCTCACGATCACCCCATCTTCAATCACAAGTTCGTCGTCAACGTCGAGAAATGCCGTGCGCTGCTTTTCCTCCGTGTCGTTCGCCGGGTCGTATGCCCATGTGACCTCAAGTCCCTCGGCAAGCGTGACGTCGGCATACGTGAACGATCCTGATGTCGCGCCAAAGCTCCACGTCCCTTTCTTTATAAGCATCGGCTTCACCACGGCATACAGCGTGTCGCGGTCGGTTTCGGGGTCTGTCACGGTCTTGAACGTCATGGACTGCGGATACACGTCGCCGTTAGACGCCGCCTTGAGATAGTTCGTATTTGGATCGAACAAGAACCTCGAAGCGTCTATGCGTGTCCCTGCCGGACCGGTCAGCAACGGCGTCTCGACTGGGCATGTGCCAGTGCTGACCGATGTCGTCGGCTCGTACACGGCGCGAACCGTCACGGTGCCGCCCAAGATCAGGCTGTCGGTGACGGAGTATGTGCCGTTATGCGGGACAGAAGAAGAATAGTCGAAGCGTAGGATCGACTCGTCTTCCAGTTCGAGCGTTCCTATCGTCGAATCCTCACCGGAAGCCGGCAGGTACAGCAAGGCATTCTTGCCGCCGATTCGTACAGTCCCCGACATCTCCGTCGCGCTGAACTTCACCCCGTAGTGGAACCATGGCCCATAACCCGTAGAGGTTGGGTAGCCTGTAAGTTCATTCTCCGTCCCATTTACGCGAATCTCGCCCAGATAGTTTGAAACATCATCGAATGTCCAAAGGGAATTCTTTCTGGCTTTGCTTCCAACTCCACCAATGGATATCGCCGCATCCTGCGAACCATGGACCGCTGCGTATATCCGTCCGCCGGTGCAGTTATACGCCGAATGGCAACGCAGTGGCGCGTCCGCTGTGGCGAGAACAGTCATCTCGCCTTTCAAGGCAAGGTATTGATAGTTGTAGCCGCTATTCTCTGGCCCCGGACTCAAATAGGTATATGTTTCCAACGTTCCGCCTTCGACAATAAGGTTCTCACAAGTCATTGGCTTTGACTGGGACCAGCTCATCGTGCCGCCGGCAAGCATCGTCAGCGATGCGCCGGGAAACACATAGTCATTGGCGGGGGACAGACGCAACACCTTGGAGAACCTGTAATCGTCACCGGACGCCAAAGAGGTAGTGTCTTCGCCAACAGCCCCAGTTGAGTCAGTCCAGTATTTCTGGCTGTATGTGGCCGTGCCATATTCGTATCGACCGCAATCCTGCGTCAACGTCCACGTCTCGGCCAACGCAGACTGGGCAATCCCCAAAGACACAATGCCTACCGCAAGAAGCGGTGGCGGCAGTTCCCTCAGGCGGAATATCCAGCCTTTGGCCGAACATGGGATTTTGCTGATGAATCTATTTTTTTTTCTTCCATGACCAGTTCTCCCTTGTACTGTTTTATTGGGTATGAATTATACAAAAAAAAATCAAAACTCAACAGAATATAAAATCAATTAGTAACGGCTTTGTCTATCTTCGGTCGCGCAGGAGCGCGACTCCCGTTCCCGTACAACGAACGACGACTGGACCCAAAC
>CAVJWR010000175.1:0-1181 GCA_963653155.1 Limosilactobacillus gorillae
GAAGCCGTAGCTTTACGTTTGGATCGTAGCCCGGAAGGCACCGTGCCGCATGGAAATCGTTCATCAGCTTGCCGCCGAACTCAAGGTACAGCTTGCCAAGCTTTGCCGCCCTGCGACGGATCTCGTCCCCCTGCTCGCGCAGGTACTTATCGTTGTCAAATCCAAGTTTCATAAATTATGTCACACAGCGAGCCAGATGGGGCATTGGCGAATCAATGGGAGTTCAGTTCATCGAGTATCTTCTGGATCTTCGGCTTGCAGCGACCACATCCGCCGCCGGCCTTCGTGAAGTTCGTGACCTCTTCTACCGTAGTAAGCCCATTCTCCGTAATCACGCGCCGAACCTCGTTTTCGCTTACGTTATAGCACGTGCAAAGCTTTTCATCCTCAAGGTTACGATCAGAATTCTCCCCCGTCTCGTAGTTCTTGATTGCCGCCTCAAGGGCCTCGCGCCCCATCACGGAGCAGTGCATCTTCTGCGGGGGGAGACCGCCAAGGTAATCCGCAATGTTCTGGTTTGTGAGCTTCTTCGCCTCTTCGAGCGTCTTCCCGATCACGAGCTCGGTAAGCGCAGAGCTGGACGCTATCGCCGATGCGCACCCGAACGTCTGGAATTTCGCGTCCTTTATGCGCCCGGCCTCGTCAAGCTTGAACTGAAACGTCAATGCGTCCCCGCACGCCAACGATCCGACCGTTGCGGTTCCGTCTGGGTTATCCATCTTACCCATGTTCCGCGGATTGCGGAAGTGATCAAGGGTCTTTTCAGTATAGTTCCACATCTTCTATCCACCTCAAGGCCGAGATTATATCAAATCGCCATTCCGTTTTAAAGAGCCTGTGGTTGTAGTTGATAGATGGTAGTGGGTAGATGGTAGTTTTGTCCTTACACACTGGTGTCGTAGCGACGACGCCCTCGTCGTCGTGGCAACTGGCAGACTGGCCATCCTCGGTCGCAACAAGTTGCGCCCCTCCCGTCCTTGCGGCGATTTCATCGAAATCGCCCTACCAAATCCTCAAATCCCCTATCCCTCTGTGACTCCGTGCCTCCGTGTCTCTGTGTTAAACAAAAAACGGCGGATATGTTTTTTTAACACAGAGGCACAAAGACACAGAGATTTTCCCAGAATTTAAACGACGGCGAGGGCGCCGTCGCTACGGTAAATCAATCAATGCCTAAATAA
>CAVJWR010000175.1:1309-2482 GCA_963653155.1 Limosilactobacillus gorillae
CGTAAATCGAAAAATCGCAAATTCTCATCCTATTTTCTGGAAACGAAACATCGCACAGAATTGATCCTGTAGCGTGCCTTGCCGCCCTCTCGCGAAAGGACGAAAAGCACATCGTCTTCCGCAAATTTTTCGTTTAGCTTCATTCTCCATGCGTAACGTTGGGCCTCATACTTGCCTGGCAACGTATATATCCTTCCGCATACGCCAAGCTCGGCCGACCCCTTGCCGTGCGGGAACTTCGCCACGGAAAGCGTACGCGGCGTCTCCTGCTGATCCGTTCCGATATCCAGCACAAGAGTAGGGTTCTTGCGTCCAATGATGGCCTTCGATAGTGCCGCCGGGAACACAAGCGCGGATACGCGATCAAGGCTATACCAACCATCTGCCGAAGGTTCCACCGTCTTGCCGTCCGGCGACGTGCCGACGATAACCTTCTCTATCTTCACCACTTCCGGCGGCAATTCCTCCATCGGATTTTCGGGCACGTCGAACAGGAAGGACATGGGCTTTCCAACTGCGCCAAACGAATCGATCGCCGAAATCGTCGCGCGATGCCTGCACCCAGAATCGAGCGATGCCGGGATGATCGGGCAATCGCAGGTTTCGGGAGCGTCCATCACCTGCGCAGGTTCATGGTTCAGTACGCCAAGCGGCCTCCATGCCCCATCGGCAGACTGAGACTCGATCTGGATATGGTAGCGGTATGCCTTGCCAAGCGGCCTTGCCGCCGTGAATGAAAGGACGCCTGAAGAGCCGTCTCCACTCTGGGAATACGTGGCCTTGGAGCCGTCCCGGAAACATGGCGGAGGATTTGCCTTCTTGCGTCTCTCGAAATTGTAGGGGCCATGCTTCGGGTCAAGTGGAAGCGGAATCGACCAGCGGTCATCGGCGCCGATTTCACGTCCCGAAATGGCCTCGTAGCGGCGAACGTCGATGCAATCGTCAAACACGTCAAGCACCATGGCCTCCCCGCCGATCGGGTTTGAATACTGCGCATGTGCGCCAAGGTTTATCGCAGTGAACTCGCCCTGCCAGATGTTGGCCGCCCACGTGATTGCCGTGTGGATATGTCCGGTGAGGTTGACGATCTGCGGATATTTGTTCAGGACGCGGCGAATCTCCCGCGAACTCCAGTGGGATGTCGCCGTGGTCGTCTCGAATGGAGGCACATGC
>CAVJWR010000176.1:0-2419 GCA_963653155.1 Limosilactobacillus gorillae
GAAATAGACATAATGAAAAAACTTCTGATAGTGGAATCGCCGGCGAAGGCAAAGACGATAGGGAAATACCTTGGCGGGGACTTCACGGTTAAATCGTCCATAGGGCACATAAGGGATCTTCCAAAGAAGGGCGGGCTGGCGATAAAGATAGAGCCGGTCAAGGGCGTCGAGGGCGAATGGACGTTCAAGCCCACGTATGAGATATCCCCGGAAAAGAGGAAAGTCGTCTCGGAGCTGCGGGCGGCGGCGAAGGCGGCGGACGAGATATACCTTGCGCCCGACCCTGACCGCGAAGGGGAGGCCATTGCCTGGCACCTGAGCGAAGTCCTCTCCAAGGAGAGCAAGGGCAAGAAGGTCGCCCGCGTAACCTACAACGAGATTACGAAGTCCGCAGTGCAGGCGGCCGTGGAGAATCCGCGCGAGATTGACAAGGCAAGGGTGGATGCCCAGCAGGCCCGCCGAATCCTCGACAGGCTTGTGGGATTCCAGGTGTCGCCGATGCTGTGGAAATACCTGTCATACGGCAGATTCCTGTCTGCCGGACGTGTGCAGTCCGTGGCGTTGAGGCTGCTTGTCGAGCGTGAGCGAGAGATCAGGTCGTTCGTCCCGGTGCCATATTGGGTGCTTGGCGTAGAGGCCCGGAAGGACGGCGTCTCGTTCAGGGCGAAGCTTGCCCGCATCGACGGGGCGAAGCCTGAAATACACGGGGAAGACGTCGCGAACGCCGCCGTGGCGGACCTCGCGGGGGCGACGTTGCGCGTCTCCGACGTGAAGGATCAGCCCAAGACGCGCCATCCGTACCCTCCGTTTACCACGTCAACGCTCCAGCAGGCGGCGAGTTCGGTGTGCGGATTCTCTCCGCACCGCACTATGGGGCTGGCGCAAAAGCTGTACGAGAGCGGCCTCATCACGTATATGCGTACGGATTCGGTCAACATCGCGCAGTCTGCCCGCGCGGCGGCGACGGAATTCGTATCTTCCGAGTATGGGAAGGATTTCCTGCCTGAAAAGCCAAACTTCTACAAGTCGAAGTCTGGCGCACAGGAGGCCCATGAGGCGATACGTCCGACGGATGTGTGGCGTAGGCCCGGTTCGGTGGATGGACTGGATTCCTCTGCCGCAAAGCTGTACGACCTGATATGGCGCAGGTTTGTCGCGTCCCAGATGGCTGAGGCCCGCTTTAGTCTGCGATCCGTGTCGCTGGTGCCACAGCGGCAGGAGATGGTGCATTCCTACATATTCACGGCGTCGGCTACGACCGTGACGTTCGAAGGCTTCCTGAAGGCAATGCCGACAGCGGTCGTAAGAAAGAAGCCGGAGGGCGACGAAGAGCAGGACGAGACGGCGGAGCTCCCGCAACTCGCCGTGAATGACGTCCCTGAAGTGCTCCGCTGGCTTTCGGACAGAAAGGAGACGAAGCCTCCGGCACGGTTCTCGGAGGCGGCGCTCGTCAAGGCCCTTGAGGAGAATGGGGTCGGAAGGCCGAGCACGTACGCGCAAACGATAGAGGTTCTTGTCAACCGCCAGTATGCGACGCGCGAGTCGCGTCAGCTTGTGCCCACCAAGCGCGGCGAGGACGTGAACGACTGGCTCGTCTCACGCATGCCTGCCCTGTTCGACGTTGGGTACACTGCTCAGATGGAATCCGAACTCGACCGGGTGGAAGACGGCAAGGAGACAGAGGAAAGGATGCTGTCGGATTTCTACTCGAAGTTCCTCGGATGGCTGGCCGCCGCAAAGGAGCCGCCACCGGATCCGGAGCGCTTCAAGCCCTTGTTTTCGATGCTTGACGAGGTTAAGGTATGGCGTGAGCCGAAGGCGGTTGGGAAAAGGAAGTTTGATGACCGGGAGTTTGTCGCATCGGTCCGCGAGCAGATGGAGAAGGAGCCGCAGAAGCTTTCGGAACGCCAGTTGCGGGTACTTGCCGCCATGGCCGTTTCATATCGTGACCAGATTGCGGATGCCGATGCGCGTTTCGAGAGCCTTGGCTGGGGCGATCTGCTTGCAAAAGTGCGTGAAGCGCCGCCGGATGACCTCGTCCGCGAGTGCTTCGATGCGCTCTCCGCCGCCAACGCAATCGAAGGCAACAAGTTCATAGAATCCATCAAGAAACAGTTCGAACAGGGGCGCACCCTATCCGAAAAGCAGTTCGCAATTCTCGCCCGCACCGTGATGGAGAGTTGCGGAGAAGAAGCGCAGTCTCGGTTCGGGGATCGTCTTTCGCCGTTTCTGCCCAAGAGGGATCCTGCGGCTGTGGCCCAGGACGATGCGACGATCAGGGCGCTCATGGACATGGTTTCTGAGATAAAGACATGGCGGGAGCCGGTCAAGCGTGGCAAGCGCGTATTTGACGACAGGGATTTCGCCGAGTCGCTGAAGGGCCAATACGCTCGCCGTAAGATGCTTACGGCACGCCAGC
>CAVJWR010000177.1:0-2293 GCA_963653155.1 Limosilactobacillus gorillae
GCCGCATATCAGGTCTATGCCGGCGTTGTGGAATCCGGCCTCGCGTATCATGCGCCACGCCTCGACGGCCTGCGATGCGGTGTGTGGACGTCCCATGCTGCGCAGCACGGAGTCATCAAAGCTTTGCACTCCCATTGATATGCGGTTGACGCCGCCTTCCATGAGCCGCCTTAGCGTGTCGGGCGACGCATCTGCCGGATTCAGCTCAACCGTGAACTCAAAGCCTTTGCCATGTGCGCCGGTGCGGCGAACCACGTCAAACACCGGCTCAAGATTGCACAGGGTAGGTGTGCCTCCTCCGAAATACAGGGTAGATATGGGTTCGCCGGCTTTTCTTGCCAGCAGGGCCTCAAGCTCATGGGCGACATTCGCGACATAGGCATCGCGCTCGCGGATGCTTCGCCCAACATACGAGTGCAGTGCGCAATAGGCGCACTTGCTGCGGCAGAAGGGGACGTGAATGTATACGTTCACTGCGCATCGGAGGGCGCAGGGGGATTCTCTGCCGCCTTGGATTGGGCTTCTTCTTCGGAAGAGACCTCTCCGAGCGTCTTCGTGCCGGAAAGCAGGGCTACGACTTCGGTCTGCACGTCCGCAAGGTTCTCAAGGCGTATGCGCGGGTCAAGAACGATGAACGATTCGCCCGTGCGGCGATGCTCATAGATGCGGATGATGGTGCCGTCCTTCTGCACCTTCGCGTCGCGCTCCACGAGTATCTTCGACCTTTCGAGCATGACGGCAAGCACGTACACCACGTTCTTCATTGCCGGGTCGTCAAGCGATATGAGGTGCCGCAGCAGTTCGTCCGCCGTTTCCTTCTTCAGCGGCTCCTTCTTGTCTGCTGGAGGCGGCGCGGAGTATATGCCTTCCCACGAGCTGAACGGCTCCCATGTGCGCGGGGCGGTCTTCCAGCATTCCGGATGGCAGTCGAGCCGTTCGTAGCCATCGTTCTGCTCATGCAGTACGCTTATCACCGGGGCCCTGTCCACGAGCGGATTCCCGCAGATGGAGCAGACGTGTCCACGGCTTCTTATGTTCCATTCCTGTGACATGGCGCAGATTATATCACATCGTTCGCATAGAGGTTGATGCGCTTCTTGGCGTATGCGGCGAGCGGACGCCTCCACTCGCCGGGTTCGAACGATTTGCCGCCCATCAGCTTTACGAGCCATTCGTCGCGCGCACCCTCGGAAAGTTGCTTTGGCCAACGTTTTCTTATGGCCGAAAGGAGCGTCATGCCTCCGGCGACGGGACGGTATCGGCGGACATTCTCCACCGACAGCAGAACCCCGTTGGCCGTTGCCCACCGATATTCGCGCATCGACACGCTATATTCGCGCATCTTGGCCTCCGTATCGCCAATCAGCTTCTGGGGATCGATCCATTTCGCCCCAAGAACGCGGAACGCGAGATTGCCGCCGCGATCCGTGTCAAGCGCAGGGAATGCCTCGGTGAAGACGGTAAGCGGGTACATGACCGCCGCATCCCAGCTCTTTATTCCGGGCGAAGGCGGGAGGAATCCGGGCCAGGGGGTGCACACCGCATGGCTCCAGCCACGCATCCTTACGACCGACAGCTTTACATTGGGAATCGCACCGGCAAGATAGCGAGATTCCTCTCCTATCGTCATGCCATGGCAGAGCGGAAGCTCCGCAGGGCATACGAAACTTAAGTTGTCCGGGGAAGGCATGGGGCCATCCACGATCCCGCCGAGCGGTATCGGGCGGTCAAGCACGACTACTTCGATGTCGCGTTCTGCCGCTGCTTCCATCACGAGTTTGAGCGTGGCGAGATACGTGTAGCACCTCACGCCGATATCCTGTAGATCTATGATGATGCGCTCGATGCCATGGAGCATGTCGGCAGTGGGCTTTCGCGTATTGCCGTACAGCGAGAATACCGGTATGCGGAAGCGGGGATGCTTGAGGGTGCTGGTCTTTTCGCCCGGCGCAGCGAGTCCGAAGTATCCATGTTCTGCGGAAAATATCGACTTGAACTGTTTTGGGCATCTTTCCCACAACATGTCGCAAAGGGGCGAGATTTGCTGTGAGAGGAGTCCGAATGGCTTTTTGTCGTTCAGTTTGGAAATCAACGACTTGTAATTGACGTAAGGCTGTTCCATGTGCAAGGATTATACATGAAAAGCGAATGGGAGACAACTCGGGTAGTTGGTAGTGGGGAGAGGGTAGAGATTTACGATTTTTCGATTTGCGATTTACGATTGCATTTGGCCATTTAGAGGATTTAATAATTTAGCCGTGTAGAAGTGTAGATGGTAGTGGGTAGATGGTAG
>CAVJWR010000178.1:0-2263 GCA_963653155.1 Limosilactobacillus gorillae
CTCTACGCCCTTGGTGGCATCCACGAATTCAGATGCCGCCTCCAGCGGCTTCTCCGCACCCTGTGCCCAAACGATATCCGCAAGAGGTTCAAGCCCCTTCTCTCTGGCGATCATCGCACGGGTGCGGCGCTTGGGCTTGTATGGCTGATAGAGGTCTTCAAGCGAACTCTTCACCATGCATGCCTCGATTCGCGTACGCAAATCATCGGTAAGCTTACCCTGATCCTCAATCGACTTCAGTATCGCCGCCTTGCGGTCCTTGAGTTCTGTGTAGTAGGCAATGCGTTCCTGAACCTTCAGTATCTGCACCTCGTCCAGATTGCCGTGAGCCTCCTTGCGGTAGCGGGCAATGAACGGTACGGTATTCCCCTCCCCCAGAAGGCGGGCAACCGCCGCCACCTGAGCCTCCTTGACGCCGACCTCTGCGGCTATGCGACCAAACACCGTCAGAACTCCCAGCCAGAGCGGATATATGGCTTCACGTATTGGTTGGCCACGCCGTTGCCTATGAACAGCTGGTTTGCGCTGTCCCACCGAAGGACGCCAGGAACGCGCTGCGCGATGCACCCGACAAGCATTCCCTCAAGCATCGGAATCGAGTGTTCGATATCGGCATAGCAGCGGGAGTGCGTCTCCGCGATGATCGGCGATTCGCCCTTGATCGCGTCAAGGAATTCTCCGTACTGGCCAATCTCGCCCTTCTCCTTGCGCCGGGGCAGATATGTGCCCAATGCCTTGCATGCGGGATGCTTCGTGGTGCTGCGCACCTTGGTTTCGCCGTTCAGGGCTATGAGGGCTTCCTGACCATAGTCGTTGGTGGAGCACATGATGCCCTTCGTGCCGATCATGAGGCATCCGGTAAGCGGCACCTTGGTGAGCGTGGCGACGACCTGCGGCATGAGCTCGGCGGATGGCTGCTGATCCCCATCGTACCACACGACCTTCGTCTCCGGCAGGGTATGGCCCTTCCTGATGCGGCTCTTGCGAGGCGCATACGTGACTTCGACAATTGAGCGCGTGGGATACGTCACGTCGTTCTGCTCAATGGCCATCTTGCATTCGGCCTTCGTCACGATTCCGAGTTCGGCCCCACGGAACGGCAGGTTCATCGTATGGCAAGCCATGTCGCCGAACGCGCCTGTTCCGAAATCATAGAACGCCCGCCAGTTGAACCTGTGGTATACGCCCTTGATCCGCTCTGCCCACTTGTTCCTGAAATTGAAAACGTAGGAATCTGGGCGATCCCCCACAAACGGCCGTGCCGCCGCGCATCCGAGCCAGGCATCCCAATTCAGCGTCACAGGCGGCCTTTCTCCGGGAACCCGGATGAAATTCTTTGCGCTCAGCCCCTGCGGCCATATCGGACGATCCGTCCACACGTGTATCTCCGTGATGTCACCGATTACGCCCTGCTGAAGGAGTTCCACGTTGCGGCGATGTCCGCTCCCCGACGAACCCTGGTTCCCCATCTGGGTCACTACGCCATTGTCGCGGGCAACCTCCTCGAAGCGTTTTGCCTCCCAGATCGTCCGCACAAGCGGCTTCTGCACATAGCAATGCAAACCGAGGTTCATCGCGGCGACAGCGATCGCCGCATGCATGTGGTCTGGGGTGGACACGGTTATCGCATCGATGTTCCGTTCCTCGCGCTCCAGCATCTCGCGCCAATCCGTGTAGTACCGAATCTTTGACGGATTTCCGCCAAGCTCCTGGAACTTCTTGAGTCCACCCTCTATCTCCAGCAGGTCAACGTCGCAAAAGGCGACGATTTCGGCCCCGGCGGCAAGCAGCTGCGTCCAGTCATATGTGCCTTTGCCGCCGACGCCGACGACACCCAGTCGCACCTTTTGCCCCGGCGCCACCACACGCGCACTCTTGCCGCAGAAACTTGCGCATCCGCCTGATGCGGCAGCGGCGGAAAACGCCATTCCCTTCAGAAACGATCTACGATTTATAGACATTGCCTTTGACTTCTTTGTTTACGCTTGTTAGATTGCTGTTCACTTGAAAAACATCATTTGAGATCAGGCCTTGCGGGACTTGATCGTCTGGGCCATGATTGATATCGCCTCCATGGACTTCTTTTCGTGTATCGCGAACGTGCGCGTCCAAGGGGCCATCATGTATCCCCTTATGCGGCTCTTATCGCATTTCGCGTCGCAGAACTTCACCGTCTCAGGGAAGTTCTCGTCGCAACTCCAGTTGGAGCCCGTGGGTATCTGGTCGAATCCGGCCTTGTCCAGCCATTCGTACGCTTCCACAT
>CAVJWR010000179.1:0-2258 GCA_963653155.1 Limosilactobacillus gorillae
GTCATCGATGCGTTGGACGCAAAGGCAGACGGATTTCTCCCCGTCTGACGGCGTGAAGTATACCATAATTCCGCCACTCGTGCGGAAATCCGGCAACTTCCCGTCCAAATGCCGAACGAAGATGGTCGAACGGAACGGCAATCCCAAATGTACAAAGCGAAGCATCCCAAAAATACAAAACGATAAACACCGAAAATGCAAAACGTGGTATAATGTCCCCCTAAACAAGGTGCACTATGAAATATCTTCCCCGGATAGTCGATCCGATTCTTGACGTTCGTCTGCGTGCGGTTGGCGCGACTGTCATTGTCGGCCCGAAATGGTGCGGCAAGACGACGACGGCCAAGCAAAAGGCCAAGAGCGTCATCGAGATGCAGGATCCAGACCTTCAGGAGTGATATCTCAAATTGGCTTCGACAAAGCCATCCATTCGCGCGTCGATGAAGTGGAGCGCGATCCAGTTTTGGCCGCACAACTTCTTCGTTCGTATGCGCGGAACATATCGACATTGGCGACAAAAGCGAGCATCCGCAAGGATCTGATGTCTGTGCGCGAGGTTTCGATGCCGACGGTTGACTCGTACCTGTCGGCGCTGCGAAAGCTTTTTGTCATCGAAGACATTGATGCCTGGTGCCCGGCGATACGAAGCGCAACTGACATTCGAGCCTCAAAGAAAAGGGGCTTCTCCGATCCTTCGGTAGCGGTGGCGGCGCTAGGGGTCGGCCCGGACTATTTTAGGACGGATTTCAAGACGTTTGGATTTCTGTTTGAAAGTCTTGTTTTGCGAGATCTTCGGGTCTATTCTCGCGAATTGGGTGGTCGGTTGTCCTATTATCGGGATCGTTACGGCCTTGAGGCGGACGCGGTGCTTCATCTTCAGGATGGGCGTTATGCCCTAATCGAAGTCAAACTTGGGTCCAAGGAGATTGAAGATGGCGCGGCTCACCTCAAGAAAGTATGCCGACTCATCGGCGAATACAATGTGTCTGAAAGGCAATGCCCGTTACGTACGCCGGACCTCCTTGTGGTCATCACCGGTGGACTTCATGCGTACACGAGGCCAGATGGCGTTCATGTCATACCGATTTCCGCGTTAAGACAATAATGGGTGATCCTCAAGGCCGTCGGAGAGTGCCGTTTGATAGAAATGTGTTGATACGATGCATCGACAACCATTCCAGTTTGTCAAATAGAAAAGACACTTTGCAGATAGGTTGGTGGTTTCTGGTTTGCCAAATACTGGACATCCAGCCTCCGTTTTCTGTGTGGCCCATACGTTGGTTGTTGGCGGGGGACTCCGCCGCGAAGGGCGGTAGCTTGCCGCCAGTTTCTTCACCTCGGAATAACCACCTCAACGTCACCGACGGCATGGCAGGCGACTTCATATTCGTTGAAGACGAAGTGCCAGCCATCCTTGGACAGGTAGAAGTTGCCGTGCGGACTGACCTCGCCCTGCAAGGCAGCCTTGCCGATCTTCGCGACAACGGCGTCGTGCAGCCGCCTCTTCAGCGCATCCCGATTTGCGAATGCCGGGACATCGGCAAGCGTCAGGAGTTTGCCTGTCTTTCGGTCGATCGTTCCGACCGTGACCTGCGTATTACCGTGCGCACCTCCCGTATAGGAGTATTCTGAGCAATGGAAGCTGAGGTACTGCCGGTCGGCGTAAACCACCTTGTAGTCCTTCTTGAACTTCTGGTCGGTCGCCGAACACGGATGGACCATCCAGTCCAGCTTTGACATGAAGTCGTCAGGGTCTTCCCGCTCCGGCACAGGCGACGTCGCCAGCTCACGGCAGAAGTCGATGTACCGGTCGCGTTCCTCCGTGCCAGAGTCCCTACTCGGTGTCGTACAACCAGTAAGAATCAAGCACACCCCTGCGGAGGCCGCAACGCGCAATGTCCACGATAGTGTTTTCATTTTAACTATTCATCCTTTCGAGGTTCAGATTCTGATCGTCGCTCCAGTTCGGGCCTGGCTCCTTCGCATGAATGAGCCGCAGCTCGATGCCGCGCTTCAGCATCCCGTCCAGCACCTCCAGGAACGGCACCAGGTCTCGCCTGCCAGTATCGACGTACATGTTCTTTGATGTCCGCGGTCGCAACCCACAGACGTTCCTTCGCAAGCGGCACAACCCCGCAAATCATCGTTTGCAGATTTCACGATTGGAGATAAATTGTGTCATAGAATATTATCCGTTATGCAACCCAATATCCGCCATTGTTCGATTCAACAGCTTCTTCCGTTCCTTCCAATCTGGC
>CAVJWR010000180.1:0-2213 GCA_963653155.1 Limosilactobacillus gorillae
TTCTGAGACATCTCGGTCGGTTGCGTTAAAGTACAAAGAGTTTAAGGATTACAGTTGGAGCATATATGAAGAAGATAATCGCATGCACTTGTGTCGCCCTCGCAATGGTTGCCGGAGCGGAAATGAAATTGGGGGTGGTCAACCTTGAGGTGCTGATCAAAAACCATCCAAGCCATGCCTCGAACAAGACGCTCGTAAAATCTACCGCAGACGACTACCGCAAAAAGATGGAGGCCCATCAGGAGCAGATGAAAAGCCTGATGGACGAGGGCGGCAAGATACAGTCCGACTGGAAGAATCCGATGCTCAGCGCAAGCGCAAAGGCGGATCTCCAGAAGAAGATGGAGGGCATTCAACGCAAGGCTTATGCCGCACAGCAGGAAATGCGCGCGGAAGATCAGCGTTTCCAGGAAGAGCTTGCCGACCTTCAGCAGAGGCTGTTCAAGATCGAGAAGAAGGATGTAGAGGCGAAGATTGGCGAGTTCGCAAAGTCTGAGGGCTACGACTTGATCGTGGATATTGCGGCCTGCGGATTTGCGAAGCCAGAACTTGAAGTTACCGATGCCGTCCTGAAGCGGATGGGCGTTGATCCCTCAAAGAAGGCTGAATAGCCTCGATGCGACTACTGTGCAGAGAACGGACATCATAGGCAAATTTGACATCATTGCGCGAGATGCCTCAACCAAGGCTCGCCGGGGCGTACTGCATCTTGCGCATGGAGATGTTGAGACTCCGGTGTTCATGCCTGTAGGCACACAGGCAACCGTGAAGTCGCTGGAGCCTCGCGATCTTCTTGCGGAAGATGCGCGGATAATCCTATCCAACACATATCATCTGTTCCTTCGCCCCGGCAAGGATATCCTGACGGCGGCAGGGGGACTTCACCGGTTCATGGGTTGGGAACGTCCCATCCTTACGGACTCCGGCGGATTCCAGGTGTTTTCACTCGCGAAGATCCGCAAACTTACGCCCGATGGCGTTGTGTTCAATTCCCACATTGACGGCCACGAGTTCTTCATGGGGCCGAGGGAATCCATGGATATGCAGCGCGTCATTGGGTCTGACATCGCGATGGTGTTCGACGAATGCCTGCCGTATCCGTGTGATCGGTCGCGAGCGGAAAAGAGCGTCAACACGACAATTTCGTGGGCCAAGATGTCGCTTGATGCTCCGCATGCGGAAGGCCAGCAGGTGTTCGGGATAGTGCAGGGAGGGGTGTATGCCGACCTGCGGAGGCATTGCGCCGAAGATCTTGTGAAGATGGATTTCCCCGGCTACGCGATTGGAGGGGTGTCCGTTGGCGAACCGGAGGCGGAGATGTACAAGGCTGTCGAGGCGACCATTCCGTTTCTGCCGGACGGCAAGCCGCGATACGTAATGGGGCTTGGCGTAATCCACCAGATTGCGGAATGCGTTGCGCGTGGCGTAGACATGTTCGACTGTGTGTTGCCGACAAGGATTGCGCGGCACGGCACCGCCGTGACGAGAAACGGCAACCTGTCGGTCAAGGCCGCCTCTCGCGCCAAGGACTTCGGTCCGGTGGAGGATGGCTGCGACTGCTATTGCTGCAGGAATTTCTCCCGCGCATACGTAAGGCATCTTCTGAGTGCGGACGAGATACTTGGCGTGAGACTGCTCACCATACACAACATCCACTGTCTGCTCAACGTGATGCGCGACATGCGCGAGTCGATTTCGGACGGCACGTTCGCCGACAGGTTCTTGGGCACTGAAAACAAAGGCATTGCGTCCGGAACTGCCGCAGGGTAGTCCGAGGCATGAAAACAACAAAGGAATACGAAACATGAACTCACTTGTTCTTTTTGCTCAGGCCGCACAGGAAGCGGCGAAACCCACGGCTCAGCAGGGCGGCGGAATGGGCATGCTTGTGCCGATGCTGCTTATATTCGCGATCTTCTACTTCATGATGATACGTCCTCAGCAGCGCAAGGAGAAAGAGCGCCGCAAGATGATCGAGGAACTTCGCGCGGGCGCGAGAGTCGTCTTCGCCGGCGGTTTCATAGGCACAATCAAGGAATGCAAGGAAAAGACGTTTCTTATCGAGATTGCCTCTGGAGTGTCGGTGGAGGTCGCCAGGTCTTCCGTTGCCGGCTTGGCTGACGACAACGCCAAGACCGAATCCGCAGCCAAGTGACCGATGGCTTTCGAGCGGAGAAAATTCCGTTCGATCGGTCCCGACTCGCACCTGCTCG
>CAVJWR010000181.1:0-461 GCA_963653155.1 Limosilactobacillus gorillae
GCGGTTGACTTTAGAAAGACCCTAAAGGAGGCGACGGACAACTCATCTACGGCATCCAACATCTACGATCCTCTGGACAGGCGCATTACGTGCGCGGTTCCGGGAATGGAAGTCGGCGAAGTCCGGCGCGTTGTCACGCGGGAACGGATGTCGAAGCCTCGAATGCGCAATGCATTTGCGACCGGGGCGCTGTTCGAGTCCACCATGCCGATAAGACGCGCTTCGCTTGAGATAATTGCGCCTACGAATCTCCCCATAGTAAGCGTGAAGCTTCGCAATCTGCTGGAAGGCACCGTCACCCGGAGCGAGGATATGCCTCTTCCTGATGGCCGCGTGGCAATGCGCTGGGTCGCCGAGAATGTGCCACAGGCATTCCCTGAGCCGGATATGCCGCCGTTCGGATCCGTTGCGCAGAAACTGCTCGTCTCCACGACGAGACGGTGGGAGGACGTCTCCAAATG
>CAVJWR010000181.1:498-2089 GCA_963653155.1 Limosilactobacillus gorillae
GGGTCCGTTGCTCAGAAACTGCTCGTTTCCACGACGAGGCGATGGGAAGATGTTTCCAAATGGTACTGGGATCTCTCAAAGCCTCGCCTTGAGGTTGTGAACGCGGCGATGTCGAACAAGGTCTCCAATCTGCTTTCAGGACAGGATACATACATCGGCAAAATCCGTGCGCTTTTCAGGTTCGTGTCGCAGGAGGTGCGGTACATGGGGCTTACGCTGGAGGATGAATCGCCAGGGTATGCGCCGCATGACGTTTCCGTTACCTTTGACAATCGTTATGGGGTGTGCCGCGACAAGGCCGCGCTTCTTGTTTCGATGTTCCGCATTGCGGGAATAGAAGCGTATCCTGTGTTGATCAGCGTCGGACCGAAGATGGACGAGGATGTGCCGCTGCCGTATTTCAACCATGCGGTGGTCGCCGTTGCGCGTGAGCCGGGAAGGGCGGTCGCGCCCGGAGATTTCATGCTCATGGATCCCACGAACGAAAGCACCCGTGATCTTCTTCCGGCATACCTGATGGACTGCTCGTATCTTGTGGCACATCCCGCAGGATTGCCTCTTGCGGTTAGCCCGGTGAAGCCGTCCACGGAGAATGCGTTCCGGGCGGATACAAAGGGGACCCTTGCCTCCGACGGCTCTGCGCTCGTAGAGACCACTGTATCCTTTGGCGGTGTGAACGACCTTTACCGAGGCAAGTTTCTTAAGATGGTGCCAGAGGATCGTCGTCGCTTCTTTGAGCGGGTCGTGCGCTCTTCCTATCCGGGAGCGGAACTGCTTTCATTTGACATGGTGCCGTCGGATCTGCGTGACACCGACACGCCTCTTGGGGTGTCGTTTGCCGTCCGTCTGCATGATCTTGTGGTGCGTGGCAAGACTCGCGACGAGCTGATTCCTCCATTCCTGTTCGATGGCTTTGCGATTGCCGACCGCATTCTTGTTGGCGGAACAGAGCTTGAGCATCGTCGCTACCCTCTCGAATTCTTCTCCACCGCGCTTGCGGAAGAAAAGGTGTCGCTTAGGCTTGGGGATTCTGTCGGCAAGGTCTTCAGTTTGCCGCCCGACGTAAAACTTGAACGAAACGGCTACGTGTACGAGCGACGTATGTCGGTTGACGGGGGAACGTTTACGGCTACGAGGAAATGCGCCGTGGATGTCACGGAGATATCGCCGGATGGCTATCTTGAGCTCAAGCAGGATCTTGAGGTGATTGAGCTTGGCGAAAGGAGGAATCCGCAGTTCGGTTCACGCGGCGAAAGCGGCGCCAATGTCCGCACGCTGTATGACCGGCGCGATGTGCATGTCGTCACGCCATATTGCTGGACGGTCACGAACACATGGGAACGGGAGATACTCACTTATGCCGGCAAAAAGGCGTCCGCTGAGTTGCGGTATGAATATAATCCGTGCGTAGGAAGCATCGACGTAATCTGCGCTACGGTTTCCAATCGCAATGGGAAAGTCCATTCCGTCACCGCACGGGAACGGAACGTTCTGGATGCAGGATGGGTGGCGCCTGCTCCGCGTTATTCGGCGGCGAAGAGCCTTGTGGTGAATCTTCCGGCGGTGGAGAACGGAAGTGTGATCAGGGTCA
>CAVJWR010000182.1:0-2035 GCA_963653155.1 Limosilactobacillus gorillae
GTACCGTGGGCAATCTCGCGAAGGAGATTGATGGCCCTTCGGGCGAAGTGCTGATGCACAGCCACGACTATTTCTACACATCGACTACCAAGATAAACACGAACAGCCGAGTCATTCACCTTGACGACAACTGGGGCGGCATCCAGAGGGCGATCGACAAGTACGGCGACCGGTTCGAGATGCGCAATCCCGGAGCAGTTGGGGCGGTCACGATCCTTTCGAACGACCCCGCGAAGCCCATTGACGAGATTGTCAGGGAATTTGGCCTCATACTTTGGGACGAGTACTATGCAAGGAGCATAAGGCTTCGCGGCGGCACGGTGAAATGATCTTGCGCACCAGCCAGAACAGGGGAATCGATAAGGGATGAAAAAGGAATCAACGGAGAAGAGTTCACGGTTGCTGTCGCTCGATGCCCTGCGTGGCTTCGACATGTTCTTCATCATGGGGGGCGGGCCGCTTATGATTGCCATATGTGCGGCGCTCGGCGCACCTGACTGTGCGTTTGCGCGGCAGTTCCGTCATGTCCCATGGGAGGGATTCGCGTTCGAAGACCTGATCTTCCCGCTTTTCCTGTTCATTGCTGGGGTGAGCTTCCCGTTCTCGACAGCGAAACGGCTTGCGCAGGGGGCGACAAGGGCTGCGCTTGTATGGCACACCCTGCGACGCGGGCTTACGCTGATTTTATTGGGTCTCGTGTATTATGGGCTTTTGAAGTTCGACTTTGCCCACCAGCGTGTATTCGGGGTGTTGCAGTTGATCGGTTTCACCTGGATGGTCGCTGCGCTAATCTACATCTTTTCCGGACGCAAGGCTCGCGCCATGATAGCCGTTACATTGCTGGTCGGCTCGTGGATTCTATTCCGCTTCGTCGGAGCGCCGGATTTCCCTGACGCGGCTCCGTTTACGCGTGAAGGCAACCTCGGCTGCTGGATCGACCGTACGCTTTTCGGGAATCACATTCTTTCCAAGCTCTTCGATCCGGAAGGTACGGCATGCATTCTGCCCGGAATCGCCATGCCGATGCTCGGCATGTTCGCGGGCGAACTTCTGCGTAGTGCGCTTTCCGGCGGCAAGAAGGTGGCCATTCTCCTTGCATCGTCTGTGGCAATGGTCGGATGCGGGCTGCTGATGTCTCTGTCTATCCCCATAGTGAAGTCCCTTTGGTCAAGCTCGTTCGTCCTGGTCGCGGGCGGATGCTCGGCGGCGCTGCTTGCGCTGTTCTATTACGTCATCGACGTGAAAGGGTTGCGCGGATGGACGCTGTTCTTCCGTGTGATAGGCATGAACGCGATCACGATATATCTGGTGCAGCGCATTGTCGGACTTCGCAAGGCGTCAGAATTTCTCTTCAGTGGCACGGTGGCCCTGTTGCCAACTGCGTGGCAGGCTGTCGGGACGAACGTCGCCTACATCGTGACCTGTTGGCTTTTGCTCTACCTTCTCTATCGGAAGAATGTTTTCCTGAAGGTTTAAGAAAGGTACGTTAAAGATGAATCTATCGCGCAAGGGTTTCCTTATGGGTGCGGCTGCCGTCGGGACGGCTTCCGTTGGTTTTGGGAATGGCGGATCGTCCGCATCGCGGGAGACGGTGGTATACGTCTCGTGCCACCCGGATGACCTTGCCAGTTCGGTCGGCACGGTGATTCGTCTCGCCGAAAAATATGATGTGCACGTCTTCGAATACACGCACGGCGAGCGCGGACTCGGCGAGGCAAGGCATCTTGACGGCTCATGCCGCAGGCTTCGCACCGCCGAGGACGAGGCCGTTTGCCGTGCAATCGGAGTGCCGCTGCACTGGTTCGACGAGATTGACGGAGAGGCGTTCGCGGGGCGCGAAACCTGCGAGAAGATGGCGGCGGAATTCCGCAAGCTGAAGCCACGCGCGATAATCGTGCATTCGCTGATCGAGACGCACTACGACCATATGATGAGTGCGGCGGCGGCCCTGAAGGCCACGCAACTCGCCGGACTCAAGCCGGAGATATATTTCCAGGAACAGGATAGCCAGAGCCGTGCATTCCAGCCCCGCTAC
>CAVJWR010000183.1:0-2018 GCA_963653155.1 Limosilactobacillus gorillae
TTCTGGAGGCGGCGGGGGCGATGGGCCCGTTCGGCGAGACGTGGGAGATCAACGAACCGGGACTGCGCATCCATCCGTGGTTCACGACGGCAAGCGGCAACTGCGTCTTCGCGGTGAACGAAATGCTCGTGCGCGGAACGGTGCCGGAATCGTGGAAAGACTACGCCTTCCGTCTGCCCGACGGCAAGGGCCGCTGGATCGACCGCGAGGTTAAGGGCGGCCGTGTCATCCGCGACGTAGTGACGGATGCGCGAAGCGAACGCTGATCAACTGCCATCCACCATCTACCAACTACCATCTACCAACTACCAACAAGACGACGCACACACTCCCGCGATATATGGTAAAATACTGCCTAATTTTTCGCGGGAGAATTGAATTGAACTGCAACGACCAAGATATGTGCGTAAGCAAAGAGCGCAAGTTTTTCACGAAGGTCGATTGGGCCGCATTCTGGACGGCGACCCTTTCCGCCTTCATGGTGTACTTCTTCACCCTCGGGCCTTCTGTAGGCCTTGAGGATTCAGGCGAGCTCGCGACTGCGGCAGACCACCTTGGAGTGCCGCACCCACCGGGATATCCGTTCTGGAGCATGTGCGGCTGGGTGTTCTGCCGCCTGTTCTCGTGGGTGACGTACATGGGGCATCCTACGCCCGCATGGGCAATGTCACTGTTCTCCGCCGTGACCGGCGCATTCGCGGCCGGATGCACCGCCATGCTCGTATGCCGGTCGAGCATGGACATGATGCAGTCGAAGGATGATGCGCAGGATGCGGAATGCGGCAAGACGAACTCGCTCTTCGCCTTCTCCGGCGGAGTCGCCGCCGCGCTCGTCTTCGCATTCTCGCCGGTGATGTGGTCGCAGTCCACCATCGTGGAGATATATTCCCTGAACGCCCTGTTCCTCATGTGGGTGTTTTTGCTTTCCTACCGTTGGATGCGCAAGCCTTCCGACAAGATACTGTGGCTTACGTCCTTCGTATTCGGCCTTGGCCTCACAAACTACCAGGTACTCCTTCTCGCGGCGGTGCCTATAGCCGTCATCATTGCGCTCAAGGACGCAAAGATGTTCCGCGACACGCTGCTAATCCTCATACCGATAGGACTCACATACATCATGCTCAAGACTGGCAGTATGCTTCGGGCGAACGCCTACATGAGCGCCGAGGTGATAAACAAGTTTGAGCCAGTGCTAAAGACGGAATCGTGTCCAAACGGGATTCTCCTGTGGATCGGCTGCATTCTCGTGATACTTGCGCCATTCATCCGCAAGGCATGGAAAGCCATAGGCTTCGCCGGGGTCGCGCTCGTATTTGCCGCCGCACTCTTCCCCGGCCACGCAGAATGGAACACGGCCAACGAACAGCTGATAGCCCCCCTTCTCACGCCATCGAAATATGCGTTCATCGGCGCATTCCTGCTCGGTTCGGTCGTTAGCTCCATAGGCTTCGCCATGACGAAAGACAGGAAAGACTGGCGCTGGATCGCGGCGGCGGTCGCCTGCGGCGTAGTTGCGCTCATCATTGCTGGAAGCGGCCCTTCCGCAGATGCCGCCGGATATCGGGGCGTGCCGCATTCGTTCATGAAGGAAAATACGCTGCTCATCGTCGGAATCGCGGCGCTGTTCGCCCTCGCGTGGAAGACGCCTCGCGGGCTTGCATACGCGGTGCCGGTTGCGGCGGTGCAGATCACGGTGTTCGTGCTGCTTGAGAAAGGCGCGATGAACGGTCTTACGCATCCTCAGAGCTGGTGGTTCTTCTGGCCCGTCATATGGAACTTCATCGTGCTTGGCCTCGCGTTCGTAGCATTGCCGACCGGGCGATCCATGGCGATCGCCACCCTGCTTGCGGAAATCGGCGTATCGTTCTACGCCTACATGCCGATCGTCTCCGACCTCAGGAATCCCCCGATGAACTGGGGATATCCGCGCACATGGGAGGGATTCAAGCACGCGATCACGCGCGGCCAGTACGAGGCCATAAAGATGGGCGACGTGTTCTCGCTCCACTTCCTCAAGG